>JBAUTG010000123.1:0-12021 GCA_049582105.1 Candidatus Dormiibacterota bacterium | reverse complement strand
CGCGCCGGATGTCGACCACGTCGGCGCCGAGCGCGTGCGTCGAGAACCCTTCGATGGACTCGTCAACCAGCGCATCGACCGCCGCATGCACGGCGTCTTTCGCATCCGGGACGGCGAACGCTTCCATCGCCATATTGTACCAAACACCTGTTCGCCCACGCCTGCGATCAACACGGACAAAGTGATGGCACCCAATGTTATCGCCATCTTCGGCACTAACACGTAGGGCATACCGCACTCCTCGCATGACGACGCGGCCCAGTGGTCGGGAACACGCCGTAGTTCCCCCCATCCAGGCGTCTTATCCCACCCTCGATCGCCTCAGCCGGACCTCGTCCCTAGTGGTCGAAGCGCGCGTGGTGCTCGCCCAGGAGGTCGGCGCCGTAGTCACCGCCGTTCGGCGTTCGAATGATGGTGTGGATGTGATGCCGCGACGGCTCGGGATTGTCGAACGCCACACCCGGCAGATGCTCGAACTCGATGAGCACGACGGGGCTGTGCAGCCGGTAGTAGAAAGGGTCGCTGGGACCAGTGCCGCCCATCCACGCGAACCAGGTCTCGTCAAGATGCCTCGCGACGTCATCGATCTTCACTGCTGCATATCCGTCGCTCGCCCAGCCTACGTATGCCTTGATCGCATCCACCAATCGGGCGCGCTGCGCGTCCGTGAAGCGGTCGGCGCGGATTCCGCAATAAGGAATCACCGCGTTGTCGCGGAACGCCCCGGCCTGCGTCAGGTTGTCAACCGGGTGACGCAGGTGAGGCGGCATCGCATCCGGGAGGATCGAGGCGTGCTGGATTGCAACCTGCTGCTGGTCGACATCGAGCGAGCGGATGAGGTCGAGGCCGACACGTTCCTCAACGTCGAGGACTCGGATCCCGGCGAATCGACCGGGGCGGCCGGTACATGGCTCCGAACCCATGAAGAGCGGTGCCATCGCCACCTCATCGCCGACGATCACGCAGTTGATCACCAGATGGTGACCGTCGAACTGGAATCCCCACGGTGCGTCTGCGGAGGGCACGCCGAAGATGGACACGAAATACGGCCACTCTCCGTAGTCATCGTGACGGCCGGTCACCTCGGCAAGGAGGTCGTTGAGGCGCATGATGTCGCGCGCCTGCGCGTAGCCACGACTCGACAGCGTGACGCGGAGCAACTCGAGGAATGCGTCGCGTGCAACGGTGGACAGCTCTTCGAGCATGACCCCGTGTCGGTACACGTTGATATGCGGGTTGAACCACGCGCGCCATTCATTCGACTCGAACGGGAAGCTCAGTCGCGAGCGTGTTGGTGCATCCAGCACATCGAGGAACGCTGCAGCCGCCTCACGCATCGCCTCGGTGGGCACCCCTGCCCGAACCCGTTCGCGGGCGATGACCACCCCATCCGTCGTGATACCGCGAAATGGTTCAGCGAGCGCGGCGTCGTTCTCGGCAAGGAACGCTCCGAAGAACTGAACCACTTCCGGAATCTCTCGGACCGACGAACGCGCCGAGATGGACATGCCCTCGCGAACCTTGAACTCTGTCCAGTCACTCACAACTCTCTCCGCTTCATGCCAGTGGGTTGATCGAGCCCGCGGTCCGGTCGCGACGAGCGAGGGCCAAGGGTAGCCGCCTTGATGCGGTCCCTGCCCGTAGGATGGTTGTCGACGTGAGTGGAGAGGTCCTTGTATCGAGCGTCCACCCGCGCGCACCGGCGGCCCGGCGCGATCTCACAACCTCGTGCTGGTGGCTCATGCGGGGCCTCCCGGCGACTCGCACCATCGTCGTATCTCTCGCGGTTACGACAGTCGTTGCAATCGCCGGCTGCGGATCGTCGAGCGCGCGGACCACGTCGAGACCTTCCGCCAATTCAGCCCCGCAACCCCTGCGCGCAACTTACGTGACCCTCCCCACCAAGAATGCATCTCCAACCGGTGTGGCGCTCGACGCGCAGGGCGCGCTGTGGACCACCGAGGAGGGTGGCGATGCGATTGCCCGAGTCTCGCCGAGCGGTCAAGTGACGGAAACGAAGCTGCCGAGACCGGGTGCGCCGGGGCTCGGCGTCGTGCTTGCCGGCGACGGATCGATGTGGTTCACCGATCGCAATGCAAACGAGGTCGATCGCGTCGCAACCGATGGTGCGCTGCTGCGGGTGCCGCTCGAGCCGGGTAGCACGCCGCTCGGCATCTGCACAGGACCGCTGAACTCGTTGTGGGTGACCGAGAACGGCGGCGATGTCGTCGACCGGATCAGCGCCTCCGGCGCAGTGACGAAAGCCGCGGATCTCGGGGGCGGTACCGAGCCCATCGGCATCGTCCAGGGGCCGGACGGCAATCTGTGGGTCGCTGAAAGCAACGGCATCGCGCGGGTGACGCCGTCCGGCGTCGTGACCCAGTACCCGCTGTTGCCCGCCGTCGGTGGGCTCCGCATCGTCGACGGGACGGGGAACGACATGTGGTTCGTCGAGGAGCAGGGCGGCCGCGTTGGACGCATCGACACCAGCGGGCATATCACGCTGCTGTCAACCACGTTCAATCAGCCGACGGGCGTCGCGCTCGACAACCACGGCACCGTGTGGATCGCCGAGCAAGGAGCGGGCACCATCGATCGCGTGACTGCACAGGGAAGCGTGGTGCGCTACACCGTCGACTCGCCGACTGCAGAGCCTGAAGATCTCGTCGCGGCGCCCGACGGCACCATGTGGTTCAGCGAATTCGGCAGCGGAGAGGTCGGACGTTTCACGCCGGCGGATCCGACCGGATGAGTTCCGTGAGAAGCAGCCCACCCCCTGCGTGCGTAGGATGGTTGGCGAAGTGAGTGAAGGTGTTCCAACGAGCGAGACACAACTCCCCGGCTGGGTGGCACCAGTGCTACCCCGCGAACCGGGTCGGCTCGTGCGGCTGATGCGAGCTCTTTTTCAGTCTCCGCAGTCGGCGACCGATTGTTCCTGGGTATGACGAGCGGCAACCTCCCGCCGCTGGTGCGGGAGTCCCGGCGCGACCGAGGCGTCCCGCTCCGACTCTGCTTACAGCCGCTGAGATCGAACTGCCCCGCGACTGAGACGGGCCACTACCGGTCGCCGCGCCGTGTCAATTCTGCGTCCCGCCGACCAGGTCACTCAGCGCCACGATCGTGAGGGCCATGAGAAAGAAAGGCTAGAAAGACCCGTATTTCTTACCGACCGGGTTGCGGCGCGTCAGGCGCACCGATTGGGGATGTTCTGGCTCGTCGTAGCGGCCGCCGTCACAGTGATCGGCACCCAGGGAGCGATGGACGTTGGCTCCGTGTAATGACCGACGAGCACGTACTGCCCTGGCGGCAGACTGAAGTGGAAGAGCGCTCCTGACCCGACGACCTGCGTGGCGACGACCGTTGTCAGGAGCGCACCGTTTGCACCCTCGACACCGCGCAGGACAACGATGGTCCCGGCGGCAAACGGCTGCGGAGACGGGAAGAAGATTCCCGAGCAGGGCTCCAGTCCGCCGACCACGAGACCATCGACCGTCGGCGTGGGCGTGCTGGTTGGTGTCGGCGTTGTTGGTGACGGGGCCGGGGAGCAGCCGGCGATCCCGAGGCCGATCGCGATGGCGGCTGCGACGACCCAGCCACGCTGACCCATTCGGCGACGGACCATGTCTCGATGATACGCAGCGTTCGCAGTCGGTTACGACGGGTCGGCCGCTGAGATGCCGGAAATGTCGACAGTCGACAAGGTGGGACGACGCCATCCACGCAGATCACCTTCCTGTAATGCGTTCGCCGTCGAGCGGGCACTTAAGGGCATGGCCAACCCTCTGAGCCTCCCGCAGAATGCTGCGGGGTGATCCACGACCGATCGGCGCCCGATGCCGCCGAGTTCGAGGAGTTGATCGCCGCCGAGGGAGGACGACTCTTTGCCGTCGCGTTCTCAATCCTCGGCGACCCCGGATATGCAGAGGATGCCGTGCAGGAGACTGCGTCAGCCGCGTGGCGTGGCTGGTCGACGCGAACCGATTCCGAGCACACCCGGGCATGGCTGACCGCCATCTGCGTGCACCAGGCGTTGCGACGCCGGCGCTGGCTCGGCCGATCGCTTGCCGCGCTGTCGCGGAAGGCGGCGCGCACGCAGGTCGACATGCATCTCGGGGCCGATGGCAGATACGTCGATCTCCATCGCGCCTTCTCGAGGTTGAGTCGACAGCAGAAGGCCGTCGTGTCGCTGCACTACATGAGCGGTTTCACGTTGACCGAGTGCGCCGACCTCATGGGGTGCAGCGCCGGCGCCGCGGCAAGCCACCTCTCGCGGGCGCTCGCGAAGCTCAGGAAAGAGTTGCAGCGTGACTGATCGCGACGCGGATCTCGGTTCGTTGCTTGCCGGGTACCTTGCAGGTTATGCCACGTACCCGCGCGCGGAACGCCGCCAACAACAAGGCCTCGGCGGAGTCGGGCGACCACGACGCAATCGCGCACTGCTGACTTCCGCAATCGCGGTGATCGTCGCTCTGGTCATCGCCGTGCCTGTTGGGATCACCTTGATCCTGCGCTCTGGTAACACCAACTCCACTGCCGGCTTGGCAGCAGGACCGCAGTACATCGGGAATCTCCACATGTTCACTCCCACGACTGGCTGGGCATGGGGAGGTGGCAGTCTGATCCTGCACACCAGTGTGGGTGTGCAGGAGTGGAACATCGTGCCGCCACCGCTTGGCGCATTCCACGTTATCGAGGTGGCGTGGGTCGACGCGCAATCGGCGCGCGTGCTCGCATCCGCTGGGTCTCCCGACCGCGTTGGCACCTATCAACTGGTGGCGTGGCTGACGGACGACGGAGGCGTCACGTGGACCAAGGGACGGCCGTTCACTGCGCTTGACGAAACGGCGCAGGACATCTATTCCGCGAGCGATGTCGACTTCGTCGACAAGACGCACGGCTGGTTCTTCGACACGCAGACCGGAGCCGAGGGATCTCCGATCTTCATCTTCCGGACGGTTGACGGCGGTCTGCATTGGTCACAGGTGGAGACGACCCCCGCGTCCGGGGCCGCGGGCCGCGGAGCCATTCCCGCGGAATGCGTCATGAGCGGCATGGCTTTCCTCGATGCCACAACAGGGTGGGTCGCAGGCAACTGCATCGGCGGTGGCTTCCTTGCCGTCACCCACGACGGCGGCTCGACCTGGAGTCAGGAGCCCTTCGCCTGTCCGGAAGAGTGCACGCTCAACGCGCCTCAGTTCGTTTCGGCGCTCGATGGGGTGCTGGTGGCGTCGGTGAGTAGACCCTTCCTGTTCGCCACGACCGATGGCGGCCGCACATGGACGCAACGCGCCGACCTTCCGGCCAGCTCCGTGCAGTTCATCAACCCTAACGACGGGTTTTCGCTCGGTCTGACCGCCGGTGAGCACCCCCCGGCGGTGGTGTTTGCGACGCATGACGGTGGGCGCTCCTGGCAAGCAGCCAACCCTACCGGGCAGGGCAACGATGCGCCAGGCCCTGATTCGGACATCGACCAGCTGGACTTCGTGACAGCCACCCTTGGATGGGCGGTGCCGGTTGATATCAGTAGCGGCCTCTACACGGGCACTCCGACCGCACGCCCCGCACCCTTCAGCTTCTGGCAGACCAGCGACGCAGGTGCCAGCTGGACTCTCATCACGCCGAGATTCACGCGCAGTGTCGCCTCGCGCTACGGCAATGTCATCGGCACCCTCGAGACAGTTGGTGGCGCTGCTCCAGGAACGCCGCGTCCAATTCCCGGCTCCGTTGTCCTCCGTAACGCGGCCGGCACCGTCTTCACTGCATCCGCGGGCGCCAATGGTGCCTTTTCGATCCGGGTCCCGCAGGGTTCCTACTCAGTGACGGCGACCAGCCCGTTGCTTGGCGGTGGAGGGGACTGCAACGCCGTGGTGCAGCCGCTCGTGGTGGCGCCGGGCGCGACGGTCACGACGCTCGTGCAGTGCCAGATCAGGTGAGTGCGGCCGCCACTACGGCGTGTGGTCGTTGAAGTCCACGCAGAGATCGGGATTCGGTGGCAGAACGGCCAGCTCCGTGTCGCCGGGTGGGCAGAATGTCGCGCCTCCGCTGAGGACCTCGTCGATCCGTCCGTCGTGCGCGGCGCTGCAGCTGACGCTGATGATTACGGTGCCGCCGGTCGGCGTGGTGACGCAGTCACCCGTCTGGAAGCTGGACGTCGTGGTTTGCGCGTTGGTGCTGTTGCTCTGGCTCGTGTAGACCCACAGGCCCGCTGCCAACGCGATCACGGCCACCGGCACGAGGACTCGGACGACCTGGGCCGTCCGGCTCATGCGCGTACCTCGGAATGCAGGAGTCGCCGGCGGCATCGGCGGAGCCGCGGGCTGCGTCGTGACCTGGATGCTCCCGAAGCCATCCGACGCCGCGGTTGGAGTGGGCGCGAGCGTCAGAGGTGCGGCTTGTGCAGCGGCGGACGGCGTAACCCCGCTCTCCTGGAGACGGCGCAGGTACTCGGGGCCGTTGATCGCGTTCGTTGTGTACAGCTCGGCGAGCGCGATCAGCGACTTCGCGCGCTTGAGCTCCGCGCCGGCGAGCCGCACGCCGCGGTTGCAGGTCGGGCACAGCAGCATGTGATGCTGTTCGTACGGGATGACCGGGATGAAGAACAGCGTCAGCCAGCGGCGCACGGTGACCAAGTGGAACCACCGCGTATTGCTGCAATGCGGGCAGCGCTGAAACAGGACGGCTCCCGCGTGGTGGAACGTCCGTCGTCCCCAACCGAAGATGATCATTGGTGCCCTCCCAGAACGGCGCGGGCGATGACCGCTCGCGACCAGACCCTCCCTGCGGCTCGATCAATCCCTCGCTGCGGATCGCCTGCCGTCCGCACCAACGTATCAATGCGCTGCGTGCGGCGCAAGGATCAGCGTGAGCGGTTACACAGCCGCGAAATCAGGGCGTCAGGATCTGATGCTTCGTTGCAACGAGCGGTTGCCGACTGTAGACGATCGCCGCTGCGACGGATCCTGACTCGCGCCGGCGGCGCGTGACGCCTCAGCGCGGTGCGGCGATCGTGACGGCGATGAAGACGAAGTACACGGTGCTCGCCGCGATCACGAGCAGATGGAAGACCTCGTGAAAACCGAAGACACGCGGCCAGAGATTCGGCCACCGGAGCGCGTACACGATCGCCCCGGCGAGATACAGGATGCCGCCGATCGCGATGACGAGGAGTCCGCTCCCGTGGATCCGATCGGCGAGCGCGGGCACGAAGAAGATGACCGTCCAGGCGACCGCGATGTACAGCCCCACGACCACGCCGCGCGGCAGCGGGACCCCTGTGGTGGCGACGATGACGCCGGAGCCGGCGAGCACCCAGATCACCGTGAGCAGCACGATCGACTGCCAGCCGCGCAGAACATTGACGACGATCGGCGTGTACGTGCCTGCGATCGCGATGAAGATGGTGGCGTGGTCGAGCCGGCGCCATACGTTCCGCGTTCTCACCGACCACGGCCCGCAGTGATACGTCGCGCTCACCGCGAAGAGCAGCACCAGGGCAACGCCATACACCGCAAGGGAGATGCGCCGCTCGACGTCACCGCCACTGACAACCACAAGCGTGATGGCGCCCGCAAGGGCGACCGGAACCGTGGCGGCGTGACTCCAGCCACGCAGGATCGGACGGGGGGTGGCCGCGCTGGTCATCAGGCTGCGGGAGCGATCTCCTGGTGTTCCGGCTGCCGGCGCTGCAGCCATCGAGGCGCCCACCAGTTCGCCTTCCCGAGCAGGCGCATCAGCGCGGGCACGACAAGCGCGCGGACAAGCGACGCGTCGGCGATCACGGCCACCGCCATCCCGACGCCGATGGACTTGATGGTCACGATACTCGCGAGCGCGAACGCGAGGAAGACACACGCCATGATCGCCGCCGCGCCGGTGACGAGCCGTCCGCTGCGTTCGAGGCCGTCGGCAACCGCTCTGCGATTGTCGCGAGTCTGGAGCCACGCCTCCTGCATGCGCGTGAGCAGGAACACCTCATAGTCCATCGACAGGCCGAACACCACGCAGAACAGCAGCACGGGAATCGTCGGATCGAGCGGCCCGGGCGTGAAACCGAGGAAACCCGAGAGATGTCCCTGGTCGAAGATCCACACGAGGGCGCCGAACGCAGCGCTCAGTGAGAGTGCGTTCATCAAGACCGCCTTGAAGGGAAGGATCACCGACCGCAGGAGCACCGTGAGGACGATCAACGTCGTGACGAGCACGAAGCCGATCGCGAGCGGTGTGTGATTGATCATGTAGTCGACGAGGTCGATATCGAAGGCGGTGTCGCCGGTAACCTGCACCGTTGCACCAGGAATCGAGTCGATCGCTCGTATCTGCCTCACGAGCGCGTGCGCCTGGTCGCTCGTCACGAAATACGGATTGGCCACGTCGAGGACAGCGATGCTCCGTCCGGTGAGACTCGCGAGGAGCGTCTGCACCGCCGCGGGCAGCGTGGACTTGGGCTGCGCATATATCGATTGGTACGACGCCAGCGTGAGCGTCGGGTCCACAGTCACGTAGCTCCGGATCGACGTCACTCCCTTGAGCGCCGACAGCTTCTGGCTCAGCGCATACGCGGTTGCGACATTGCTGGGGCTGGTCGGAGCACCGCGAGTGAAATCAACGACGACCGCGATGGTGTTCGTGCCGACCTCGGGGAACTGCGCCTGCAAGAGGTCCGCGCCCTGCCGCGCCTCGGCCGTGGTGGGCAATTGCGTGACGTCACTGTTGGCGAGCCGCAGATCCAGGAACGGCGATCCGGCGACCAGCAGGATCGCGACCGTCGGGATGAGCACGAGCCACGGCCGCCGCATGACCCAGGTTGCGAGGCGGTGCCAGGCGCCCTCGCCGAAAGCCTTGGGCTGCAGGATCGGGATGCGGATGCTGTTGATGCGGTTCCCGAGCAGGGCGAGCATCGCGGGGAGCAACGTCACCCCGTACAGCACGGAGATGGCGACGACGATCGCGCCCGCGATCCCCATCGAGACGAGCGCGGTTCCTGTGTAGAAGAGCAGTCCGGCGAGGCCGATCGCGACGGTCAGGCCGCTGAAGAGGATGGCGCGCCCTGCGGTCGCCATCGTCGTGGCGAGCGCGTCCTCGACGCTGTTCCCCGATCCCAGCTCTTCCCGGAATCGCGTGACGATGAACAGGGAGTAGTCGATCGCGATACCGAGCCCGACCAGCGTGACCACGTTCACCGCGTACGTCGACACGTCGATCACGTGCGCGAGCGCGAGCGCAGCGCCGACGCCACCGAGCACCGCGAAGATGCCGACACCGAGGCAGAGCAGCGCTGCGATCCCGGTCGTGAAGACGATGACGAGCAGGATCAGCGCCAGCGGCAGCGAGACCACCTCGGAACGCCGGAGATCGCTTGCGAGATACGTGTCGAAGTCGTAGGCGAGCGGGACGTCGCCGGTCGCCGTGATGTGCAGCGTGTTCGAGTGCACCTCGCCGCGGATGCCGCCATATTGCGAGCGAGCCTCCGCGAAGTTGATGTGCATGCCGACCTGCACGAGCACGCTGTGCTTGTCGGTCGATACCAGCAGCCGCGTCTCCGCAGTGGTGGCGGTGTACGGAGTCGTGATCGCGCTGACTCGTGAGTCACGCTGGAGTGGACCGATGGCCGCGTTCACCGCCGACTCGAAGGCCGGTTCGCCGAACGTCGACTGCGGATCGGTGAGGATCAGCGTGAATGACGAGCCGACCGTCGACGGCAACTGCTTGGACTCGAGATTCGCGGCCTGCACCGACTCAACGTTGTAATTGCCGGCGTTGATCGGTTGGCCGCCGGTGAGCAGCGCCACGATCGAAAGCACAAAACACGCAAGTGATGCCACAAGCACCGCTTTGCGGCGGCGGTAGACAAACCGCCCCCACCGGGTCACGGTGAGACTCCGACGATCACTTCGGTCGAGTATATCGACCGAAGCTTTGGACACCGCGTAGACTCCGCAGCGTCCCCGATGACAGCACACGCACCACCTCCGAACGGGGAGATCAGCGCGATCTCACACTTCGTAGCCGTGGGCCGGGAACACCAACCGGGGCGCCAGCTCGAGGTGATCCGTCAGGCGGCGCCGGGGTTTCGAGACTGGTTCCGGACCACCGGGATGCCCGACTGGATCGGCACCTTCGATCTCGTGTCGCTGCCCTATCCGACGCGCTTCGGGCTGTTCCGGGCGGCCCTGAGCCCGGCGCCGTATCTCTCGCTCACGCACCGGCTCGTGATCGTCCGGTGGCATGACGCCGAAGGGAAACCGAAGACGCTGCTCTTCGAGCCGACGGACGTCGAGCTCGCGCGGCGCACGCCGTATTTCGCGCGACTGAGCGAATCGACACCGAATGCGCTCGAACGCGCATTCTCGCGTCCACTCGGCGATGTGCTGACGCATCTGCGCAGCGTCAGCATCGACTCGGGCGATGTGGACTGGATCACGTTCGACCATCTCCACACGCAGGACGTGCGTCGCTGGATTGGCACGACCGAACCCGAGCGCGACATCTCGCCGGCGGCGCCGGTCGTGGCGAGACTGCCGAAGGCGAAGCTGCTGGTGCAGCGCGCGGAGCTGGAGTCACTCGACGCGCTGCACCCTTTGCAGGTGCCGTGGTACCAGCCACTCACCTACAGGAACCTCACGCCGGACGCGATCACCGCAGTGGACGGGGACGTGCTCATCGGGCCCGGCGTCGCGCTGCTGTCGACTCCGGGGCACACGATCGGCAACCACACGCTCGTCGTCAACACGGAGACGGGCATCTGGGCGAGCAGCGAGAACGTGATTGCCGCCGAGTGTCTGACACCGGAGCACAGCCGCATTCCCGGCATGCGTCGTTTCGCCCGCACCTGGGAGCAGGAGGTGGTGCTCAACGCGAACACGCTCGAGGACACGGCGCGGCAGTACAACTCCTGCGTGCTCGAGAAGTCGATCGTCGACCCATCGCGTGCCGATCCGCGCTTCCTGCAGTTCATGCCGTCGTCCGAGTTGACGGGGAATCCGTTCAGTCCGGGCACGTCACCGACGTTCACACACTCCGGCATCTTCCACGGGACGCTGCGTCCATCGAAGCGGAGCCCTGACTGACCTCAGGTCCTGTCCTCGGCGACCCAGACGATCGCGCCACCCGGTTGCGCCGTGAGCTGTGTGTAGTGCAGCTGTTGCAGCATCGCCATCACCTGGGATGGCAGCGGCTGCAACTGCACGAGCACCGCGGGAGGGTGTGCCCGCAGCTCGCTGATGAGCAGGGGCTGCGCTTTTGGATCGAGCGTGTACGACGAGTTGAGTGACGTGTATCGTCCTGCCGGGAGCCTGCGGCTCAGGGAGTACGCCCACGGGACGCGCCCCCAGACGAATACGCGATCACCGGTCTGCGAGTGTGCGTCGATGATCGCGACAGTCGCGCGCACGAGTGCCGGCTGCGAGCCGAATCCCGCCTCGTACCTCGCGTCTGACGTCAACCCGAGGACGCGCTCCCAGCCGCCACCGAGATAGTGCGTGATGACGTGCGGCGACACGATCGACGTCACGAAGGTCGACAGCTGTTGGGGAACGGCGAGCGATGCCTCGGCGGTCGGTCCGATGAGTCCGATCATGCAGACGCCCCACGCGATGACGGTGGTCGCGACGGTGAGCGCGAATTGGCGCCAGGGAAGCCCGCGCCCAGCCGGGCGGCGAGCAACGCGGCGCAGACGCACAGCGCGGGCTCCATCTGCTGCGCGTAGTGCGCAAGGCCGAGTGCGCTCACGACGACCGCGGCCAGCGTCCAGGTGAGCCACCATGCGGCGACGCTCGCGCCGACCTGGCGGCGGCGCGCGAGCCACCACGTGACGATCGAGCCGAGCACGAGGACGAAGCCGATGCGCGTCGCCGTCATGACCAGGAGCACGAGCCCGGTGCCGCCGGCCGGGGCGACACCCTGGCCGCCGCCGCCACTGGCCGACTGAAGGTACGTCTCGTCCTGGTGCACGAGGACATCGATGAGCCCCGGCAGCGAGCTGCCGAGCCAGAGCGCGACCGCGACGATCGCGAGGAGCCCGAT
>JBAUTG010000122.1:0-4511 GCA_049582105.1 Candidatus Dormiibacterota bacterium | reverse complement strand
GCGCGCCCGAGGACAGTTGGTCCCGAGATCTTGTTCTCGTTGAGATGGAGGATCGGGAGGACGGCGCCGTCGCGAGCCGGGTTCAGAAAGCGCACACCTTTCCATGAGCCTTCGAGCGGACCGGTCTCGGCCTCGCCGTCACCGACGACACAGGCGACGAGGAGGTCGGGGTTGTCGAAGGCCGCGCCGAACGCATGGATGAGCGCGTACCCCAGCTCCCCGCCCTCGTGGATGGATCCGGGAGTAGGGACGCTGACGTGACTCGGGATCCCGCCAGGTGTTGAGAACTGACGCACCAGCCGCGTCACCCCCGACTCATCGCGCGAGACATCGGGATAGACCTCGCTGTAGGTTCCCTCCAGGTAGACGTTCGCGACCAACGCGGGGCCGCCGTGGCCGGGCCCGGTCACATAGATCGCGTTGACATCGTGGCGGCGAATCAGCCGGTTCAGGTGCACATAGACGAGGCTCAGACCCGGCGACGTTCCCCAGTGCCCGAGCAGTCGAGGCTTGATGTGCTCAGCCTTCAGTGGCTCGCGCAGGAGTGCGTTCGACAGGAGATAGATCTGCGCGACTGTGAGGTAGTTGGCGGCGCTCCAATACCTGATGACCGCGTCGGTCTCCGCATTGCTCATGACGTCATCCCGCGCGTATGTCGTGTCTCGAGTTGCCATCGCTACATCATCACCTCCCCCGGGCGGGATCCGTCCTCGAGCGCTCGCGCCGGCTTCCTCGGCGGGGGGCCGGGCGCGACCGTGTGTGCAACCGCTGCAGGCGCCGCGTCAGTGAGCGGGGTGGCCGTGCTCCTGCGGTTGCACCGACTCGAGGAGTTGCTCCATCTGGGTCCACGCGGCGAGCGCGACGATCGCGGCGCCGACCCCGATGTAAACGGCCTGCAACCACACGAAGCCGATGATGTTCCACTCGACGATCTCGAAGATGACGATCGCGCCGCCGGAAACCGCAGACACCTGGGCGCCGAGATCAAGGTTGAGATGCACCAGCCATGCAGCGAGCAGGCTCGGGCCGCCGATGATCACCGCCAGAAGAATGGCAGGGACCGTGAAGTCAGAGAAGGGGCTCCCCGCGAGCGCACTGACCGGGATCTTGATCAGGCCGGTGAGCAGAGCCACGCCCCCGGCGACGGCGGTCAGGCCGAGGAACAGGTTCAAGCCGTACAGGGCTCTGGTTCGTGCAGAACGGCTCATGGCGCACCTCCTTGCTGTGCTCGCACTCTCACAGTGCGTCGCCGACTGCGCGACCGCCAGGGTAGAAGGTCACGCATCAATGGGGCGTTTCGGCACTTGTCGGCGACGCGACGGGGTGGGAGCGTGGATGCGCAATGACTGACATCTTGAGGTGAGCTGCTATGGAACTCAGCGTCGTCAGCCTGGGTGGTGACCGCCACCGCATCACCGTCGGCCGGCACGAGCTGATCGTGGACCAACCACGCGACGCCGGCGGCGAGGATGCCGGCCCGACGCCGACGGATCTCTTCGTTGCCTCGCTGGCTTCGTGCATCGCGCACTATGCGCGTCGTGGCCTGGGCGCCGACGGGGGCAGACCCACCGTGCATTGCACATGGACGATGAGCGAGACACCGCCGTGGCGGGTCGCCGAGATCGCCATCGGTGTGACGCTTCCGGCGGGAACGCCGGACCGTCGTGTCGATGCCGTTCGCCGCGCGATCGCACACTGCACCGTGCACAACTCCTTGCTTCGGCCGCCAATGCTCACGATCACCGCGGGTGCCGCTGCGGTTGCGGCGGACGAACCAATTGGTGTGGGTGCTCCGGCGTAGTTCCTCCCGACCTCAGGCGCCTACCCGCATGACGCGGTCTGGGCATCGGCGTCGAGGGTCGAACAGCCCATGTGGATGGTGACCTTCGACACTCGCCATTGTCGATCGGCACGGCGCAGTCTGGAGTTGAACCGCATCAACCCTCAAGTGGAGGTAATGCCATGACTCTCACTGCGGACCTCGTCGAAGTTGAGGTCCAACCGAAGGTGCGGAGCAAGGTGTACGCGCCGCCAGGTCAGCCCGGCAGCGTGGTCACCGTCAAGCCCCGCTACGACAACTTCATCGGCGGGCGCTGGGTAGCGCCGGTGGCGGGCAGGTATATGCCCGATATCAGCCCGGTCAACGGCAAGGTGTTCTGCGAAGTCGCACAGTCGACCCCGGAGGACGTTGAGCTTGCGCTGGACGCTGCGCACGCGGCGAAGGACGCGTGGGGCGCCACCTCGCTTCCCGAACGCGCGGCGGTGCTCAATCGGATCGCGGATGCCATCGAGGCCAACCTCGAGATGCTGGCAGTCGCGGAAAGCTGGGAGAACGGAAAGCCCGTGCGCGAAACGCTCGCTGCCGACCTACCGCTCGCTGTGGACCACTTCCGGTACTTCGCCGGAGCGACGCGGTCGCTCGAGGGACGGAGCACCGAAATCGACAAGGACACGGTCGCGTATCACTTCCACGAGCCGCTCGGTGTTGTCGGGCAGATCATCCCGTTCAACTTCCCGCTCCTGATGGCTGCATGGAAGATCGCCCCCGCACTGGCGGCAGGAAACTGCACCGTGCTGAAGCCGGCGTCCCCGACGCCGTGGTCGATTCTCAAGCTTGCGGAGATCATCGAGCACATCGTGCCCGCAGGCGTGATCAACATCGTGACGGGCCCTGGTGGTGAGATCGGGAAGGCGCTCGCATCGAGTCCGCGCATCGCCAAGATCGGCTTCACCGGTGAGACGGTCACCGGCCGCCTGATCATGCAGTACGCGGCGCAGAACCTCATTCCATCGACGGTCGAGCTCGGCGGCAAGTCGCCGAACATCTTCTTCGACGATGTGATGGCAGCCGATGACGACTTCCTCGACAAGGCAATCGAGGGTCTGGTGCTCTACGCCTTCAACAAGGGCGAGGTCTGCACCTGCCCGTCGCGCGCGCTGATCCAGGAGTCGATCTACGACCGGTTCATGGAGCGGTGCCTCGCCCGGATCGCCGCGATCAAGCAGGGCAATCCGCTCGACCTGAGCACCATGGTCGGTGCGCAGAACTCCGCGCAGCAACTCGAGAAGATCGAGTCCTACGTGAAGATCGGTCGCGAGGAAGGCGCGAAGTGCCTGATCGGCGGCGAGCGTCCCACCGTTGACCCGGAGATCGCCGGCGGGTACTACTTCCAGCCGACTGTGCTCAAGGGCGACAACCGGATGCGCGTGTTCCAGGAAGAGATCTTTGGGCCTGTGCTGGCGGTGACGACGTTCAAGGACGAGGCGGAAGCCATCGCGCTCGCGAACGACACCCTGTACGGACTCGGAGCCGGAGTCTGGACTCGCGACGGAAGCCGCGCGTATCGCATGGGCCGGGCGGTCAAGGCCGGCAGGGTCTGGACCAACTGCTACCACCTGTATCCCGCAGGAGCCGCGTTTGGTGGGTACAAGATCTCCGGCGTGGGACGTGAGAATCATCAGATGATGCTGGAGCACTACTCGCAGACCAAGAATCTGCTGGTGAGCTACAGCCCGAAGCCACTCGGCTTCTTCTGAAAAACGAGGTTGCCGGTATGAGCGATCACACCTCCGCGGCGGATGCCACCGCGCGTGTGATCGCCACGCCGGCTGCCGAGGCCGCAATTCGCGATCTCGTCGCTGAACGCGGCGCGCTCATGTTCTTTCAATCGGGGGGCTGCTGTGACGGCAGCCTCCCGATCTGCTTCGACCTCGGAGAGTTCGTTCTCAACGACCGCGACGTGCTGTTGGGGTACGTCGGCGGTTGCCCGTTCTACATCGATCACCGGCAGTTCGAGGCATGGAAGCACACGCAACTCATCCTCGACGTGAGACCCGGACTCCCTGAGGGTTTCTCCCTACCGGCCGGTCACGACGGGCATTTCGTCACGAACTCTCGCCTGTACTGCGACGGCGAGCCGGTACCTGCCGGGTCTCTCAGCTCTTCTGAGCGGGAATGACCAGGACGGGACACGGGGCGATCTGCAGGAGGCGATGCGCGACGCTCCCGAGCAGGAGTCCCTTGAGCGGTCCGCTGCCGACGCTTCCGAGCAGGATGAGGTCCGCCTGTGCCGCTGCCGCCGCGTCTGCTATGGCATGGGCAGGCCCGCTCATCGTCACCTGATGGACTTCGAACTCGGCCTCCAGACCATCCGCCTGCAGCGCTGACACCTGATCGCGGATCTTCGCCTTGAGCTCAGGCTCGAGAGGCTGCACGTGTTGGGCGCCGCCGTGACCCGGCACGAGCTCATCAACGTAGACGACCACGAGACGAGCGTGTTGATCGACCGCGAGATCTTATGCAAAAGCCATCGCCAGGTCACCGGCCTTCGAGCCGTCCGTGGCGATGACCACTACTTTGAACATCTGGACACATCTTCATCCCTCCGGGCACCAGTGAAGGTCGAAAACCGCATAATTCAACAACCGTAGACTTCCATAGGCAGCAGCAGGAGGAGGCCGGCGATGCGGACGATGATCATCAAGGAGTTCCGGCAGCTGAAGCGAGACCG
>JBAUTG010000121.1:0-40643 GCA_049582105.1 Candidatus Dormiibacterota bacterium | reverse complement strand
TTACTCACCCGTTCGCCGCTAGATGTGAATTGGGTTACCCCGCATCACACCGCGCTCGACTTGCATGTTTCATGCACGCCGCCAGCGTTAATCCTGAGCCAGGATCAAACTCTCCATGAATACGTCTATCTCCCGGTCGAACCGGGTCTCAGACATGTTTGACGAGGCCTACGCCAGTTCCGTGCTTATCGCACGGGACCCAAGGCCTTCGCGGAAAGTCGTCTCCACTCTTCAAGTGTCAAGGTTCATGGCGCGCCAAGTCCACATTGGAATCCCTGGCAACGCGGCCGTCGGGAGCACCCCCGAGCGGGCAACCCCCGGAGTTTACCGATCTGGAGGCTCCAGGTCAAGTTGGGCGCCCCTGCCTGTTGGGCGCCCCTGCCGGCGCCGGGTGAGGTGGGATTCGGGCCAGCGCGACGGCGTGGGACAGCGACCTGAATTCGTGCCGCCCCACTCTCGGGGAGCCTCGGGTCCATGCGAGAGTTCAGAATCATGCGTTGGCTGAGCGACCGCCGCCGGTGGGCCCTCGGCGGCGTCTTCGTGCTCCTGGTTGTCGGTTTCGTTGTCTTCCCGGCCGCCATCCGCAGCGCTCCTGTCGTCGCGATGGCGCTGCTTGTCCTGATAGCAATACTGGCGTCCTTCATCCGCCGGCGCGGTACTCCCGAGCCCCGATCCCCCGGTCCACACTGACCCACCGATCCGCGAGCATTCTCGATCTCAACCGGTGCCTTCGACTCAGCAACGTGGGGGAGTGGACCGCATAAACCGCCGATAGATTCATAAGTTCCGGCGCGCCCGCCCAGGGATCAGACGGCCGCCCAGCCTCCGTCGACGACGAGGACATGCCCGCAAGCACGCCGGCGGGGACCGTCAGATGGCTCGCCGCCCGGCAAAGGCGCGCGCCATGGTGAGCTCGTCCGCGTACTCGAGATCGGAACCCGCCGGCAGGCCGTGCGCCGGCCGCGACACCGTGACTCCGAGATTCGCCAGACGCTCGGCCACGTAGTAGGCGGTCGCCTCCCCCTCCACATCGGGATCTGTCGCGATCACGACCTCGCGGATCTCGCCCTCGCTGACGCGCTGCTCGAGCTCGCGGATACGCAGCTCGTCCGGTCCCACCCCGTCCATGGGCGAGAGCGCGCCACCGAGGACGTGGTACAGCCCGTGGAACTCGCCGCTGCGCTCGACCGCGAGCACGTCGAGCGCTTCCTCCACAACACACAACAACGATCCATCGCGCTTGGCATCCGTGCATATCGCGCACAGCGGACCGTCGGAGATGAAGAAACACCGCGAGCACGGCCGCACAGAGGTGTGCAGATCGCTGAGTGCCGCGGCCAGGCGTTGGGACATGTCCGGCGACGCCCGCAGGCAGAAGAAGGTCAAACGCTGCGCGGTCTTCGGCCCGATGCCGGGTAACCGCCCGAACTCGGCGGCCAGCCGTTCGACGGCCTCAGGGACGAGCGCCATGCCCCGGCTCCCTCATCACGTGCCGGACCCTGCTCAGAGCAACCCGGGAGGAAGCCCCAAGCCTGCCGTCAGCTGCGACATGTTCGCGGCCGCTGCCGCACGCGATTTGTCGAGCGCGTCATTGCACGCCGCGAGGATCAGGTCGGACAGCAGCTCCGCGCCTTCCTCGAGCGCTTCGGGCTCGATGGTCACCGCGAGCAGCTTCTGATGTCCGTCTGCGGTCACCGACACGACACCACCGCCCGCCGTCCCGACCACGGTCACGTCGTTGAGCTCCTCCTGCATCTTGGCCATGCGGGCCTGCACCTGCTGGAGCTGCTTCATCATCTGCTGCTGGTTCTTCATCGGATACCTCGACTGGCCAGTCTACGCACCGTTGACCGATCGCGGCGTACCAAGACGCGTGTCGTCGTGCAGCCGCGTGGCTGTGACGCGGCTCCCCGCAAACGTGTCGAGCACCGCCTGCGTGATGTCGCTCACCGTTCCGGAGACCTCCCCTCGAGGTCGATCCTCTCCCGTGAAGCGGGTGACGATATCGAGTGGGTGTCCTGAGATCGTTGACACCGCCGCCGCGATGACGGCTCGTCTCTCCGGGTCACTGATCTGCTCGAGATGGAACCGCCCCTGCGTCCCGATCGTCAGGGTGGATGCGTCCGCGTCGACCGGCCTGCAGTCGCGGAGCACGCCGGCCAGCCCCTTGTTGACGCGAGCAACCGCCTCGATCAGGACCGGCCACTCCGCCACCCATCCGTCGACGCTGGTCAGTTCGCGTCGCCCGGTGACCTCGACCGCGACCTCGGCGGGCTGCGGCGGCTCGACGGGACTGTCCGGCGCTGCCACGTTCGGGACCGCCTTCGTCTCATCGCCGGGGGTCCCCGCAGCGCCCCGCTCAGGTGTCACAACCGAACGTGCGGCGACGGGACCAGGTCCGCTCCGAGGAGCGTCTGCGCTCGAAGCACGAGTGCCGGCACCGCCGCGCTCGAGCGCCGCGACCCGGCTCTCCAGCGCCGCGAAGCCGGCGGCCTCACCGTCCGCCGCCGGTGGCCGGAGCGCCCGGAGCAGCGAGACCTCGACCAGCAGCCGCGCGTCGACGGACTGGCGAAGATTCATCTCCGCCTCCGCTACGAGCTCGAGCAGGCGCAGCCAGAGCCCAGAGGGCGCGATCGCCCCGAGATCCGCCACCAGCGACACCTCGTCCGGTCCGACAGACGCACCCTCCGGGTAGCCGAGCGCCACCAGCTCCGCGGCACGGGCAAGGCGAGCGACGTCCCGGAAGAGCTGGCGGGGGTCAGCGCCCGCGTCGAAGGCGGCGGCAGCGGCGCGAAGCGTCCCGGCAGCATCAGCGCCTGCGAGGGCGGTCACAAGCGCGTGGAGCGTCGAAGGGTCGGTGAGCCCGAGTGAACGTCGCGCGACGCTGACGGTCACCGGCCGTTCGCCGGCGCCGAGCGCCTGCTCGAGGAGCACGAGCCCGTCTCGGAGGCTCCCCTGCGCCGCCGTGGCGAGCAGGGCGAGGGCGTCGGGGTCCACCTGGTCCTGCTCCTTCGCCGCGACATCCGCGAGCAGGCGTTCGATCGCGGGAACCGGTACGCGCCGGAAGTCGAACCGCTGCACGCGCGAGCGCACCGTCTCCGGGACCTTGTGCGGCTCCGTCGTCGCCAGCACGAAGAGCACATGGGGTGGCGGCTCCTCGAGCGTCTTGAGGAAGGCGTTCCACGATTCCGTGGTCAGCATGTGCGCCTCGTCGATGATGTAGACCTTGCGCCGCAGCACGGCCGGGAGATAGCGCACCTTGTCGCGGAGGTCGCGCATGTCGTCGATGCCGCGGTTGCTCGCCGCATCCACCTCGAGCACGTCGACGGCTGCACCGGTGAGGATCTCGAGGCAGGCCGCGCACTCGTTGCAGGGCTCCCCATCGACCAGCGCCTCGCAGTTGACCGCCCGAGCGAGGATCCGCGCCGTCGAGGTCTTCCCGGTGCCACGCGCGCCTGCGAAGAGGTAGCCGTGCACCAGCCCGCCGGAGCGCACCTCGTTGAGGAGGGTCTGCGCGACCACCTCCTGGCCGACGAGGTCGGCGAAGCGCTGCGGGCGATACCGACGATAGAGGGCGAGACTCACGACCGGGTCGCGGGCTCCGGCGGTGGCAGCGGCGGCGCGATCGGCGACGCGGATGCTTCGCGCGCGGCACCGAGGATGCTGTCGGGCAGCAGCAGGCTGAACACGATGAGGGAGATCAGCGTCGAGACCACGATGGGCCGCACGAACCCGTCGGCGCCGAAGATCCCGACGATGAGGACACTGAGGATGGCGCTGATCACCGCGCCGGCGAGCAGCCGCGGCAGGATCGGCAGCCGCAGCATCACGAGCAGCCGTGTCTCGATCCTCCGGAGCGCGGGCTCGCGCAGCAGGAGCAACGCCACCATCGCGATCGCGACGAGCAGCGCATCGACCCATGAGTCCATGAGCCCGGCGAGCAGGAACACCGCGAACGCGACCCGCAGCGCCAGCGCAACCGGCTCCGGCAGCGGCGCTCGCGCCGGCCGGATCTCGGCGGCGGGACGCGTGGCAGCCATGGTCAGCAGCCGTGTCTCGAGCACCGCGCGTGTCGCCATCGCCAACGCTGCGATGGACGGGACCACGATCGCGGCGAGCTGCAGTGACTGGATCTCCGCCCCCGGGACGGACAGCCCGTGCCACGTGAAGAACGGCCGAGTCAGCACGAGCGCACCCTGCGCCCATGCAAACGCCAGTGCGGCGACCGCGACCACCGCGATGACGTGCGTCGGAAGATCGCCGCGGCGTGGGAACCATCGAGCGGTCACCTCGGCTGACAGAGCTCGGGCGGTGATCGGGATGATCACGACGAGCATCGCGAAGACGATGTCGCAGAGCAGGATCGCGGCGTACGTCTTCAGGTCGTCGGGCACACCGCCGCCGAAGGCCGGGCCTCGTGCGACGAACAGGTCGCCGACGACGTAGCCGGCGAACAGCCACGTGCCGACAGCGGCGCTGATGGTTCCGACCGCGACGGCACAAGCCATGAGCAGCACCGAGGTCGTGAATGGCTCCTGCGCAAGTGGGTGCAGCCATCCGGCGAGCAGGCCCACCAGGAGCGCGATCGGCGGCGCATACGCGGCGACGGGGGGCACGGATTCGAGGTACTCACCGTCGCGAAGCACGAACCCGAGCGAGCCGGAGAGGCGCGCTGCACGCGCAGGCAGGTCACCCCACCACAGTTCGATCAGCCGACGGTCCACGGTGGGACCCCTCCACATGGTCACCGGACGAAGGCGGCATTGTCGCAGTGACGGCGAGTCCCCCGTGCTGGGGCCCCCGTCGGAAGCGAGGTAGTCGCGCACCCCACGTCGTTGGCACGCCACCGGCGCTCACCCGTACGACCGGCTCAGACCAGGTTGCCCCACGGCACCCCCGGGGAACCGCTTACCGCTGCTTCCTTCCGGACCTGACGGGGTTCACGGGCCCGAGCTGCGCGGGACCCAGTCGTCAACGCCGGCGCGTCCGGAGCAGACCCGACAACGCGCCCCCTCGGTGGGGAATTCAGCCCCGCTATAGCGGATTGCGGGTACAGGGCACCGCTAACGCCCCGCCTAGCGCGACCACGCTCATTGTACCGGTACCGAAGATGGAACCGGTGGCTCCCCGGCACCGGCTGCCTCACCACCCGGTGGCCAGCGGAGCACCACGCGCGTGCCGGCACCGAAGCTCGTGTCCACCTCGACTGTTGCTCCGTGCGCGTCGACCACGCGCTTCACGAGCGCAAGGCCCATGCCCGTGCCGCCGAAGCGCCGGGTTGCGGTGCTGTCGACCTGGAAGAACCGTTCGAAGATGCGCGCGACGTCGGCCTCGGGGATTCCGATCCCCTGGTCGATGATCTCGATGAGCACGACGCCCCCCTCGGCGTGCCGCCCTCGCACCGTCACACTCCCACGCCCGTCGCTGAATTTCACCGCGTTGTCGATGAGCGCCCTGAGCACCTGTCCGAGCCTGTCGGGGTCCGCGAAGACGGTGACGTCTCCGTCGACGTCGATGACGGCGGGGATCGGCAGACCTCCCTTGTGACGCTCGCCGATCGCTTCGATCGCCTCCCGCACCGCGGGCGCAAGCGGCACGCTCTGCAACGCGAGCACGAGCGCCTGCCCGTCGACCAGCGAGAAGTCGATGATCGTCTCCACGATGCCGTCGAGGTTCTTCGCAGCGACCTGGATGTCGCGGAGCGCATCGAGCTTCGGCGGGTCCTCCCACTTGTCCCAGCACATGTCGATCAGGTCGCTGAGGCCGAGGATGGCGGTGAGCGGCGTGCGCATCTCGTGTTGCACCGTCGAGAGGAAGTCCGTCTTCATGGCGTCGAGCTGGCGCAGGCGGCGGACCGTCTCCCGCTCCTGCTCGTAGAGTCGCGCGTTCTCCATCGCGATCGCCGCGTTGCCGGCAAGGCTGGCCAGAACATCATCGGTGTCCCCGCTGCGGGGTGCGGCGTCCGGTGGCGACAGGACGGCGAGGGCGCCGACGACATCGCCGCGGTAGAACATGGGCAGAACCAGCAGGGATCCCTGGCCGGCGACGACGCGAGACGACCGCTTTCCCGCAAGCACCCCCGGTGACTGCTCCCACCCCTCCATCACGGAGCCGGCCGGCTCCGGGTCGAGCTCGGCAACCGCGAAGTGGTCACCGACACGAAGCGCCATGGCGGCCACCGCTCCATCGCCGGCGAGCGCCGCCGCAGTCCGGATCACCTCACGCTGCAATGCCTCGACACCACCGGTCGTCGAGGTGAGCGCTCGGGCCACCGCGCTGACGCGGTCGACGCCGCTCAGTCCGTGCGGGTCGGCCCTGTCTCTCGCTGTCCGCTTGTCAGGAGCCGCCAAGGACCTTGCTCGACAGCTTCGGCTCCTCGCCGCGAGCGAGACGGCGGATGTTCGGCAGATGGCGCACCACGACAAGCGTGGCGGCGAGCGTCGCGAAGACGAATGGGACGGGATCGTGCGTCCGTACCGACTCCAGCCCGGCGCCGACGGTCCCGGCGCCGGCCGCGGCAAGCGAGCCCACGGATACGGTGCGCGTGAGAGCGAGGGCGGCGACACCGCCCGCTGCAGCCCAGGCGAACGACTGCGGCGACACCACGACCAGCGCTCCCGCGGCGGTGGCGACAGCCTTGCCACCGCGGAACTTGGCGAAGACCGGCCACGAATGTCCCACGCAGGCGGCGAGGCCGGCAGCCGCCTGCGCGACGGGGTCGGCGCCGAGACTTCTTGCAAGCCCGACGGCTGCCGCTCCCTTGGCCACGTCGAGGCCGAAGGTCAATGCGCCCGCTCGCGCGCCGATGGTGCGAACCACGTTGGTCGTGCCGATGTTGCCGCTGCCGAAGTCGCGGACATCGAGGCCGCGGACGGCCTTCCCGACGATCAGGCCGAACGGAACCGATCCGATGAGGTATCCGGCGGCGCATCCAGCCGCAGCGGCGACATTGCCACCCATGCGCCGTCGAGTGTAGTCCCGGAAGGCGTCAGGGGCCAGTCATCGATCGGCATACACGCGATGAAACGGGTACCACTGCTCGGGATGCGCGCGGATCGCGGGCTCGACCTGCGCGGCGACCCGGGCCATGACCGCCTCGTCGCCGCCATCGAGGTCGACCGGTGGATGGATCTCGAGTGCCCAGCCGCGCCCTTCTCGAAAGCACGCGACGGGGAGGATGGGCGCGCCGGTCGTGGCCGCGAGACGCGCGGGGACCGCGCTGCAGCGCACCGGGCCGCCGCAGAATGGGACGACCACGGTCGGACCAGCCTCCGGGACGTCGAGCATGAGGGCGACGGTGCGCCGCTTTCGGAGTGCGCGAAACAGGCCGCGTGCCGCCTGGCGGACCGTGAAGATCTCCAGACCCTTCTTCTCGCGGGAGCGCGCGACCATCTCGGTGATCCCGGACGACACCACCGGCGCCATGACCGTGCTGAGGTGCAGGCAGAGTCCGAGTGACGCGCTCGCCGCGACGTCCCAATTGCCGAAGTGCGGGAGCACGACTATCAATCCGTTCTCGCCCACCTGCAGGTGCTCGGCGCCGCTCACGCGGAACTTCCGGAGGATCGCCGCCGACGAGAGTGGCTCGGCCCAGATCGAGTCCACGATCATGCGAACGTATTCCTGGTACGAGCGCCGCGCCAGCGTCGCGGCGGCGCGATGGTCGAGGCCGGGTTGTAGCCGGTGATGGTTCACGGCGGCTCGCACTCGATCCTCCTGGCTGAGACGGGCGTACCATCGAGTCCCCACAGCCGCGGCCAGGGGCCCGCGCACCGGCCCGAGCGTTCGCACCACGCGGCTCAGCACGCCGAGCGCCAGTGCGGGACCGTCCCGTTTCGAGGGGCTCGCCGGGAGGTCCGTGCCCGTCAGCGCAGCGGCCCGGCTCCCGCGGTCGCCACCGCGAGCAACGGCTGGATGAGGAACGCGAGCACGATGCCCGTGGCGCACGCAGCCCCGGCGATGATCCGCGAGATCACGGGGGTGGCGCCGAGCGTGAACGGCACCTCGTCGCCGGCCTCCGCGTAGAGCGCGCCGATGAACCGGGCCGCCGCGACGATGGTCAGCAGGGTGGCCGCGCTCGCGACGATCGCAAGCCAGCCGTACCCGGCGTCGGCGACGCTCGTGATGAGGAGGAGCCGCGCGAGGAAGCCGGCGAGCGGTGGCACGCCGGCAAGCGTCGCGACCGCAACGCTGAGGAACAACGCCGAGGGCGCAGACCGGTGCGCCAGCCCGCGGAGGTCACCGACGCCATCTCCGATGCCGGCGTTCTGGAGCATCGCGAGCACCCCGAACGACGCCATGGTGGCGATCGCGGTGATGCCGAGACTCCCGAGGAATGCGGTCATCCCGTCGGCGGGCAGTCCGAGCGATCCCGTTGAGAAGGCGAGGAGGCCGAGCAGGAGCATCGCGGCCTGCGCACTCGCGAGCTGCCCCAGGAAACGCGAGACCGTCGATTCACGAAGCGCGCTCAGCGTGGCGTGAGCGAGGGCGAGTGCGGCGATGACCGACACGAGCCACATCCAGGGCTTCACCCCTGCGCCCAGACCGGAGACCGTGACGCGGGCGAAGGCTGCGCCACCGCCGATGATGCTCATCGCGATGATGAAGCCGGCCGCGCCGGCCGGCACGTTGGTGGCAACGCGTCCAACCCACTGCCGCAGCGGAAAGACGCCGAGCGTGCCGCAGATGCCGAGCAGCAGCAGGGCGACGCCCAGCGCAGTCGCTGCGGGTGCGGTGCGCACGACCCCGACGACTCCCGAAAGATTCGTGCTGCCGCTCACGCCGTAGAGCAGCGCGAGGCCGTAGAGCACGAGCGCGGCGGCGACGGCTCCCTCGACCAGGTGCTCGAAGGACGAAACGCCGCCCTTCGGGTCCGTCTTGACGAGCGCTCCGAGTGCGACGACGCACAGCAGCAGCAGGGTGACGGCGATGAAGAACGTCACCGAGTCGCGTTGTGCTGCGATGGCATCGACCGCCGCCGTTGCCAGGAGCACCAGCGAATAGAAAGCGCTCGAGCGTGCGGGGATCAGCCGGACCGGCGTGTCGCTGATGAGGCAGGACACGAGCGCCGTGATCCCGGCAAGGACGGCGATGAACACCGAGAAGCTGTCGACGGAAAGGCCGCCGCCCCAGACCGTGATCGCGACACCCGACTGCACGTGGCGCAGGCCGAGCAGGATCAGCCCGCACGACGCGAGCGACCCGGCGAGCCCGATGCATGCGATCCAGCGATGAATGTCGGGACGCAGGCCCGGACGTATCAGCGCCACCAGCAGTGAGATCAGGGCTGTGCCGGCGAGCATCGCCTCGGGCAGCAGCGCCAGCGTGAGGGCATGCGTGAAATCCACGCGCTAGCCCCCTGTGATCCGCGTGGTGATCTCGAGCACGCCGTTGCTGATGACCGGGATGATCGCTCCCGGCCGGATGCCGAAGATGAGCACCGCGCCCACCAACGGGATGAGCACCGTCAGATCGAGCAGCGTGACGTCACGCACCCGGCTGAACTGGTCGCGCACCGGTCCGAAGAAGACTCGATTGGCCACCCAGACGAGTCCACCGGTCGTGACGATCGCGCTCGCCATCACGAGCACGGTGGCGATGCGGTGCTCGGGGAAGGACCCCGCGAAGATCATGAAATACGCGGTGAACCCCGCAAGCGCGGGGATGCCGATGACGCTGAGCGCGCCGAAGAGCCAGAACCCGGCAAGGCGCGGCGCCTGCGCCACGAGGCCACCCATGGCCCGGATGCTCGTCGTGCGTGTCCGCTCCTCGACCGCGCCGCTGATCAGCGTCAGCATCGCGGAGGCAAACCCGTGCGCCGCAAGCAGCAGGATCGCGCCGACGAGCGCGACCGACGTCTGCGCGCCGATCGCCAGCAGCACCATCGACATCTGCGCGACGTTCATGTATGCGATGAACTTGCGGAGCTCGTCCTGGCGCAACGCGCCGATGCTCCCCCAGAATGCGCCGACAACGGCGAGCCCGGTGATCGCGAACGAGTAGTAATGCGCCGGCACCGGGAACACCACGAGGCTGAAGCGCAGCATGCCGTAGGCGCCGAGGAGCAGCATTGTTCCCGAGAGGATCGCCGCCACGCCCGGGCTCGCCTTGCTCTGGGCCTCCACCATCCAGGTGTGGAGCGGGAAGATGGCCATGGCGATCGCGAATGCGCCGAAGCTCATCCAGAAGCCGATGGTTTCCGCCGGCACCGAGAACGTCTTGAGGTCCTGGACCATGTTCGAGGACTGGTTCCCCGCCTCGACGATGATGAGCGCGACGGTCGCGACGATCAACACGAAGGCGAGCGTCTGGAATCCTGCGAACCAGGCTGCCGCGCGCCGCGCGCCCGCACCGCCCCACACGCGGATGAGGAGATACATCGGCACGAGCGTGAGCCCCCAGAACGCGGCGAAGAGCACGAAGTCCGCGGCGCACAGCACGCCGTTCACGCCCGTCTCCAGCAGCAGGATGAGGATCACGTAGAGCCGCACCCGCTCGTGGATCTTCCAGGAGTGGAAGATCGCGCACCCGAAGACGGTGGTGGTCACAACAAGGAGCGGCAGCGTCATGCCGTCGGCGGTCAGGTCGTAGTAGGCGTGGAAGAAGAAACTCCAGAACCAGGCGTGACTCTCCTGGTACGCGGACCCGAGCCCGCCTCCCTGACCGAGCCCGATCTGCCCGAGGATCGCGAAGAACGTCGTGACGAAGAAGCTCAGCCCGGCGCCGGCGAGCGCGACCGTCCGCACACGCGCCCGCTGCTCGTCGTCGCCCTCGGGCAGGAATATCGCGACGATCGCAAAGAGCATCGGCAGCCAGACGATCGACGAGAGGATGACGCTCACGCCGTGTGCACCCACAGGTGACCCGTTGCCGCCAGGACTGACAGCAACGTGAGAACGGCGATCACGACGATCCCACCCGCGAGATATCGCGCGAGGCGTGCGTTACGGAGGACGCCGAGACCGGTCGCGGCGAGGTCGACGCTCTCCCCGACCGACACTTCGATCGGTGCGGTCACCTGGTCGTCAAAGCTCGCGACCCGTGACGCGACCGCGAGCAACGGCGGCATCGCCGAGTCCGTGAGCCACTCGACGTAGAAGCCCCGCTCGAGGATGCGCTCCGGCAGGGATGCAGCGCGGGCGGCAACGCGGCGTGCCGGTGAATACACATACACGGCAACGCCGATGCCGCACATGAGCGTCAGGAGCGCGATCAGAAGCGCCACGCCGTTGAAATCGATCTGCTGGTGATGATTGCCGTAGAAGACGAAGCGGCTGAAGGACTTGAGGCCGGGGAACCCGGCGAGCACCGCGAGCACTGCCGCGACGAGCACGAGCCATATCGGTCTGCGCAACCCGGGCTCGGCTTCAGCGACCCGCTCATGCTGGAAACCGCGGCGGCGGGTGATCTCGCCGCTGACCACGGTGATGAGCACGCGACCCGCGAGCAGCGCGCCTGCCGTCGCGGCGGCAACCACGAGCACTGTGATGACACTTCGCTCACCTCTGGTGAACTGGCCGCCGGACGGGTCGATGCCGCTGAAGGCAGCGACAAGCGCGTAGTAGGAGCTGAGCCCGAGACCGCCTGCGAGGAGCGCCCACCCGCCGAGCGCGATGCTCGTCGTACGCACCTTGTTCCATGCGCCGCCCATCTCGGTGATGTCCTCGGTCCTGTACACGCGCACGAGGTTGCCGGCGGCGAGCAGCAGCAGCGTCGAGGTGAAGACGGACGTGAAGGCGATGAAGACCCCGGGGCTGTAGCCACCCATGCCGAGTGCCGCAACGCCGAGTCCGAGCTCGGATGCCACCGCGAACGCGGCGATCTGCCTGATGTTCCGCTGGGCGATCCCGATGGCCGCCGTGAGCACCGCGCTGACGCCGCCCACGAGCGCCATGACGGCGAGCACTCGCGGCGAGTGCGCCAGCGCGGGGTAGATGCGCGCGATCAGGAACAGGCCGAGGGGAGCGACCGTCGACGCGACCAGCGCGAGCACCGGGATGGCCGAGGCAGCCGCGTCGCTCAACCAGACATGGAACGGGAACTGCGCGGCGCGCACCAGCGCGGCGACGACGAAGACGATCCCCATCACGGCGATGGCGCGCGGCCCTGCGCTCGCCACCGCGCGATGCAGTGTCCCGATCACCCCCTGGGAGAAGATGCTCCACGAGAACGGGTCCGCCAGCGTCTGCCCGGATGGCGCGGCGAGGAGCGACGAGAACACGCCGAACTTGATCCACGTGAACACGACTCCGAGGGTGAGTGCGATATCGTCCGCAGTCAGGATCACGATGATGCGCAGTGCGCGCGCTGCGCTGTCGGCTCGCTGCCATGCCAGTGAGACGAGCACGGCCACACTCGCCGTCGCGAGGATCCACATGATCAGCGAGTCGAAGAGATTCGGGCTGAGGGCGAACGCCGTAGTGCTGAAGCCGAGCACCGACGAGGCCCAGAAGAAGCGGCGGAACCCCGCCTCACCGCGCATCGCAGTGAGCGCGTACACCTGGATGATCACGGTCGCGAACGTGAGGGCTGCGGCAAAGCTCGCGGACAGCGCGTCGACCTGCACGCCGAGCTGCGCCACGAACTGTGTCGCGAACGTCGTGCCCTCGGGCGGCGTCATCGTGAAGAAGGTGAGGAGGGAGATGAACGGCGCGGCAGACGCGTGTGTCAGCCGGACGCCGAGGATGACGACCGCGATGATGAACGCGAGGCCGCTGAAGAAGACGCAGACCTGCGCGGCGCGACGCTGTGTCTCGGCGCCGAAGGACAGACCCGCGCCGACGAGGAACAGCAGTGGGATCGCCCAGGTCGCGTTGTAGATGGCCACCCCTACTCCTCGAGGTCGCCGAGCGCGTCGACGTCGGCGCGTCCGCTGCGGCGCCAGAGCAGCAGGACGATCGCGAACCCGAGGCTGCAGGTGCACGTTGCGGCGACGACCGCCATGACCGCGAGCGCACCACCGAGCGGCGCCGGATTGATGTTCGCGGTGGTCGCCGTGAATCCCACCAGAGCGATCAGCGGTGCGGCGAAGAGCAGTCCCAGCGACATGACCACCGCGAGCGGATGACGCCGTGCCAGCAGGCCGTAGATGCCGATTGCGAACACCACGGCGCTGAGCACCGCGAACTCTGCGGAACCGACGGTCACGAATCCACCTTCGCAGCGCGGCGCCGACCCTGTTCGCGGTCATCACGGCGCCGGCGAGCTCGCTCCTCGCGCTCCCGCTTCGCAGCGAGGTACTGATCCAGCGTCTGCTCGTCGGCGCTCCGCCTGCCGATGACCAGGCCTGCTCCAACCGTGACGATCACGGCCACGACGGCGATCACGAGTGCGTACGGCGCCCGGTAGTGGAGCACGGTCACCAGCGCTCCGTGGGTGTGCACGAAGTCGGCGATCTTGAGCGACCCCGGATACCATCCGTTTGCAACTGCTGCGGTGACCACGAGCACCAGACCGCTGACGGCCGCGACCGGCCCTGCGATTCGCCAGCGGGTGCCGTCGCCGGATGCGACACCCAGCTCTCGGTACTGCTCGCGTTGCAGGACCAGGAACACGGCGCCCGCGCCGATACCGGGTACCACGAGCTGGACCGCGGCGAGCGCATAGGCGCCGGACACGATGTCGAGGACCGCGAGCAGGACGACCACGGCGCCGCCCGCGTAGCCGGCAAGGCGCAGCGAAGGAAGCCCAACTGCGGCCGCGGCGGCGAGCACGATGAGGACGGCGATAGCGTAGAACGCGACTGCGTTGACGGTCATGGGGTGGCGGGCGGCATTGTAGTCAGCGCAGCCTCAGATCGAATCTTCGTCTTCAAGCCGCGACGCCAGCGCGGCGACCGGAGGACGCGGGATCCCGGGGATACGCTCGAAGAGCAGCACAAGGCTGAGACCGACTGCGGCAACCAGGAGCCCGACGATGGCCACCGGTGTCACACGGACCCCGATGATCGGCAGCGACACGCCCGCGTCCCACGGACCCGGGGTGGAAACGGCCGCTGCCGCCGCGCCGAGGCGGGCCACCGCCTCCGGACTCGGGAACACACGCTGTCCAACCACCCCGACGACGAATGCAAGGGCGCCCAGGGAGCAGATGTAGTAGAGCCAGTTGCCGGTGTGCCGCGCCGCGACCACCGAGCTGGTGACGGCAAGACACCCCACCAGCACCGCGAAGATGGCGAGGAGGACCTGGCCCGCTGTCGGAGGCATCAGCCGGGACCTCAGGCAGCACGGCGGATCAGGCCGCCCCCGAGCACCTCGTCACCGCGATAGAGGACCACCGACTGGCCGGGCGCCGCCTGGTCCACGGGCGATTCGAACCGAACGATGGCGCTCTCGCGATCGATCGCCGCAACGTGTGCCGGATGGGGATCCCCGTGAGCGCGGAGCTGGGCCTCGCACGGCGTGCCCGGCGCTGGAGCCCTCCCGGCGACCCACCGAAACGAGTCGGCTTCGAGGCTCGAGCGCCGCAGCGCCTCGCGGGGGCCGACCACCACGGTGTTCTCAGCCGGCCGGAGCTCGATGACGTAGCGCGGAGTGGAGTCGGGTCGGTTCGGAGCGATACCGAGGCCCGCGCGCTGGCCCACCGTGAAGAACGGCAACCCCTCGTGCTCGCCGAGGGCCGCTCCGGTCGCATCGATCATCGGTCCGGGCGTGAAGCGCCCGGCAAGACGGCGCCGGAGCTCGGATCGAACGTCCGTGTCCACAAAGCACAGATCCTGCGATTCCGGCTTGGCGGCGGTCACCAGACCGAGTGCGGCAGCCTCTGCGCGCACGCCCGCCTTGGACTCGTCGCCGCCGAGGGGGAACACGGCACCGCCGAGCTGGTCCTGGTCGAGGCGGTGCAGCACGTACGCCTGGTCGCGGCTCCGGTCCCGGGCACGGTGCAACGTCAGCACGACGCCACGACGGCCGGTCCGGGCGTAGTGACCGGTCGCGAGATGGGTCGCCCCGGCGGCGCGTGCGCGCTCGAGCAGCACGCCGAACTTGACTCGCTCGTTGCAGCGAACGCACGGGTTCGGTGTCAGCCCGGACGCGTATCCGTCCTGGAAGTCACCAATCACCCCGGCCTCGAAGTCCCGCTCGAGGTTCCAGACGTAATGGGGCAATGCCACGGCATTCGCCACGCGGCGCGCGTCGTCGACGGCGTCGATCGAGCAGCAGCCGCGATCCCGGACGATGGCGCGGTCCCGCGGCCACAGCGCCAGCGTCACGCCGAACGCACGGAGCCCGGACGCGGCGACACGCGCTGCCGCGACGCTCGAGTCCACCCCACCTGACATTGCCACCGCGACCACCGCCGTCCGAGGCAGGTGATCCAGAGGGCGGTCAGTGACGAACGCGACCTCCGGCAACAGCGGGGACGATCGAAACCTCGTCGCGCTCGGCGATGGGGGTGTCGAGGCCCTGGGCGAAGCGGATGTCGGAGTCATTGACATAGATGTTGATGAACTGCCGGAGGCTTCCGGCGTCATCGTAGAGGCGATCGTGAAACCCGGGGTAGGTCGCATCCAGGTTGGTCAGCACCTGACCGACGGTACCGCCCTCGACGCTGACCTCCGCACTGCCGCCGGTGAGTCTGCGCAGCGGACCGGGAACGCGAACGGTGGTTGCCATTGCGGGCGAGTATACGAAGGCTTACCGCGCTCGCCGCTCGGCCGCGTCACGGCGCGTCGCGAGGGCCCGCTCACCACCGGGGCGAAACCGGCCCTCGGCGCGCAGCTCTTCGGCCCGCCGAAGGTTCGCTTCCGTCCAGTTGCTTCGCGGACGCCGCGGGGTGAATCGCGTCATGTAGCTGGCTTCGTCAACACGCCGGATGACGCTGTCGATCCAGCCCTCGCAGAGCGCTTCGTCGACGGCGTCGCCGTACGAGATGCCGGGGCGCTCGAAACTCTTCTTCCAGAATCCGATCCAGACCTCGGTGGCTGCCGGGTGTGCCGCGAACCAGGACGCGAGGTCTTTCGAAGTCAGAAAGTACTGCGGGCTGCCAGGAGCGTTCGGCGTCACGGGGCCGGGGCGAGGTCGACGACGAGCGGGCTCCGCGCAACGCGTGTCTGGGCACCCGCCACGAGGTCGTCGAACACCAGCTGCGACCATGACTCCATGCTCAGGTAATGGCGCCGCATCCCTTCGAGCGTGAGCGTCTCTCCCTCGAGCTTCTCGACCTCGCGCACCTCCACAAAGGGGCCTTCCGGCTCGACCAGGAAGACCAGCCCGAGGTGGACACGCGACACGGGGCTCGAATCGTCGTTGAGGAGCGCGACCAGGCTGGCGCGCGCCGGAGAGTCACACCGGATCTCCTCCGCCCACTCGCGCCGGAGACCGCCGACGACCGGGTCCTCCCGCTCGCCGTCGCCCGGGTTGACGTGTCCGCCGATGCCGAGCGAGTACATGTGGTGGAGACGCTTCTCGCTCGATCGACGCAGACGTCGCGTGAGCAGGTAGGTGTCGTTGGCCGGGTGATGAACGACGCAGTACGGGATGATCTGCTGCAGGTCGGCGTTGTCCTCGATCTCCGCGCGAGGCCGGTACTCGGACGTCGCATGGACGGTGCGCAGAACTCGCTCCAGACCGCGAGCCACCAGGCCGTGCCAGGCGCCGTCGGGGAAGATGGTCGAACGAGGCACACAGAGGACGTCCTCCGCCCCATGCGGCTGGGTTCGCCGCGGCCGGACGGCACGCGTAACGGCCACGCTCTTCGGCACCGGGCGCATTCTTTCACCCGCGATGCCTGAACTGCCCGAGGTCGAGGCGCTCTGCCGATCCTTCGACACCCGCCTCCGCGGCCGGTCGGTCGCGCGGGTGGTCGTCCGGTCCGTCGCCGCGCTGAAGACCTTCGACCCGCAGGTCACGGCGCTCGAGGGGCTCGCATTCGACGGCTGCGTGCGGCGCGGCAAATTCATCGACCACTCGCTGCCGCCGCTCCACCTGGTCGTCCATCTCGCGCGGGGCGGCTGGATGACCCTTCGCGAGAAGCCGACCAACGCGCGGCCCGCGCTGCGCGGGCCGCTTGCCCTGATGATGTCGCTGGAGGACGGCGCGAGCCTCGAGGTGACCGAGTTCGGCAAGGACAAGCGCCTTGCCGTCTACGTCGTCCGCGACCCGATGGACGTTCCCGGGATCGCGCGCCTCGGGATCGACGCACTCGATCCCTCGCTCGATGGTCCAGAGCTCGCCACGCTGCTCCGAGCGCAGCACGGCACACTCAAGAGCGTCCTTGCCGACCAGGCGGTCATCGCGGGCATCGGGAACGCGTATTCGGACGAGATCCTCCATGCGGCGCGGCTCTCACCGCTGCGGCACGCGAACGCGGTGACCGACGAGGAAGCCGGCCGGCTGTCGGCAGCGATCCGGGAGATCCTCAGCGAGGCAGTGGCTCTGGCCGTCGCCACCGATCCGGCGGCGCTCAAGGACGGCAAGCGGCAGTCGATGCGCGTCCACGGGAGGACCGGGCAGGCGTGCCCGGTGTGCGGCGATATCGTGCGCGAGGTGTCACTCGCCACTCGATCGTTCCAGTATTGCCCCACCTGCCAGTCCGGCGGCCGCGTCTTCGCCGACCGCCGCATGAGCCGGCTGCTCCGATGAACGCCGACCCCTCTCCTGACACGGGCGACGCCGGACTCGAACGCGCGCTCTGGGCGCTCCGAGCCTACGACACGATCGCGCTCGCGACCTCGAGCGCCGCGGGACCGCACGTCGCGGGCGTGTTCTTCGCACCGGAGCGTGACGGGGACGGCATCCGGCTCCTGATCGCGATGCGCGGCGGGTCGCGACTCCATCGCGAGCTCCAGGCCGACCCTCGCGTCGCCTTCATGTGCTCACCGGGCAACGCGTCACGGTGGATCCAGGGAGGCGGCATCGCTTCGGTGGTCACCGATCCGAGGGCCCGCACCGACATCACCCGCCGGCTCATCGAGCATGCCGCCGGTGCTCAGCAGTACGTCGAGGGTCCCGAAGTCGTACCGGTGACCATCGCCGTGCGGTGGCTCAAGCTCGTCGAGGCCCGCGACGGCCCCCACCTGCTGCTTCGTTTCGGGACCTGAGCGACCAGGGCCGCAGCGGCCTCATGCGGACGCGAGGCTCTTCAGCTCCGTGAAGAACCCCGGGTAGGAAACCGCGGCGACCTCGCTGCCGACGATGACGGACTCGCCACCTCCGGCCGGGACCAGCGAAGCGGCGATCCCCCACGCCATGGCGAGACGGTGATCACCGGCCGCGTCGAGACGTGTGGCGGTGAGCCGCGCGCCCCCGTGAATGACGAGCGTTTCCGCGGTGCTCTCGCAGCGGACTCCGAGCGATCGGAGGCCCGTCTCGAGGAGCGCGATGCGATCGACCTCCTTGCTGCGCAGCTCTCCGGCGTCGCGGATCTCGGTGTCGCCGTCCGCCTGGCTCGCGAGCACCGCGATCACCGGCAGCTCGTCGATGCACCGCACCGTCAGCGAGCCGTCGATCACGACGCCATGCAGGGCTGCACCGGTCACCTCGACGTCCCCCGCAGGCTCCACCCCGCCTGCCGGCACCACGTCGCCGATGAGCACCTGCGCGCCCATCATCTCGAGTACCGACAGGATCCCGGTCCTTCCCGGGTTCGTGGTCACGCCCGGACAGCGCACGTGCCACCCCGGCCGCGACGCGGCCAGGGCGAGAAAGAAAGCGGCCGAACTGATATCCCCGGGGACGCGAAACCCGAACGGTTGCACCTCGCCCGGGTGCACGGTGACAGCGGTGCCGGCGGAGTCGACGGCGACGCCGCACATGCGGAGCATTCGCTCGGTGTGATCCCGGGTCGGCAGCGGCTCGATGACCGTTGTGTCCGAATCGGCGGAGAGTCCCGCGAGCAGGATCGCCGACTTCACCTGGGCGCTCGCGACCGGGCTCGGCCAGGTCACGCCGAGCAGCCGCCGGTGCCCACTGATTCGCAGCGGTGCGGTGCCGCCCGGCGACACCTCCACTCCGGCGCCCATGGCGCGCAGCGGGTCCGCGATCCGCGCCATCGGCCGGCGGCGGAGCGACGCATCCCCGTCGAGCGTCGCCTCGCACTCGCTGCCGGCGATCACCCCCGCGAGCAACCGCATGGTCGTACCCGAGTTGCCACAGTTGAGCGGTTCCGACGGTGTGCGCACGCTCATCCCCACACCTGCGCCGTCCAGCGCGTACCGGTCCGGAGGGAAGTCGCGAACCCAAACCCCGCACGCACGGAGGCAGGTCGCGGTCGATGTCACGTCCTGTGCGGGTGACGCGTTGCCGATGTAGCTCCGCCCCTTGGCAAGCGCCCCGAGCAGCAGCGCTCGGTGGCTCATCGACTTATCGCCGGGCACGGTGACGACGCCGTCGATGCGTCCTGCAGGGCCGACGCGCTGTTCGCTCACCCGGCGTTTGCCACTGGCGTCCCCATCATCGAGCGCAGGAAGCGTTCCGCAGCGAGCTCCGCGTGGTCCGTATCCCTCGCGATGCTGTCGAGGAGCGCCGATCCGACCGCGGCCGCCTCTGCATGGCCGCGCAAAGCTGTCAGATGTGCGTTGGTGGACAAGCCGAATCCGAGCGCGCGCGGCACGTCCGCGATGGCGCGCACCGATTCGAGGAGCGCGATGGCATCGCCGGCGATCTCGCGCCGCGCACCGGTCACGCCCGTCACACCGACGCAGTACACGAAGCCGGCAGCGCTGGAACAGATGCGCGCGAGACGCTCGGGCGTGGTCGTCGGCGCGACCATCGGGATCAGCGCGATCCCGCGATCATGCGCCGCAGCGCGGACGTCCGCAGCCTCGTCCAGCGGGAGGTCGGGAATGATGAGACCGTCGACGCCCGCCAACGCCGCATCGTCCGCGAACGCCGCGATGCCGAAGCTGAGCACAGGGTTGATGTAGGTCATCACCGCGACCGGGATGGTGAGACCGCGCTGCCGCGCCTCCCGTATCTGGGTGAGCGCGCGCGTCAGCGTCATGCCGTTGCCGAGCGCCACCTGTCCGGAGCGCTGGACCGTCGGCCCGTCGGCGAGTGGGTCGCTGAACGGAATCCCCGCTTCGACGGCGAGACACCCGGCGCGCTGTGCCGTCATCAGCAGCGCGGCCGTGCTCTCGAGATGCGGATATCCGGCGGTGAAATACGGGATCAAACCTGGAAGGGAATCCGCGGGGCGCTCGGCGAACGCCGCGTCGAATCGCGTGACGGGACCGGGGGAATCGCTCATCGCGCGTCGTACTCGCGCACGGCGTCGACGTCCTTGTCGCCGCGCCCGCTGAGGCACACGAGCACCACGTCGTCGCAGCTCGACTCCGCGGCGATGCGTGCGGCGACGTGAAGCGCGTGGGACGACTCGAGCGCCGGGATGATGCCCTCGAGTCGGCAGAGCTCGTGGAACGCCGACAGCGCCTCGGAGTCCGTCGTGGCTAGGTATGTGACACGGCCGCTGTCGCGCAGCGCGCTGTGCTCCGGCCCAACCCCCGGGTAGTCGAGGCCGGCGCTGATCGAATGCGTGGCGAGCACCTGCCCGTCCGCATCCTGCATCAGGTAGCTGCGCGCGCCGTGGAGCACTCCAGGGCGGCCGCGAGAGAGCGGCGCGGCGTGCGCGCCGGTGTCGAGCCCCTGTCCGGCAGCCTCGACGCCGATGAGGCGGACGTCGTCGTCGAGGAAGGCCGCGAAGATGCCGATGGCGTTGCTCCCACCGCCGACGCAGGCGACGACCGTCGATGGCAGACGGCCGGTGTGGGACTGCATCTGCGCTCGCGCCTCGTCGCCGATGACGCGCTGCAGCCTGCGCACCAGCGACGGGTAGGGATGCGGACCAACTGCGGAGCCGATGACGTAGTGGGTGTCGCGCACGTGCGCCACCCAGTCGCGGATCGCCTCGTTGGTCGCGTCCTTGAGAGTCGCGGACCCGCTGTCCACCGGCACCACCTCGGCGCCGAGCAGACCCATCCGGTAGACGTTGAGAGCCTGGCGGCGCATGTCCTCACGGCCCATGTAGACGACACAGCCGAGGCCGAGTGCCGCGCATGCCGTGGCGGTCGCGACGCCGTGCTGGCCCGCTCCTGTCTCGGCAATGATCCGGCGCTTGCCCATCCGCTGCGCCAGCAGCACCTGACCCAGCGCGTTGTTGAGCTTGTGTGCGCCGGTGTGCAGCAGGTCCTCGCGTTTGAGCCAGATCTGTGCACCGGCGGCGCGCTCGCTGAGCCTGCGGGCGTGCGTCACCGGCGTCGGGCGGCCGGCGAAGTCAGCGAGCCAGTGATCGAGATTCGCGACGAACTCCGGATCCGCAAACGCGGACTCCATCTGCAGCTCGAGCTCGCTCAACGCCGGGACAAGCGTCTCCGGGACATACGCTCCGCCATATCCGTCGAAGCGGCCCCGCACCGCCGCGCTCACGAGATGGCCCCGTGCATTCGCGCTGCGGCAGCGCGCGCCGCAAGCACATAGGCGCGCACGAGCTCCGGATCCTTCTCGCCCGGGCTGCGCTCGAGGCGGCTCGACGCGTCGACGCCGTCCGGACGCACCGCGGCAATCGCCTCCCCCACATCCGTCGGACCGAGTCCGCCTGCGAGGATCACGCGCCGATGGTTTGCCACGCTGGCAGCCCATTCCACCGGCACGCGCCGGCCCGTCCCTCCCGGCAGGCCACCCGCGGCGGGCACCCCGTCGAGCATCACCAGGACGTCCGGAGGCCATTCGATGGTGCATGCCCCGGCGCGGGTTGCCACGTTGATGACAGGAATGACGGGAACCGAAGTGCCTGCGATGAGGCCGGGATCGAGCGCTCCGTGCACCTGGGCTGCGGCGAGCCGGTACCGCGACGCCGCTGCGTCGCATGTCTCCCGCGACGCCTCGACGAAGACGCCGATCAGATCGGCGCGTCCTCTGACCGCTCGGACAACCGCGAGCGCGGCGTGGTCATCCACCCAGCGCGGGCTGCGGGGGACGAGCATCAGGCCGATCCAGTCCGCGCCGGCTTCAACGGCCGCCTCGGCGACCTCGGGAGTGCGCACGCCGCAGACCTTGACGATCATTGTCTGGCCGCCCCGCGAGCCGCCGCAACCATCGCGCCGCATGCTGCTGCAGGCGACGCCGCGCGCATGAACGCCTCCCCCACCAGCACGGCATCCGCGCCCTCGCTGACGAGACGGGCAACGTCCTCTGCAGAACGCACGCCAGACTCGGCGATGCAGAGCACGCCGTCCGGGATTGCTCCCCGCACCTTCGAGAACACTGCGAGGTCGGTGCGCAAGGTGCGCAGGTCACGATTGTTGATCCCGACGCACGCAGCACCGGCAGCCACCGCGACGCGCGCCTCGCCGGCATCGTGCACCTCGACGATCGCATGCGCGCCGCAACGCGCAGCGCCCGCGAGGCACCGGTCCAGTGTGTCGACGTCAAGCAACGCGACGATGAGCAGCACCCAGTCGGCGCCTGCAACCCGGGCCTCGGCGACCTGCACGGGGTCGAGTGTGAAATCCTTGCGTAGCAAGGGAATATCGACCACCGCGCGAACCGCCGCGAGATCGTCGAGCGAGCCACCGAAGTCCGGTCCATCGGTGAGAACGGAGAGGGCGGCCGCGCCGGAAGCGGCGTACCCGCGGGCCAGGTCGACCGGATTGAGGTCCGCGCGGAGCACGCCGCCACTCGGTGATCGTCGCTTCATCTCCGCGATCACCGTTCCACCTCGGAGCGTGTCACCCGGGGCGCGCGCCGCCGGCATCGACTCCGCCTTTGCCCAGAGGGCGGCCTCCGCGCAACGCAGCTGCTCGACCTCAACGCGCTTGCGCTCCGCGATCGCACCGAGCGCTCCGTCCACGGACGTCATGCGGTCACCGCGCTGAGCCCGATCCCGGCGGAGCCGAGGAAATTCCGCAGCAGCGCATGGCCGGACGGCGTGCCGATCGACTCCGGGTGGAACTGCACGCCCTCGATCGCGAGCACGCGATGACGGACGGCCATGATGAGCCCGTCGTCGCTCCACGCCGTGACCTCGAGCACATCGGGCAGCCCGACGCGTTCGATGACCAGGGAGTGATAGCGCGTTGCCATGAACGGATTGTCCAGCCCGCGAAGGATTCCGGCGCCCCCGTGGTGTACCGCGCCCACCTTGCCGTGCACGACCGCCGGTGCGCGTCCGACCGTGGCCCCGTACGCGACGCCGATCGCCTGGTGTCCGAGGCAGACACCGAGAATCGGCACCCGTGCTCCGAGGGTGCGCACCAGCTCGACGCAGATGCCCGCATCCTCGGGGGTTCGTGGCCCCGGTGAGATGACGATCGCCGCCGGATCGAGCGCGGCGATCTCCGCGACGGTCCGGGAGTCATTGCGTTCCACCACGACCGGCGCACCGAGCTCGCGCAGGTACTGGACGAGGTTGAAGGTGAACGAGTCGTAGTTGTCGATGACGAGCACCCGGCCACTCAGCGCGCCCATGCGTTTGCCTCCTCCACCGCGAGGATCTGCGCAGCGACCTTGTTGTCGATCTCGACCGCCTCCTCGTCCGCGATCGAGTCGGCCACGATACCCGCGGCAGCCTGCACGTAGGCGATTCCCTCACGGATCACGATCGTGCGCAGGGCGATCGCGGTGTCGAGATCGCCGCCGTAGCCGACGTAGCCGATGGCTCCGGCGTAGGGTCCGCGAACCTCGGGTTCGAGCTCGGCGATGATCTCCATCGCGCGGATCTTGGGAGCGCCGGTCACGGTCCCCGCCGGAAAGCAGGATCGAAGCGCATCCAGCGGCACGCGGCCTTCGTCGAGCGTCCCCTCGATGCTGCTCACCAGATGCATCACGTGCGAGTACCGCTCCACCTCCATGTGCTGCGTGACGCGCACCGAGCCGGTCGCGCAGACGCGGCCCAGGTCGTTGCGACCGAGGTCGATGAGCATCAGGTGCTCCGCCGCCTCCTTGTCGCTGGCTCGAAGCTCGGCCTCCATCCTGGCGTCGTCCTCGGGTGTGCGTCCGCGCCGCCGCGTCCCGGCGATAGGGTGATAGCGCACGTCACGGCCGGTCACCTGCACGAGCATCTCGGGCGATGCGCCGACCAGCGTGCACTCGGGGGTGGCGATGTAGATCATGTAGGGACTGGGATTGACGGCCCGGAGCGCGACGTAGACGTCGAAGGGATGCGCGCGGAGCGGCAGTGCGAACCGCCTCGACACCTGCACCTGGAAGATGTCGCCGGCGCCGATGTAGTCGAGCGCGCTGCGGACACGTTGCTTGAACACATCCCGGGACAGGTTCGCCCGGGGCTCGTAGGCCGTGATCTCGACGGCACGGCCGTGCAGCGGGGGTGCATCAGGCGGCACTGCGGCATCGATGACACGACGAAGCTCGGCGATCCGCTCCAGAGCAACCGCATACGCGGCGTCAACGCCGGCGGGGTCATCACCGTGGACGCAGGATGAGAGCCGCAACGTCCGCTGGGCATGGTCGAAGACGGCGACCGTGTCGAAGATGCCGAACCACTCGTGGGGAAGGTGCAGCGGATCGTGCCCCGCGACCGGCAGATCCTCGTAATGCGTCGCCGCCTCGTACGTGAGGAAGCCCACCGCGCCACCGAGGAGCGGTGCGCCCATCCCCGGCGAGCAGGCCGCGCCGAGCGATGCCACCTCGCGTTCGAGCACGTCAAGCAGGTCCTCACCCGTGCCCGAGTCGCTGAACACCCGCGACGGTGCGTGCCCGAGCATCGACCAGCGCGCGACGGCGCCGCTGCCCTCGACGGACTCGAGCAGGAAGCAGCTCGCCTCGGTCCCGAGGGCGCGCATCGCCCCGACCGGCGTCGCATCCCCAACCGGCAGCTCAAGCACCACGGCCACGACCTCGTGGTCAGCGAGGCGGCGCCTGGTCTCCTCGAGTCCCGGAACAGGCACGTTCATCGAGCGTGCGCCATGGAGGGGTCATCCGGCCACCACCGCGGTCCCGACGTACTGCGCGATGCGTCGTGCCGCCTCCTCGAGGTTGGCGATGGAGGCTGCGTAGCTGAGGCGGATGTGGCCCGCTCCGTGCGGTCCGAACGAGGTGCCCGGGAGGACCGCGACGCCGACCTCGTCGAGCAGCGCAGCCGCGAGCTCGCGCTCGTTGAAACCGGTGGCGGTGATGTCCGGAAAGACGTAGAAGGCGCCCGCCGGCCGGTGGCATTTGAAACCGGGAATCGCGTTCAGGAGCTCGACGATGCGATTCCGCCGCTGCTCGAACTCGGTGACCATCCTGACCACCGCGGCTTCGGACTCCGGCGACTCGAACGCCTCGATGGCCGCCCACTGCGTGAACGCGGCGGCGCACGACGAGCTGTTGATCATCAGCGTGTCCATCTTCTTCGCGATCTCGACCGGCATCGAGCCGAAGCCGAGCCGCCAGCCGCACATCGCCCACGCCTTGGAGAGCCCGTCCATGTAGATGGTGCGCTCAGCCATGCCCGGCGTCCCGTAGAGCGAGACGTGCTTCGCGTCGTAGCTCAGGCGGTTGTAGATCTCGTCGCTGAGCACGATCAGGTCGTGCTCGTTGGCGAGACGGGCGATCTCCTCGCAGTCCTCCTGCGTCAGGATCCCGCCGGTCGGGTTCTGCGGCGAGTTGACGATCAGCATCCGCGTGCGAGGCGTGATCAACAGGTGCAGCTCTTCAACGTCGATGCGGAAATCGTTCTCCTGCCGCAGCGGCAGCGAGACCGCCGTCGCGCCGATGAACTCCGTGAGCGAGCGGTAGATCGGATACCCCGGGTCCGGCACGATGACCTCGTCACCCTCCTCGACCAGCGAGAGCAGGGCGAAGAGCAGCAGGTTCTTGGAACCGGGCGTCAGCACGATGTTGTCGAACTCGACCGGGACTCCCGTGTGGCGGCTGACGTAGGCGGCGGTGCGCTCGCGCACCTCACGGATGCCGCTTGCGGCCGTGTAGTGGGTCGCACCATCGCGCATGGCGCGCACCGCGGCGTCGATGATGTTGTCAGGAGTGGCGAAATCAGGCTCCCCGATCTCGAGGTGGACGATGCTTCGGCCCTCGCCCTCGAGGCGGCGCGCATGGGCGAGCACCTCGAACGCACTTTCGGTGCCAAGCCGGGACAGCCGTTCAGCGAATCGGATGGTCATCTCGCCACCATCATGGCGGGAAGGATGCCGGTCGCGGGCACGTCCTCGACATCGACCCGCTCCACACGCGCGTGCGATGGTCCGACGCGGAGCAGGTCGAGCATCTGCTCGACAGCATCGCGCGGTCCTTCGAGCACGGCCTCGACGGAGCCGTCAGCGAGGTTGCGCACCGTCCCTGCGAGGCCGGCGTCGCCCGCGTGAAGGATCACGAAGGCGCGAAACCCAACCATCTGGACCCGCCCGTGCACCACCGCGCGTACGCGCACGCTCTGGGAGTCCATCGCCGCCCGATTATAGGTGGCGGGTCCCCGTGGTCAGGCGACGGCGACAGCCGGCTGGCGAGCTGCGGGCGAGAGCTTCCGGATCAGGGCCGGCATCTCGCGGAGGGACTTGATCTCCACGCCGCTCAACTCCGACATGAGCGCCAGAATCCGGCGCTGCACCGGGGCCTCATGGTCGCGACCCGGGAGGTACCAGTTGAGCATCCTGGCGATGTACTCGGGGTCCTCGACCATGTCCACCACCGACGGATCGGTGATCGTGGTCGGATGCTTGGGAGCGTCGTTGGTGCTGCGCATCATCCAGAGCGACATCTTCAGGATGTCGGGAAGGACGTCCGGCTTGTTCGCGACCGCTCGGCGCATGTACTTCGCGTAGCAGGCCGCGTGACGCAACTCGTCGGCCGCCAGGATCTTGAAGATCTGGCGGATCACCGGCTCCGGCGCTTGCTCGCTGAACGCGGTGTACCAGTGCGCGAGCCGCTGCTCGCCACAGAAATGCATCGTGAGGGTCTCGATCGCCGGCCCCGGCGCGAACGTCAGCCGCAGCTCGGGCAATTTCGCCTCGTCGAACGTCTCACCGCAGCGCTCGAGGTACTTGCGCAGGGTGAGATGGTGCTTCATCTCCTCGTAGAACCAGATCGAGATGAAGCTGCAGAAATCGATGTCCGTGTAGAAGTCCCGCAGGAACATCTCGGTCGCGTAGAGCGCCGAGAGCTCGGTGAGACAGATGTTCCGGAGGTCGCTGATCCACTGCGGCGTCAGCAGGCTCGGATCGATGTCGTCGAATGGGATGTCGGAGTTGAGCGTCCAGCGGGCACGCTCGAGGCGAATGAACAGGTCGTCGTAGAGCATTGCAAGCAGCATACTTTCTCTGTCACGCACAAAGCATGGGCAATGTCATGCACCGTGCAACCTCAGGATTTGTGCACAGGGGACAATATGGCCCAGTTGACCAAGACGCCGGACCTCAGGTTGTCCGTGGCGGCCACCCTGCCGCCGGAGGTGACGGCCCGCCTGCTTGCGGAGGTCGACGTGATCGCCCGCCGCATGACCCGGCACATCGTGTCCGGGATCTCGCTTCCAGACAGCCGGTTCCGGACGCTCGGCTACTTCCGCACGGTGACCGCCGCCTGCCGCGACGCGCTCCGGACGTTCGTGCGCCTGCTCCGCGACGGGCGCGGGCTCCGGGCCGGCGACCTCGAGCGCCTGGGATCGATGGGCGCCCAGCAGGCCGAGCTCGAGGTCCCCCTGGAACTGGTCTTCGGCGCGTACCGGCTTGCTGCGAGGGTGCTCTGGGACGAGGTGATCGGGCAGCCGGCGCTCCTCAACGACGTCTCGCCCGGCACCGTGATCGGGGTCACCAGCACCGTCCTCGAGTACTTCGATGAGATCAGCGCCGCAGTCGGCCGCGCCTACCTCGAGACCCGCGAGCGTCTGCTCCGGCAGCGCGACCGCGACCGCGACCGCATCCTCCAGCGATTGCTCGCCGGCGACGCGTCACCCGAGTTGCGCCGCCTGGCGGCTTCGGCCGAGCTGACGCTGCTGCCCCCCTACCGGGTCGTGGCCTGCGCCGTGCCCACCATGGAAGCCGAACGCGAGCTCGAGGAGGTCTGGAGGGCCGAGGGCACGCACCTGATCGGGGACGATCCCGGGCTCTGGGTGGCGCTCGTTCCCGAGGGGCGGGACCTCACCCGGCTCTGCAATGCCGTGGGACCTGTGGTGTTCGGTGTGGGACCCGTCGCAGCGACGCTTGACGAGGTGGCCCCGGCAGCGCAGCAGGCGCGTCGCGCGCTCGAAGTCGGCCGCCGGCTGTACCCGGAGCGCTCGATCCATACCGACGCGGAGGTGGGCGTGTTCGCAGCCCTTGCCGCAGACGTCGACGCGATGCGCCGCTTCGTCGACCGGGTGATCGGTCCGCTTGCCGCCGGCACCGCGAACCGCCGTCTCGAGCTGGTGGCGACCCTCGAGGCGCTCCTGGACAGCCGCAGCATCGGTGAGGCCGCGGACCGCCTCGGTGTGCACCGCCACACCGTCGTCTATCGAATGAGCCGTCTCCGTCAGCTCGGCATCGACACCGATGACCCGGCGCAGCGCCATCAGCTCTGGCTAGCGCTGCGCTGCATGTGCCTCCTCGAGACCTGAACCCAAGGCTTCAGGCGAGCCACCAGGATGGCTAACCACCCTGGTCCGGCACTCACAGGATTTCATCGTGAGAAGAGATCGTTCTCATTGATCGATCCTCATTGACGCACGGATCCGGCCGTCGGCAGAATGGAGCAAGCGCACCAGAGGGAGCATGGAGGAGGCAAAACCCGGACGGTCGATTCGACGTGCCCAGGACTGCATACAGATAGCCCGAAGGACTTGGGCATCAGGTACGAAAATGATCGGATGAAGGGATGATTCTGATCCAAGCAAGCCGCTTGCTTAAGGTAGTACTGGGGCGGAGAGTCGCTGAGACAGCAGCGGCGGGACAAACGTTTGATGCACCGAGGCCGATCCAGGAGAGGGTGGCCTCAGGAAGAGAAAGACACCGGAATCGGGGGAACACAGCATGGGGAATACACTGCGACACACCTCGGCGACGCGCCGCCGGGGGGCACGGCGCGTCGCGACGTCACTGGCTCTGTTGACGACCGCGGTCGTCGTCGGGGCCTGCGGTTCGACCACGACGGGAGGCTCGGGATCGTCGCAGCAGCGGGATCCCGCAACCCTGAACCTCGGCTACCTCGTCAACTTCACGCACGCACCTGCGCTGATCGGCATGTCCCAGAACTTCTTCCAGGATGCGATGCCGAGTGGCACGACCGTGAAGACGACGACCTTCACGAGTGGCACCCCTGAGAGCGAGGCGCTCCTCGGTGGCACCCTTGACGCCGCGTTCGTCGGTCCCGGACCGGCCATCAACGCGTTCATCAAGACCAAGGGCAACGTGGTTATCGTCGCCGGCACCGCGTCGGGCGGAGCCGGCCTGGTCGTCAGCTCGAACATCGCGAGCGGCAACTTCCCGGCCGACCTTGCCGGTCAGACGCTCTCGACGCCCTCGCTCGGCAACACCCAGGACATCGCGCTGCGGACGTGGCTCGCGTCCAAGGGTCTGAGGAGCCCCATCAACGGCGGCGGCCAGGTCAACATCGACACGAGCTCGGGCAACTCGGTGAGCCTCCAGAACTTTGAGGCGGGCAAGATCGCGGGTGGCTGGGTCCCCGAGCCGTACGAATCTGAGTTCATCCTCCAGGGAAAGGGCACCCTCGCGGTCGACGAGGCCTCGCTGTGGCCCGGCGGCCAGTTCCCGAGCACCGTGCTCGTCGTGACCAAGACCCTGCTGCAGAACCACCCGGACATCGTCAACGACCTGCTCAAGGGCCTCCTTAAGTCGATCAACTGGATCAACGCCAACGAGTCGACCGCGCCGCAGGCGGTCAACACCGCGCTCGCGGCGACCACGGGCGGCAAGGCGCTCAAGCCCTATGTCCTCGCGCTCGCGTGGACGCGCCTGACCTTCACGCTCGACCCCTTCGCAGCCGACCTGCAGACCGACGCGAACAACGCCAAGGCCCTCGGGTTCAACAAGGCGTCGGACATCAAGGGCATCCTCGACCTCGCACCGCTCAACACGATTCTCACGGCAGCCGGTCAACCGACTGTCAGCGCGGGATCGCTCGGCTGATGAACCTCGCGCTCGCTCGGAGACCCGCAACCGTCACCGTCGAGCCGGACGAAGCCTTTGTGGCCCTGCGAGGGGTCACAAAGGTATTCGGCAATGGCAAGACCGCGTTCACCGCGCTCCAGGACGTGTCCCTGGAAGTCGCCCATGGTGAGTTCCTCTGCATCCTCGGCGCCTCCGGGTGCGGCAAGTCGACGCTGCTGTCGATCATCGCCGGACTCGACAGGGCGACCGAGGGGACGATCGAGATCGCCGACGGCCGTCCCGCGGTCATGTTCCAGGACCCGGGGCTGCTGCCCTGGCTCACGGTTCGCCGCAACGTCGAGCTTCCGATGCGCATCCACAGGGTGAGCAGCGCCGAGCGGGACGAGACGGTCAACCGGTTGCTCGCGATGGTCGGCCTGATGGATTTCGCCGAGAGCCGGCCGCATCAGCTGTCCGGCGGCATGCGTCAGCGCTGCGCGCTGGCCCGCTCGCTGGCCCAGGACTCGGAGCTGCTGCTCATGGACGAGCCCTTTGCGGCTCTCGACGCGATCACGCGCGACCAGTTGCACGACGACCTGAACCGGATCTGGCAGGAGACCGGCCGCACCATCATCTTCGTCACCCACAACGTCCGCGAGGCCGTCCGTCTGGGCGACAAGGTCATGCTCATGACCCCACGCCCCGGGCGCGTCGCCCGGACCTGGGATGTCGAGATCCCGAGGCCCCGCGAGCTGGATTCATTCGAAGTCTCAGGGCTCGCCCACGAGATCACTGCGCAACTGCGCGCGGGAGCGGCCGGCAATGCAACGCAGTAAGCTCCGGCGGCTCTTCCGAACCATCTGGCCGAGGGCTCTCGCCATCGGGATCCTGCTCGGGATCTGGCAGCTGCTCGTCGTACTCGGAGTGAAGACCCCCGGCGACCTGCCGCTGCCGGGACCGGGAGACACCCTCGCTGAGGTTGTCTACCTCACCCGGACCGGCGTGCTCATCCCGGCTCTGGTCAAGACTCTCGAGCGCGCTGCGATCGGCTACGCGCTGGCTCTCGGTGTCGGCACGATCGTCGGGCTCGCCGTCGCCCGCGTTCCGGTGCTCCGTGCCGGAGTGGGATCACTGCTCGCCGGCTTGCAGAGCCTTCCGTCGGTCGTCTGGGTGCCGTTCGCGGTGCTGTTCCTGTCCATCGGTGGCCAGGTCGAGTACGCGATGTACTTCGTCGTGATCATGGGCGCCTTCCCGTCGATCGCGATGGGCGTGATGGCCGCATACGACAACATCCCGCCGCTGACCTTCAGCCTCGCGCGTTCGATGGGCGCTCGCGGGCCTCAGTTCTACCGGCACTTCGTCTTCTCCGCCTCGCTGCCCGTCTACGTGGCCGGCATGAAGCAGGGCTGGGCTTTCTCGTGGAGGTCGCTCATGGCCGCGGAGCTGGTCGTCGGGTCGGTTGCGGCGAGCGGGCTTGGTCCGATCCTCGATGATGGACGGAGCCTGCTCGACCTTCCCGAGATGTTCGCGGCACTGGTCACGATCATGATCGTCGGCATCGCGATCAACGACCTGATCTTCTCGCCCATGGAGCGCGGGCTTCTGAAGCGCCGCGGGCTCGCCGCCGCGGCCTAGCGCCTCAGCGAGAACTACCGTCAGTCCTTGCGGCGGCGCTGGCCGCCCGAGGCGACGGTGGCGCCCTGCTCGGCCTCGCGGGCCAGCATGAAGAGCAGGTCGGAGCAGCGGTTCAGGTAGCGGAGCACTTCGGCGTTCTCCAGCTGCCCGTCGCGCTGCAGCGTGACGGTTCGCCGTTCGGCGCGCCGAACGAGCGTCCGCGCGAGGTCGATCGCCGCACCGGTGGGCGTGCCGCCCGGAATGACAAAGCCGCCGGGCAGCGGCACGCGTGCCTCGAGCTCCACGATCTCGCGCCCGAGCGCCTCGACCATCTCGGTGGTGACAACGTTGAAATGGCGCTCGAGGTCGGCGCGATGGCCGGGACCGGTGGCGAGCTCGGCGCCCACGACGAAGAGCTCGCGCTGGAGCTCCAGCAGCCGCGTGGCGCGTTCCGTCCCCGACGCGAGCGCCCGGGCGAGCCCGAGCGCGGAGATCGCCTCGTCGAGTGACCCGTACGCCTCGGTGCGGAGGTCGTCCTTGGGGACGCGGCCACCGTAGAGGAGCCCGGTCTCGCCGCCGTCACCGTGACCGGTGGTGATGCTCACCTCGTCAGCGGGTCGGGGTCAGGTCGTGTCGCGCCCCAGACGTCGGCGAGCTCAGCGGCGGTGTCGTCGTGCCCGCGGCGCCACTCCTCCACCCACTTGCTCGCGGCGATCGTCGCCGTCGTCGCGTCGCCGACTGCCGTGGTGATCTGCCGGGTGAGCTGGCTGCGCACGTCGCCGGCCGCGAAGATCCCGGGGACGTTGGTCATCATCGTCATCGGGTCCGTCAAGTAATAGCCAGCCTTGTCATGATCAATGTGCGCATCGACCAGGCCGGTGTTCGGGATGAAGCCGATGAAGATGAAGACACCCCCGACCTCGAGGGTCGAACGGCGCTCGGAATCAAGGTTGCGCAAGGACAATCGGCGCACCTTGGCGTCGCCGTCGATGCTCTCGATCACCGTGTTGGTGATGAAGTCGATCTTCGGGTGCTTGCGCGCCTCGTGAAGCAGGATCGGCTGCGCGCGGAAGGTGCTCCGCCTGTGGATGATCGTCACCCTGCTCGCGTAGCGCGTCAGGAAGAGGGCCTCCTCCACCGCCGCATCGCCGCCACCGGCTACCGCCAGGTGCACGTCCTTGAAGAATGCGCCGTCGCAGACCGCGCAGTAGGAAACGCCGCGACCGGCGAACTCCTCCTCCCCGGGGACCTCGAGCTTGCGCGGGTTGCCGCCGGCGGTCACGATCACCGCAACAGCCCGGTAGTCACCGTCGTACGTGTCGATGATCTTGGTGCCGTCCGGCTGCACCTTGATTGCCCGCACCTCGCTGCGCACGAGCTCGGTGCCGAAGTGCGCCGCCTGCTGTTCCATCACGGTGGCGAGGTCGCCGCCGAGGATCGACATGAACCCCGGGTAGTCCTCGATGAGCTCGGTGTTGAGCAGCTGGCCGCCGGGTGCCTTGCCCTCGAGCATGACGGCGCGCTCGCGGTTGCGGCCCGCGTAGAGGGCTGCCGTCAGCCCGGCCGGGCCGCCGCCGATGATGGCGATGTCGAAGTCGCGTGTGGACACGGTGATGGAACTCCTCGGGGGCGCGTCTGCAAGTCCCCGTCAACGATCACGATACCCAATGCGGGACTGAATCATCCGGATTGCGACCAGAGAGTCAGTTGCGCGATCACGCGGCTGATCGGGATTGCATATGCCTGGGGTGTGTTCGGGCTGGCGAGGGTCAGAATGCCGACGACCTGACCGGAGCCGTCGAGCACCGGACCGCCACTGTTGCCCTCGTAGATGCGCGCTCCCTGGAGTTGGAGCATGTCGTCGTAGACCTGCGGCGTCGCCTGTCCCTGCGCACCGCCGTTCGGGGCGAGTGGCACGTTGTCGTGGAGTCCGACGAGCGTCTCGCCGGTAATGTCCGACTGACCGGTGGCTGCGCTGGACGCGAGCGTGATCACGTTGAGGGGGACTTTGCCGATCGAGGTTGCGTCGACCGGCAGTGGCGAGCCGGGCAGGCGCGCCACCGGACGGAGCAGCGCGATGTCCGTGGTCGCGTCAGCCTCGATGACCACCGCCAGCTCGGTGTGATTCTGCCGGTCGGTGACCCGGATCGCGGCGTTGCCCGCGATCACGTGCTCGTTGGTGACGATGTCCCCCTTCGAGTCAAAGATCCACCCGGTGCCGAGCGATTCCTCGTCGCTGTGCTCGACCTCGACCTCGACGGTGACCACGCTGGCGAGATCGGCCCGGCCCAGGTCGGCGAGCGGTGGCGGCGGTGGTGTCGGGGTGCTCGCCGCCGGGGGACGCACTGCCCGCACCGTGCCGGGATCGATGCCCTCCACATGCGCGGTGACCAGGAATGCCGCCAGCGCGGTGGCAAGGAGCGCGAAGATGGCAGCCCCGGCGCGGAGCACGGCCTCCTGCCGGAACGTCCGCTCAGAGCCTGGGTCCACGAGGAAGCATTGTGCCCGTCCAGTTCCGGCAAGGCGTGACCGTCGTCGGCGGTGGTGGCGGCGCGCTGGGGAGCGCCGTCGTCGGCCGGCTGGTTGCCTCCGGGCGCCGGGTGGTGATACCGGCGCGACATCCCGATCGTGTGGCCGCGCAGGATGGCGTGACCGTGATCCCGTGCGATCTCGACGACCCCGCTGCGGTCGCGGATCTTCGTTCGGCCGTGGAGAGGCTCGGACCTTGGGAAGCGCTCGTGAGCGCGTCGGGCGGCTTCGCCGGCGGACGGGCGCACGAGGCGGACGACGCCGCCATCGAGGCGATGCTCGGAGCGAACCTGCTCGCGCCCTGGCGCCTGGCCAGGATCGCGGCGACTTCCATGATCGCCCGCGGTTCGGGCGGGCGGATGGTCGTCGTGGCATCGAAAGCCGCGCTCGACGTTGCCCGTGGACAGGCGGCGTACCAGGTGAGCAAGGCGGCGGTGCTCCGGCTCACCCAGGTGATGTCCGTGGAGCTCAAAGGCCATGGCATCACCGTCAACGCGGTGCTTCCCGGAACGGTCGACACCGCCGCGAACCGCGCGTCGATGCCCAGGGCGGATCGCACGACCTGGGTGAGCGCCGACGCCGTGGCCGCCGTCATCGAGTGGCTGCTCTCCGATGGAGCCGCATCGGTGACCGGCGCCGCGATCCCGGCCGGCTGATCTCAGCCCGGAGAGACCGGTCCAAGGGCGCCCGATTCGGCGAGGCGCGCGATCGCCCGGGCGCGATGCGAGACCCTCGCCTTCGCCTCCTCGGGCGCCTCGGCGAAGGTCATCCCCAGGTCGGCGGAGAGGAACGCCGGGTCATAGCCGAAGCCGTTGGTCCCGCGCGGCTCATTGATGAGCGTGCCGAGACACTCTCCGCGCGCGGTGATGGGGTCGGCTCCCGGCCGCGCGAGCGCAGCGACGCAGACGTAGCGCACCCGCCGGTCCTCGGGACAGCGACGGGCCACCTCGTCGATGAGCCCGTGCAGACGGTCGATGTCAGACGCCGCCTCCCCCATCCACCGTGCCGACTGCGGTCCCGGCCAGCCGCCGAGGGCGTCAACCTCGATGCCGCTGTCGTCGGCCAGCGCGGTGAGCCCCGTCGCTGCGGACACCGCCGTCGCCTTGGCCAGCGCCGACTCGAGGTAACCGGGGCCGGGCTCCTCGAGCTCCTGATCGAACCCGACATCGTCGAGCGACTGGATCCGCCACGGCCGGCCCGCGAGCATGTCGCAAAGCTCGGCGACCTTCCCCGGATTACGAGTTGCGAGCAGCAGCACCGGCAGGGTCACGCCGCGGTCGCAAGCACCTCGGCCTGGATCGCGAAGAGCTGCTGCAATCCCGCACCGGCGAGTCCGAGGAGCGCCTCCAGCTCCTCACGCGAAAATGGCTCCTGCTCGGCGGACCCCTGGAGCTCGATGAACCGTCCGTCCGAGGATCCGACGCAGTTCATGTCGGTCTGCGCGGCGGAATCCTCGAGGTAGCAGAGGTCGAGACGCGCCTCTCCGGAGACGATGCCTGCACTCACCGCGGCAACCGGCCACCGCAGCGGGTCGCCCCGGAGGACCTTCGCATCGCGCAGCCGCTGCACGGCCAGGGCAAGCGCGACATACCCCCCGGTGATCGATGCGGTGCGGGTGCCGCCATCGGCCACGATGACGTCGCAGTCGATGAGGATGCTCCGCTCGCCGAGCGCATCGAAGTCGACCGCAGCGCGGAGGCTGCGTCCGATCAGCCGCTGAATCTCCTGCACGCGCCCGTCCACGCGGCCTTTGCGCCCGTCGCGCTCAGTGCGGGTCTGCGTGCTGCGCGGAAGCATCGCGTACTCAGCCGTGACCCAGCCCTTCCCCGTGCCCTTGCGAAACGGCGGGACCCGCTCCTCGACACTCGCTGCGCAGAGCACGCGTGTCTCTCCCATCTTGATCAGCGCGCTGCCCTCGGCGTAGGGGAGCGTGTGCAGCTCGATGGTGGTCGGGCGCAGTTCACCGAGGGATCGCCGGTCTGGTCGCATCGCCCCGGAGTGTATCGGCTGTCGGCGTCGGGACCGGAGCGTCAGCGGCGGAAGATCCTCTGGAGCACGAGGATCGACGCCTCGTACAGCACCAGGAGCGGGATCGCCAGTGCGGTCGGCGTGAACGGATCCGCCCCCGGGGTGATCACCAGCGAGACGAGGATGATGCCGACGTAGGCAGGTTTGCGCCAGCCCTTCAGCTTCTTCGACGACACGAGCCCCAGCAGCCCGAGCAGCACGATGGCAACCGGCATCTCGAAGGTGATCCCGAAGACGAAGATGATGATGAGGAAGAAGCTGATGTACGAATCGATGTCGGGGAAATAGACCGCGTTCCCGCTCAGGAAGTTCGTCAGGAAGTTGAGGCCGAGCGGCATCACGAAATAGGCGAAGACTGCGCCGACGCCGAACAGCAGCAACGCGGACCCGATGAACGGACCGACGAACTTCCGCTCCTTCGGGCGGAGGCCGGGCGACACGAACGACCAGACCTGCCAGAGCACGATCGGGAGCGCGATCACGAGGCCCACGACGGCCGCCACCTTGAGCGGCACCGTGATCCCTTCTGTGGGGCTTGTGATGATCGCCTGGTCGCCGGGGATGATGCTGTGCGAGTTGTGGAGCACCGTCTTCAGCGGGTGCAGCAGGATCCCGAGAAAGAAGCCATTGAAGACGAACGCGATCGCCGTGCCGACGATCCAGGCCCCAAGCACCCAGATGAGCACACGTCGCAACTCCTCGAGGTGCTGGACGATCGTCATCCGCCGTTCGTCGTCGGCCACTCGCTGCACCTTACGTGCCTCCGCTCAGCGTCCGCGCAGGCGGAGTGCTAGCCGGAGACTGTCGGCTGGTGCGGAACCGCTTCGGACTGAGCCGGAGCGGGAAGTGGTGCGGTCACCTGCGAGACCGGCGCCGGCTGTGCGGAAGGCTGCGCCGGAGCCGTCGTGGCGGCGACCACCGTGTCGTGCGCGTCTGACGAGGCCTTGCGGAACTCGCGGATGCCCCGGCCCATCGCCGCGCCCACGTCAGGCAGCTTGCCCGGTCCCCAGATGATGAGGATCACCACCAGGACGATGATGATCTCCGGCAGATGTCCACCTATGTAGCCCATGTCGGCCTCCAGTCTAGCACTTGTTCTGATTCACCCCTGAGATCAATGTGAGCGTGCCGACAGGGTTTCTGCAAACACCTCGACGGCCCGGTCCACGTCGGCATCCGTGTGCACGGTTGAGAGGAAGGCTGTCTCGAACTGCGACGGCGGCCAGAGGACGCCGGCATCCAGCCAGCGCGAGTGCAGCTCCCCGAAGCGCTCCCGGTCGGCGCGCTTCACCTCATCGAAGGAACGCGCCCGGTCGATCCCGAGAAACGGCGTGATCATGCTGCCCACGCGTCCCACGGTGCAGGGAACGCCCGCGTCGGCGGCAGCCGCTTCGAACCCGGTCGCAAGCCGTTCCCCGAGGCGCTCGAGGTCGGTGTAGAGCTCCGGCTGCTCTCGGAGCACGTCGAGCACGGCACATCCCGCCGCCATGGCCGGCGCGCTGCCGGAGAGCGTGCCGGCCTGGTAGACCGGCCCGGCAGGCGCGACGCGCTCCATCAGATCCCTGCGACCGCCGTACGCGCCGACGGGGAGGCCGCCGCCGATCACCTTGCCGAAGAGGCTGAGATCGGGACTGACGTTGTAGAGCGCCTGTGCGCCTCCGTATGCGACGCGGAATCCGGTCATCACTTCATCAAGTACGAGCAAAGCACCGGTTTCGGATGTCAGCTCCCGAAGATCGGCGAGAAAGCCGGGTTCGGGAGGGACGCATCCCATGTTCCCGGCGACCGGTTCGACGATCACCGCCGCGATCTGCTCGCCGGATCGTGCGAAGAGGCCGGCGATCGCATCGCGATCGTTGTAGGGAAGCACCGTGGTTTCGGCGACGGCCGCCTCGGGCACCCCCGGTGACCCGGGGATTCCGAGAGTCGCCACCCCGGAACCCGCCTCGGCAAGGAGGGCGTCGGCGTGGCCGTGGTAGGCGCCGGCGAACTTGACGATGCGATCGCGGCCGGTGGCCGCCCGCGCGAGACGCACCGCGGACATCGCGGCCTCGGTCCCGGAGGTGACGAACCGAACCATGTCGACGGACGCGACCGCGTCGACGATCCGCTCTGCAAGCTCGACTTCCAGCTCCACGGTGTGGCCGAAGGCGATGCCGAGCTCCAGCTGGGCGCGGATCGCCGCGACCACCGGCGGCGGCTGGTGACCGAGGATGTGGGGTCCGTAGGCGAGGACGTAGTCGATGAAGTCGTTGCCATCGGCGTCGGTGACATGGGCGCCTGAGCCCCGGACGATGTGCGGAGGAACGCCGGGGACCGCGCGGTAGGCGCGCACGGGGCTGTCGACGCCCCCGGGGAGCACACGTTCGGCGCGCTCTCGCAACGCTCGAGCGCGCCCGTCCCTCATGTCGCTCGCGCCCTTCCTGCTAGATCTGCTCGCGCACGGTGATCGACTGCATGACGTCGCCCTGCACGATCTTCAGCGCTACATCCATGCCGGACTCGACCTTGCCGAAGAGGTTGTAGGCCGGTGTGGGGAGGGCCTTCGTGTCGTCGGCGATGCAGATGAAGAACTGCGATCCGTTGGTGTTCGCGCCACTGTTCGCCATGGCCAGCGCACCCGCGACATACGACTGATGGACCGGTTCGTCCGCGAACTGGAATCCCGGGCCGCCGCCACCGCATGCCGCCGACGGTGTCGCCGGAGCTGCGGGCACCGCGCCGATGCATCGCGGGTCGCCACCCTGCACGACGAATCCGGCGACCACGCGGTGGAATGGGATCCCGTCATAGAAGCGATTGCGCATCAGCGTGACCATCACGTTGACGGTGTTCGGCGCGAGATCCGGTTGCAGGCACAGGACGATGTCGCCCTTCGCCGTCTTGATCGTCGCCTGGTAGAGCTTTGCGGGGTCGATCGTCATCTTCGGCTCGGCCGCATAGGTGTGCACGCTCGCAGGCGGGTTGAGCGGCGCGAGCACCGAGCCGAACTTCGCTGTTGCGCAATCCGCGAACGGGATCGTCGGAGCCGGCGTCGGTGATGGGCTGGCCGTCGGCGTGGGCACGACCGCGGTGGGAGTCGGACTCGGCACCGGGGCGAGCGGCGCGCTGGCGCTGTTCACGCCGAACGCGATCGCCACGATCGCGATCAGCACGACCGCGCCCGATCCGATCACGAGGGGAAGACGGTTCTGGCTGCCGCCCGGGTCACTCATCGACTACTCCTTGATGTCCGCGAGCCATCTCGCCGCGGCACGCGCGTGGTATGTGATCACGAGGTCGGCTCCGGCGCGCCGGATACCGCCGAGCGCTTCCAGCACGGCCGCGCGCTCGTCGAACGCGCCCTCTGCCGCAGCATGGTGGAGCATCGCAAATTCACCGCTCACGCAGTACGCCGCAAGCGGAAGGTCGGTGGCGTCCCGCACTCGAGCGACGACATCGAGGTACGTCAGCGCGGGCTTGACCATGACCATGTCGGCGCCCTCCGCGACGTCGAGCATCGCTTCGCGGACCGCCTCGCGCTGGTTCGCGGAGTCCATCTGATAGGAGCGGCGGTCGCCGTGTCGTGGCGTGCTCTCGGCCGCCTCGCGGAAGGGTCCGTACATGACGGTGGCGAACTTGGCGCTGTAGGCGAGGATCGCCGTGTCGGTGAATCCCGAGGCGTCCAGCGCCTCGCGTATCGCCGCGACCTGGCCGTCCATCATCCCGCTCGGCGCGATGATGTCCGCGCCGGCGGACGCCTGGCTCACTGCCGTGCGCGCGTAGAGCTCGAGGGTCGCGTCATTGTCGACATCGCCGTTTTCGAGCAGAAACCCGCAGTGCCCGTGATCGGTGTACTCGCAGAGACAGCAGTCCGCGATGATCACGCAGGCATCGCCGAAACGGCTCCGGAGTGCGCGAATCGCCTCCTGCACCACACCGTCCTCGGCAAATGCTCCCGAGCCCTGCGCGTCCTTCACGCTCGGGAGGCCGAAGAGCAGAACACCGCCGAGCCCGAGCGCGACCACGTCCTCCACCGTCTCGCAGAGCGAGTCGATGCTCTCGTGGTTCTGACCGGGCATGGATCCGATGGGGGTCGCTGACGTGAGCCCCTCACGAACGAAGGCGGGATGGATCATCTGCGACGCATGCAGCCGCGTCTCGCGGACGAGCCGGCGCAGTGCAGGTGTCCTCCGGAGCCGGCGGGGTCGTTCGAGCGGGAATCCCATGGCGCGTGTCAGCGTAACGGCTGAGGGGCGAGATGCCCCGTCAACGCAGCCGCCAGCCCAGCGGCCGACGCCTCCGCGGCGACGGCGTGCACCGGCAGACCCGCGTCGCGGGCGGCTGACGCGGTCTGCTCGCCGATACAGACGATGAGCACGCGGGCCGGCAGCGCGTCGCCCGCGAGGGCGCGCATGAGATGACGGGCGGTGCTGCCACTGGTCAGCGTGATCGCATCCACGCCGTCGCGAAGCGCAGCCCGCAGGCGCCCGGGAGCCGCATCGGGCATGACCGTCCTGTAGATCGG
>JBAUTG010000120.1:0-32451 GCA_049582105.1 Candidatus Dormiibacterota bacterium | reverse complement strand
ATGAACAGGTCGAGCAGGCCGGCGTTGTTGAAGTCGGCGAACTCGCTGTGCCAGCCGGTCGACGGCCGCTGGTCGCCGCCGGCATAGGGCAGATGGGCGGTGGCGCCGCGCTCGCCCGCGACGTCGCCGCCACGGCGCGGGTCGTCGCGGCGATGGTCGCGGCGGTGGACGTGCCCGTGACCGTGAAGATGCGGCTCGGCTGGGACCACAGCTCCATCAATGCCCCCGACCTGGCTCGCGCACTCCAGGACGCGGGGGCCGCGGCGGTCACCGTCCACGGTCGCACGCGCAGTCAGAAGTACGAGGGGCGAGCCGACTGGGTCGAGATCGCGAGGGTCAAGGACGCGGTGACGATCCCCGTGTTCGGGAGCGGCGACGTCGAGGATGCGGAGCTCGTCGCTGAGCGCATCGAGGCCGGCATGGTCGACGGCGTGGTGATCGCCCGGGGCATGCTCGGCAACTTCTGGTTCGTGCGCCAGGCCGTCCACCGCCTCGCCACCGGCGACCGCCTTCCGGATCTCGATTTCGCCGGCCGCATCGAGCTGGCCCGGCGCCACCTCGACATGCTCTGCCGCTACCACGGGGAGCCACGAGCGCTCAGGGTCGGCCGCAAGTACGTCGCCTGGACCATCCGGGGCTGCGCGGGCGCGGCGCGGTTGCGCGCGGAGGTTCAGACCATGGACACGCGCGAGCGGCTCGACGACCTCCTCGACCGTGCGCTGTCGACAGGGCCTGGGCCCGACGGGTGGTTCCGGCCGGTGTTCGTCAGCGGCGAGGGATAGCGGACGGCAAAGAAGAAGGGCGCCCCTGGAAACCAGAGACGCCCCGAGAGGGGGGGCAAAGTAATTTGATCCCGCCTGGGATTTGCGACGGATCATATGAAGCGAAGCGAATTCCGTCAAGGAATGACTACAACTTGTTACGCCCCGTTGGATGACGCTCCCCTATACTCCGGGCTCCAAAGCGCGGATGTCACTGGATTCACCGCCAACTTTTGGGTGCACAGGGAACTGAATGGACAAGCCGGTACTGCTCACACATGACGGTCTCGTCAAGTTGGAGCGGGAGTTGGAGGAGTTGCGCACGGTCCGTCGCTCCGAGGTGGCCGAGCGCATCAAGTACGCCAAGGACTTCGGTGACATCTCGGAGAACGCCGAGTACGACGAGGCGAAGAACGAACAGGGAATGCTCGAAGGCCGCATCCTCCTCGTCGAGAACATGATCCGCAACCACGTGATCATCGAAGAGGGGAGCGAGGCCGGAGTCATCAGCGTCGGCACGACCGTCGACGTGAAGGACGACTTCGGCAAGCAGACCTTCACCATCGTCGGCCCGGCAGAGGTCGATGTGACGACGGGCCGGATCTCGATGGAATCGCCGGTCGGCAAGGCGCTGCTCGGACACAGCGTCGGTGACACGGTCGACGTGCAGAGCCCGGGCGGCACCCGCCAGATCAAGATCGTCAAGATCAACTGACGAGCGCGAGGGCGCGTCACGCGCACGCAGCGCGTCTGGGCGGGGAAGATTACGCGCATGGCATCCGACGACCTCTTCGCAGAACGACGCCGCAAGGTTGACGAGCTGCGCGAGCGCGGCATCCCCTCGTACGGCGTCGACTTCACGCCGACCGCGACGATCGAGGGGGCGCGCCGGTTGCTCACCGCATACGAAGCCGAGCATCCGGATGCCGACGTCGATGCAGCGGATCGTCCGGTGGTCGCGGTCGCCGGCAGGATCATGCAGCTGCGCGACCTCGGCGGCGTCGCGTTCGCGCACGTGGAGGACGCGACCGCGCGCATGCAGATGTGGTTTCGCGCCGATCGATCCGCGGACGCACATGCATTTGTCGGCATGCTCGACCTCGGGGACATCGTGGGTATCACCGGGCCGGTGACGCGGACACGTCGTGGCGAGGCGAGCGTTCTCGTGGACACCGTGACCCTGCTCGTGAAGTCGCTGCACTCGCCGCCGGAGAAGTTCCACGGCCTGCAGGATCAGGAGACGCGCTACCGCAAGCGCTATCTGGACCTCTTGAGCAACGAATCCCAGCGCCTGCACTTCGCAACGCGGACGCGGCTCATCCGAGCGCTCCATGCGACCCTTGATCAGCGCGGCTTTCTCGAGGTGGAGACGCCCATCCTGCAGCCCATTCCCGGCGGCGGCGCCGCAGTGCCGTTTCGTACCCACTGGAATGCGCTGCACACCGACGTGTACCTGCGCATCGCGATCGAGCTGCATCTCAAGCGCCTGCTCGTCGGCGGCTACGCTCGCGTCTACGAGATCGGACGGGTCTTCCGCAATGAAGGATTGTCGCCTCGGCACAATCCGGAGTTCACGATGCTCGAGGCATACCAGGCGTACGCGACGTACGACGACATGCGCGAGCTCACCGAGGCGCTCGTCACGGCCGCCGCGAACGCTGCGGGGCCGCAGGTGGTCGAGGAGGATGAGGGTGGCAGCGCACCGTGCGAGGACCCGTTGCTCCGCACCGTCTCCGGTCGATCCCTCGACCTGCGCCCACCGTATCGCGCCGAGACGATGGTGAACCTCGTGCGCGAGCGGACGGGCGTCGACGTGCTCGCATCGTGGGACGACATGCATGCGGTCGCCGCGAAGCTGGACGTCGCGGTCGCCCCCGGTCTCGGTCCTGGCGCCGTGCTCCTGGAGATCTACGAACAGCAGGTCGAAGGCACACTCTGGGATCCCACCTTCGTGCTCGACTACCCGGAGGAGGTGAGCCCGCTCGCGCGCCGGCGTCGTGACGACCCGCGCTTCGTCGAACGCTTCGAGCTGATCGTCGCCGGTCGCGAGCTTGCCAACGCGTTCAGCGAGCTCAACGATCCCATCGATCAGCGCGCGCGTTTCGAGGAGCAAGCGCGACTCCGCGCTGCGGGTGATGCCGAGATCCCGCCGATCGATGAGGATTTCCTCGAGGCGATCGAGGTCGGCATGCCGCCGGCGGGGGGCCTCGGCATCGGAGTCGACCGGCTGGTGATGCTCCTGACCAACGCGTCGAGCATTCGTGATGTGCTGTTCTTCCCGACGATGCGCCCGCAGCACCGCGGGGGCGAGGCGAGCGCTCACTGATGCTTCCGCTCCAGCGCATTCGTGACGATCCCGACGCCATACGCGACGGTGCGCGACGCAAAGGCGAGTCGGCGCCGATCGACGAGCTGCTCGCGATCGACACCGAGGCGCGCGCGCTGCGCACCGTCGTCGAGCAGGCGCGCGCGGAACAGCGCGCCGCGTCAGCCGGCGTGCGCGGTGCCCCCTCCGACGAGCAGCGCGCCGCGCTCGCACTGCTGAAGACTCAGATTCAGGACGGTGAGACCCGCCTCGCCGACCTCGATCAGCGTGTCGAGGCGCTGCTGCTCGAGATGCCGAACATGCCGCATGAAAGCGTTCCGGATGGCGAAGGCCCCGAGGACAACCTCGTCGCGCGCACCTGGGGTACACCACCGGTGTTCGACTTCGAGCCGCTCCCGCATTACGAGCTCGGCGAACGGCTGGGCGTCTTCGACTTCGAGCGAGCCGCGAAGATCAGTGGCTCGCGATTCGCGATCCTGCGCGGTGACGGCGCGCGCCTGCAGCGTGCGCTGACGTCCTTCATGCTCGACATCGCGCGCGAGCAGGGATACGCGGAGATCGCTCCGCCGTACCTCGTGCGCCGCGAGGCGATGCTCGGCACCGCGCAGCTGCCGAAATTCGAGGACGAGGCATACCACGCCGATGACGGGTTGTTCCTCATCCCGACCGCGGAGGTGCCGGTCACCAACCTCTACGCGGGCGAGATCCTCGAGGCGTCGCAGCTCCCGATCGCACATGTCGCGTTCACACCCTGCTGGCGTCGCGAGGCGGGCGCCGCGGGTAAGGACACGCGCGGGTACATCCGGCTCCACCAGTTCGAGAAGGTCGAGATGGTGCGCTTCACGACGCCCGAAACCTCGCTCGACGAGCTCGAGCTCATCACGTCGCACGCGGAGCGCGTGCTGCAGGAGCTCGGCCTCCACTACCGGGTCCTGTCGATGTGCACCGGCGACCTCGGCTTCGCGCAATGGAAGAAATACGATCTCGAGGTGTGGGCACCGGGGCTGCGACAGTGGCTCGAGGTGTCCTCCTGCTCGGTGTTCGCCGACTTCCAGGCACGACGCGCCAACATTCGATACCGCCCGTCGCCGCAGGAGAAACCGCGCTTCGTGCACACGCTGAACGGCAGCGCGCTCGGGGTCCCACGCACGTACGACGCCGTGCTCGAGGCAAACCAGCAGCGTGACGGCTCGGTCATCATCCCGCCGCCGCTGCGCAGGTATCTCGACGGCATGGAACGGCTTGTCGCGTCGTGACCGACGACGAGATCGACCCGTCCTGGCTCAACGATCGCAGCGCCTTTCAGCTGAACTTCGTCCACGGCCTGCGCAACCCGGCGGGTCTGCATCTTCAATACGAGCTCGACGGAGCACGCGTGTTCACGGCATGGACTCCCGGCCCCGACCACGTCGGCTTTCCGGGTTTCGCGCACGGCGGCCTGATGAGCGCCGTCCTCGACGACGCGATGGGCCGCTGCTCGGCGCTGTACCGGCACTGGGTGGTGACGGCGCGCCTCGAGGTGCGGTTCCGTCAGCCCGCGCCTGTGGGAACGCCGCTTCGCGTCGAAGGTTGGATCACGCGGTTGCTGCGCCGCGCGCTCCACACCGAGGGGCGTGCGCTCCTTCCGGACGGGGGAGTCGTGGCCGAGGCGACGGGCACGTACCTCCCGCTGTCCGGAGCGCTGCAGCAACAGATGGTCGACGCGTGGCCTGGTTTCGAGGAGTACCTCTAACCGCCGGTCAGTCCGGCACAGAGACGCGATTCGCATGCCGCCGCGCTCGGATTCGTGCGTCCGTGGTGGCTCGTGCAACCTCCTCGAGGACCGTCGCCTCTGCCGAGTGCCCCCAGAAGCCGTGCGGTGCCAGCGTGTAGTCGATGATCTGCTGAAGGTTCAGGCCGTATGTCTCCTTCATGTCGCGCAGGCGCCGCCATGAGTCATCGATGTCTCGAATTTCGAGTCCGAGCTCTTTGAGCCCGTTCCACGCGGCGTCAACGTTCTCCCTGTTCAGCGCCGACGTGTCCGCCGGTATCTGAGTGATGTTCAGCGCGGCGGCGATGTCACCGAGTGCGCGACGGCCGCGTCGATACAGGAAGTACGGCTCGCGCACCTCGGCGCCGTCGATGCAGGCGCAGGCCAGCGCCGCAGCATCGGTCACCACCCCGAGCGCGGTGATCCACGACTGCCCCGGGTGCTGCGAGCGGAAGAGCGCCAGCATCGGGTAGGAGGTGTGGCTTTCGAGCACCTCCGCCGTCCACATCTCCCAGTCGGAGCAGAAGCGATTGAACAGCTCGAGGCTGCCGTCGGACGTGTGCACGGCGATGACGCGAAGCGGCGTCAGCCGTCCGCCCTGCGGGTCGTCGAGAGTCAGGAGGCGGGCCTCGCGACGGCTGTACGCGCCATACAGGGCGGGGAGGTACGAGATCAGCAGCGCGATGGTGCCGAGCCCGCTCAGCGTCTCCGCGAGGGACAGGAAGCGCACGCCCTCGCTGTTGAGGAGGCCGAAAGCGGGCGCGAGCAGCGACGTCCCCGAGAAGTAGGCGAGGCTCACCCAGTCACCGTGTCCTGCGACAGCCTCGGAGAGCCCCCAGTAGACGCAGGTCCACCCAACGCAGAGCACGGCGAGCCAGAGCACGAGCAATCCGAGGAGGGACAGCGCCGGGTAGACGTTGAGGACGAGGTCCCCGCCGCGCGATGGGAGGTGCACCGCCGCACTCCGCGTCACGTGCCATGTGGTCTCGTACCAGAGCCGCGTGGGGCGCCAGCGCGCGGCGCGGGCGCGGGTGACGATCAACGTCCCGATCGCGTCGGCGAGGATGAGGAGTACGAGGGCGGCTCCTCCCACCAGCGACAGCACCCGCAGGGCATCGGTCATGTGCGCGAGTGTATGGGCCCCGGCCCGGCGCCGAGGCTCACGCGCTCCGCGTGTGCCCGTGACCTAGAGTGGCCTCGATGCCCGAAGAGCGCGAGATCAAGATCCCGGTCGGCATTGACTTCGTGCTCCCTGATCTCGACGGTGTCGTCGAGGGGACGCGTGCCGTGGATCGGGGGATGGTGGAGCTCTCCGCGACGTACTGGGACACCGACGAACTCACCCTGCTCCACGCGAAACTCGGCCTGCGCCATCGAAGCGCACCGGGAGAGCCTGGGAAATGGACGCTCAAGGCCGGAGCGACCATGGTCGGCCAGGCCGTCTCTCGCGAGGAGACCGATTTCCCGGGACCACCGGGACAGCCTCCGGGGCCCGCCGTCGATGTGATCCGAGCGGCGGTCGGCGCGGTCGCCCTGCACCCGGTCGCGCGGCTCGTCACGGAGCGCCACACGGTCGACCTCGTCGCCGGCGGCACCCGGCGCGCCGAGGTTGCGGACGACCATGTGGCGGTGCTGTCCGGTGACGCGACAGTGACCGCCTTTCGGGAGGTGGAGGTCGAGCTGTTCGATGCCGGCCAGGAACTCATCGATGCCGTGATGGCCCGGCTGCGCGTCGCGGGTGCGGGCGATCCGGACAGCACTCCGAAGTATGTTCGAGCGCTTCGCGCGCTCGGCCACGACGCCTGAAACGGACCGTGGGAGACGCTGCCCGCTCGTCGCGGGCGGCGCTCCCGTCCGGTGGGACCGCCCCCCCAGGCACCATCCCCCTGGCTGGCAATCCCCCCTCCAATGTGGCCCCTGGGCGAGCATCGTGACAACCGCCAAATCCGCCAATCGCCCCGCGCCGGGATGGCTTCACAGCTTTTTACTCAGCCTTAATAGGTATTTGCTCCGCGACCCCGCCGTGCCCTCCGGATCGCCAGGCCGCACCTTGTAAAGTCGGGAGGGTGACCTTAGCGGCGAAGCGGCCAGAGACGGGGAGCAGCGGCTTCTTTCAGGACGCCACGATCGACGACCTGCGCCTGGCGGCGTTGTTCCGCCGGGGCTTTCGCCAGGCGCTCATCCAGATCAACCGCTCGCTGGCTCAACACGATCTCAGCCCGCTCCAGTACCACCTCCTGCTCGAGGCCGGAGCGGCGGGTACCGAAGGGTGCGTCCAGGGAGACCTCGCCGAACTGATCCAGGCGCCGGAAGCGCGCGTCTCGCTGATGGTCCACGAGCTGAACGCCCGCGGGCTGGTGCGGACCCTCCGGTGCGCGCCGGACCGGCGCATGGTCCGGGTCGGCCTCACCGAGGCCGGCTGCCGGGTGGTCGAGGCGGCCCTCCACGCGCAGCGCGCCGCGCTCCACGAGATGGCCCAGGAGTTCGATGCGCCGGGTGTGGCGCAGATGCTGCGCGGCGCCGTCCAGCTATACCTCGGCGTCGACATCGCGGAGGAAGGCCGCCTGTAGGACGGCGCCCACCCGGAGCGAGTAGCGGGGAGTGTTGACGGCGAGCCAGATCGCCTCGCGCCAGTTCGCCGGGTTGCGCGCCGCGCGCGCCGGATTCACCCAGGCCGGAGAGAGCTCGTGCCGGGGGGTGTCGAGGATCACCCTGACCGTGCCGAAGCGTGGCGCTGTGGCTGCCGCCGTGGCCGATTCCATGTCAACCGCCACGTGACCCCGATCCGCCCAGACGCCTCGGTTCCTGCCCGTCACGAGCGCCGACGTCGAGATGAGCGACCCGGTCGCGACCGGGAACCCGAGCGACCGCGCGGCCCGCTCGAGGCGCGCCGCGACGAGCCCGTCGCATGGATGGGTCCGGCCGGACTCGTCGGAGACGCTCGTCGCGATCACGACGGTCCCGGGAACCTGGTCGGGCAGCAGGCCCCCGCAGAGGCCGGCGCTGATCACGATCGACGCACCACGCGGATCGGTCGTTCCCCCGATGCCGACCCGCACAACCCGGACGCCCCGGGCCCGCCTGCGGACGCCCCAGGCTTCGACACCCATCGCGCACACCGCCAGGACCCGCTCCCTAGCCATCGACGGGATCCCGGTCAGGCATAGCCGTTGGCGCGATACCAGCCGACGGCTCGCTCGATCGCCGCGCCGACGCTGGTCGGCCGGTAGCCGAGCTCGTCGATGGCCTTCGCGCTGCTCGAGTACATCTGCAGGCGCCCCATGTGGACCCCCTCGATGGGCACGGCGGGAAGGCCGCCCGTGATGCGGACGCGGAGTCCGTCGGCGCGCGCCGCTGCCGCGGCCATCGCGTAGGGGAGCGGGAAGGTGCGCGCGCGGCGTCCGGCCGCGCGAGCGATGAGCCTCCAGAACTCGGCGAGGCTCAGATTCACGCCGCCGGCGATGTAGCGCTCTCGCGGTCTGCCCCGCTCGAGCGCGAGCACGTGGGCAGCGGCGACATCCTCGACCGCCACCACGTTCATGCCTCCGCGAAGCGTGGCCGGCATGCGACCGCGGAGCAGGTCGACGATGATCCCCCCGGTCGGTGTCGGCCTGCGGTCTCCGGGACCGACGGGCGCCGTCGGCAGAACGGTGATCACCGGCGTTGTCGCGCTGAGCGCCGCGCGTTCCTGGAGGAGCTTGGATCCGTGGTACGTGAGCCCGCTCCGAGGCTCACCCCAGCTCCGTTCGTCGACCGGGCGCGAGCCCGATGCGGGTGCGAGCGCTGACGAGCTCGAGGTGACCACGCATCGCTCGATGCCCGCGATGCGCGCTGCCTCGAGGAGGCCTTCGGTGCCGCGGATGTTGACCTCGGCGATGGTCTCGCCGTCGCGAGGCGAGAACGAGTACAGCGCGGCGGTGTGCACGAGGAAGCGGCAGCCCCGCAGCGCGGAAACGAGTGACGCCGGCGCACGGAGATCGCCGGTCACCGAGATGACCCCCGGCGGCAGCGCCGGTGTCGTGTCCCGTACCAGGGCGCGAACGCGGTATCCGCGCGCGAGCAGTGACGCCAGCACGTGCGAACCGATGAACCCCGAGGCGCCCGTCAGAAAGACGTCACCCTGCACGGGCGCCTCGTGCGCGGCCACCTCAGTTGAGTGCTGGCTTGGTTCCGCGAGGCCGGAGGCTGTCGCTTGCAGCGCGAAGCGACTCGCGCAGTGAGGCCGATGTGGCGACGACCGCGGTGGGCTCGTACCCGCAGTGCGCCATGCAGTTGCCGCACCGCTCGTCGCGGCCGCGCCCGTACTTCTCCCATGCCGTCGTCTCGATCAGCTCGCGGTACGACGTCGCATAGCCGTCGGACATGAGATAGCAGGGGCGCTGCCAGCCGAGCACCGAGTAGCTGGGGATTCCCCATGCGGTGCAGCTGAAGTCGACCTTGCCCTCCAGGAAATCGAGGAAGAGGGGGGAGTGGTTGAGCCGCCACTTCTTGCGACGCCCATCAGCGAACGCGTCGCGGAACAGCGCGTGGGTGCGTTCGACGTTCAACCAGTGGTCCTGGTCCGGGGCCTTCTCGTACGCGTAGCCGGGAGAGATCTGCATGCTGTCGACGCCGACCTCGTCGTTGAGGAAGTCGAGGACGCCGCGGATGGACTTCGCATCGTCCTGGTCGAAGAACGTGGTGTTGGTGGTGACGCGGAAGCCGCGCTTCTTCGCAGCCGCGATGGCCGCGATCGCCTTGTCGAAGACGCCTGTGCGGCACACCGACTCGTCGTGCCGCTCCCTGAGCCCGTCGATGTGGATGGAGAACGAGAAGTACGGAGAGGGCGTGAACAGGTGCAGCTTCTTCTCGAGCAGCAGCGCGTTCGTGCAGAGGTACACGTAGCGCTTGCGCGCGACGAGCGCGGCGACGATCTGGTCGATCTCCTTGTGCACCAGTGGCTCACCGCCCGCGATGGACACCATCGGCGCCTCGCACTCCTCGACCGCATCGATGCACTGCTGCACGGTGAGGCGCCGCTGCAGGATGGCGTCCTCGTGCTGGATCTTGCCGCACCCGGCGCAGGCGAGGTTGCATTGATAGAGCGGTTCGAGCTGCAGCACCAGCGCGAACTTCTCGTTGCGGCGCAGCCGCTGCCGGGCCACGTAGCTTCCAACACGCATCGCCTGTCGCAGTGGCACCGCCATAGTTCGCTCCTTTCTCCTGGTCCGGCTTACGTCTTGGCGACGAGCACGCGCTCGGCCGTGAGGTCCTTCCCCACCGTCTCGCCGCCGGCAAGCGCGAGGGTCGGGAAGACATGTCGATAGAGGTGATAGTTGATGTAGAAGTCGCCGGGGAACCCGGTGCCGGTGTGTTCGGGTTCGTCCCATGTGCCGTCGCGCTGGCGCTCGAGCAGGAAGGCGCGGCCGCGTGCGCACGCGGCGTCGTCGCCGAGGCCGGCGAGCTGCAGGGTGAGCATCGCCCAGGCGGTCTGCGACGGCGTGCTCGTGCCCACCCCGGCGAAGGACTCGTCGACGTACGAGTGGCACGTCTCCCCCCAGCCGCCGTCGGGATTCTGCACGTCGCGCATCCACCGCGCGGCGCGACGCACCATGTCGTCACCGGTGTGCAGCGCGACGAGCGCGCTGACGACGCACCACGTGCCGTAGATGTGGTTCACGCCCCAGCGTCCGTACCAGGAGCCCCAGGGGCGTTGCTCGCGACGCAGATACGCAAGCGCCGGTGCGATGTCCGGATGATCCGGCCGGTTGCCGACCGCGGCGAACATCTCGATGACGTGCGCGGTCACGTCCTCAGAGGGTGGATCGAGCATCGCGCCGAAGTCCGCGAAGGGAAGCCGGTAGACGAGTGCCCGGGTGTTGTCCTTGTCGAACGCCGCCCATGCGCCGTTGCGCGAGCGCATGGCGCGACACCAGCGCACCGCATCCGCAACCGGTTGCGCGACGCGTGCCGGGTCACCTGCTTCGAGCAGTGCCAGCGCCACGACCGCGGTGTCGTCCACATCCGGGTAGATGTCGTTGTCGAACTCGAACGCCCATCCGCCGCAGCCCTCGTACGGGACCTTGACCTGCCAGTCGCCGCCGGCGCTGATCTGCTCGGCGAGGACCCAGTCCACCGCCCTGCGCAGCGCGACGTGGTCGCGCGCAATGCCGGCCTTGCGCAGCGCGAGCATCGCCCAGGCCGTGTCCCAGACCGGCGACATGCATGCGAGCAGCCGCCAGCCTGATGCGTCGTCGATGCTGAAACGACGGAATCCCTCGAGACCGCGGCGCATCACCGGGTGATCGAGCTGCATGCCCTCGAGGTTGAGCGCGATGAGGGAGTACACCCATGGTGGCTGGATCCCACCCCATCCGCCGTCGGCTTCCTGGCGCTCGGTGATCCAGTCCACGAGCTTGCGCCGGGATGACGCGCGGCCCGGTTGCACCGGGAGCCGGTCATATGCCTTGAGCGCGTGATCGAGCCAGAGGAAGGCGCCGGAGCCGGGCACGCGATGCATGCGGTGCTCGGAGCCGGGAGCCACCAGCTCATCGACGCGCACACCCAGATCACGCACAGGTCGGCGTGAGATGACGATGAGCAGCGGAGCGATGGTGCCGCGCGCCCAGCACGCGTAGTCGTAGAGGTTGAGCGGGGCCCAGGCGGGCAGCCGGACCAGCTCCGGCGGCATGCTCGGCACGCCGTCCCACGGATACGCGCCGAAGAGCGCGAGCCATATCTTGGTGAAGACTCGCGCTTCGGCGACACCACCCTGGTTGAGGATCATGCGCAGCGCGCGGCGCATCTCTTCCCGCCCCGCGTCGATTCCGAGCACACGCAGCGAGACGTAGGCCTCGATGGTCGTGCTCAGGTCACCGGGCCCGTCGTGGTACAGCGCCCACGTCCCGTCGGCGCGCTGCGTGCCGAGAATGTGGCGGATCGCGCCTTCACGGATGTCGTCGTGCGAGGCGCCGAGGAATCGGAGCAGGAGGATGTGCTCGGCGGTCATGGTGACGTTGGTCTCGAGCTCGCCGCTCCACCACCCGGCCGGGTCCTGCTGACCGAGCAGCCAGTCGACCGCGGCGGTCAGTGCTTCAGACGGCATGCGCCGCCTCCAGCAACGCCTTTGTCTTCCAGGATGCGGCGTTGCGGAACAGCGTGTGTGCAGCCGCGCGTCCGCTGCGCACGGCTGACTCGATGGTCGCCGGCCAGCCGGTATCGGTCCAGGCGCCGGCGATCACGAGGTTGGAGAACTTCGTCGACGGCCCGGGGCGCTGAACACCCGGTGCCGGGATGAACGTTGCATCGGGGTCACGTGTCGCGGCGCCGCGCAGGAGGCGAGCGCGCGCCGCAGCAGGCAGCACCGAGGCGAGCGCGCTGCGACCCAGCTCCACGAGCTCGCTTTCGGGACGGGAGACGAGCGTGTCGGCCGCGCTGAGGCTGCAGCACACATAGCCGGGAGACTTCTCGAACACCCACTGCACCGGCGAGTCGAGCAGCGCCGCGAAGTCACATCCCAGGATGGGGCGGTCGTACCAGAGATGCACGTCGACAATCGGCATGGCCTTGAACGCATCCAGCCCGCTGACGCCGCTCGCGGGCGCATCCTCGAGGATCGTCGCGAGACGCTGCGGGGGGACGGCAAGCACGCACGCGTCGCATGCGGCGCCGGCGCCGCCACTCAGCTTCACCCCGGTCACACGCTCGCCATCGTGATGCACGCCGACGACGGCCTGACGCATGTGGACGCCGTCGACCCGCGCAGCGGCCGCCTCCGCGAGTCGCGCGAGCGGCACCGTCATGTACGCGATCCGAGCCGCGTCGCGATCGCCAAGGAACGCGGTGCGGATGACGAACAGGCCCATCGTCGCGGACACGCGGTCGAGCGGCGCATTGAGCGCGGGCACGAGAAACGGCTCCCAGAAGGCGCGCAGCGCTCGCACGCTCTGGCGATGGCGGCGCAGCCACGACGCCATGTCGCCGCGCGGGTCGACGTCGCGCCGTGCTGCGAGCAGTGCGCGGCCGACCATGAACCTGTCGAAAGCCGTCAGGTGCGGGTAGCGGGCGAACCCGGTCATGAGGTGCATCGGCGCCGGCAGCCCCGATGCGCGCAGGTGCGCGGGCGGCCGGTTGCGCGAGAGCACGGTGACGTCGAAACGCGGTTGTACGTAGAGTGAGTCGCTGAGCCCGAGCTCGTCGATGAGGTCGAGGGTCGCCGTGCAGCAGGCGAGGACGACGTGCTGTCCGCAGTCGACCTCGTGGCCGTCGACCACGAACGATGTCGCCTTCCCGCCGAGGAGTCGCGAGCGCTCGTAGAGATCGACGTGCCAGCCACACCGTGCCATCTCGATGCCCGCGGTGAGCCCGGCGAGGCCCGCACCAACAACGGCGACACGGGGCTGCCGGTTCATACGGCTGCCAGCCACGAGCGGGCCATGACGCCGAGCTTGGCCGCCTTGGACAGGCGCGCCCGACCGTGCAGCGGGAGCTCCGGCGCCGCCTCGATGCGATCGAGGATGCCGAGGTAGATCCCCGCCATGGTGCGCACGCAGACAGCCGGTTGCTTCGGAATCGACTCGGTGACACGCAGGCCTGACGCGTGCAGCGTTCGCGCTCGTGCGGCCTGCATCGCCATGAACGGTCTCCAGCCCGGCGCGGCATGTCCGTCGAGGATATCGGCCTCGCTGATCCCGAATGCCGCCATCTCCTCGGAGGGCAGGTAGATGCGCCCGCGCGCCGCGTCCTCCCGCACGTCGCGAAGGATGTTGATGAGCTGCAGCGCGACGCCGAGCTCGTCGGCACGTTGCAGCGCAATCGGATCGCGGAACCCGAAGATGCGCACACACATCCGCCCCACGATCGACGCAACGAGGTTCGCGTAGCGCTCGAGCTCCGCCCACGTGCGGTAACGCGTCGTGGTCAGGTCCATCGCAACGCCGTCGATGAGCATCTCGACCTCCGCCATCGGGATCGAATAGCGACGCATCGCCAGCGCGAGCACGCCCATCACCGGGTCGGTGGTGTCGCCGGGTCGCGTCTCGTGGAGACGGCGGCGGTGATGCTCGAGACGCGCATGCCGCGACGAACGGCCGTCGAGGTCTGCGTCGTCGTCCACCTGACGCGCGAAGTCGTAGAGCGAGTAGATGGCGGTGCGCTGCTGGCGGGGGAGCGCGATGAAGCCCCAGTAGAAGTTGGCCGCCTCGCGACGTGCCATGTCCTCACAGAACCGCTCCGCGGCGCGCATGTCAGGCAATGCCGGCGTGTCAAGCACGGCGGTCGCCCGTCGTCGTTGCGGCTCGCACAGGTCGGGCGCGATAAGGCTCACGATGCAGCCCGGTCGTGATCGCCGAAGCCGCGATGCGCACCCTTGCGGTTCGATCCACGACAGGACGCTGGGTGGCCGTGTGGTACTTGCGGGCTGCGACCGCGTCAAGGATCGCCTCGCCGCCGAGGCGGTACAGGGCAAGCTGGATGCGCAACCGCGAGGGCGCGAGCTGCTCCAGCTCGTGACCGGCGGCGAGCAGCGCGCGAGCCCGTTCGCACATCAGGCGGACGGCGCCCTCGGTCCCGTGCGCGCGCACCTCTTCCTGCAGCAGATAGCTGCGACCGAGTCGTGCGTCGACGGACACGTCCTGCGCGAAATTGGCGAGCTGCAGGCCGATGCACACGTCGTCGCTCAGGCTGACTGCGTGCGCGGCGTCGATGCCGAAGAGGCGAAGGACGATGCGCCCGACCGGCGCTGCCGACTTGTTGCAATACGCGCGCAGCGCGGGCCAGTCCTCGTACCGGTCGATACGCTGGTCCTGCAGGTTGGCATCGATCAGGTCGATGAACGGCTGCTCCTCGAGGTTGAAGCGCTCCGCGGTGCCGGCCAGGGCGACCAGCACAGGGTGCGTCCGTTCGCTGTACTCGAAGCTCTCGCGCACCTCGTCGCGCCAGCGCCGCAGCCGGCGCGTCGCGACGGCGCGGTCACCGCTCTCGTCACCGAGGTCGTCGGTGTACCGGCAGTACGCGTACACGCGCATGAGATCGCGGCGCAGCGCCGGCGGTGAGACGCGCGACGCGACCGTGAAGTTCTCGTAGTGGCGCACGAGCTCCCGGCAGAACGCGTCGGCGGCCTCCATCTGATTAATGGGCTGTGTCATCAGCGTATGGATCCGTCGGCGCGCATCAGGCGCGCATCACTCCAGAGGGCGCCGACGTGTGTGGCGCCGACGCAGAACATGGTGAGGCGCAGCTCCTCGAGGATCACGGCGACCGTCTCGTCCAGTGCGATGTCGCCGGCGGCCGCGGCGCGCACGAGGGGACCGGCAATCCCGACCGCATCGGCACCGAGCGTCAGCGCCTTCGCGACGTCGATCCCGTTGCGGACGCCGCCGCTCGCAACCAGGAGCCCGTCGGGCACCGCGGCTCGCGCTCGGATCAATGCGTCGGTCGTGGGGATCCCCCAGCTCGCGAACCCGGCCGCGACTCGCGCACGGATCGGGTCACTGATGCGATGCCGCTCCACCTCGCTCCACGAGGTGCCTCCCGCACCGGCGATGTCCACCGCCGTCACGCCGGCCTCGAACAACTGCTCAACGACATCGTCGGCGATGCCCCATCCGACCTCCTTGACGATCACCGGTGCGCCGAGGTCCGCACACAGCTCCTCGATGCGCGTGAGAAGCCCCCTGAACGCAGTGTTTCCCGAGGGCTGCAATGCCTCCTGGAGCGGGTTGAGATGCAGCACCAGCGCATCCGCGCGCAGCACGCGCAGGAGTTCGCGACACTCGTCGACACCCACCCCGAGGTTCAGCTGCACGGCGCCGAGGTTGGCGAGCAGCGGAACGTCGGGAGCGATCTCCCGCACGTCGAAGGTCGGCAGCACCTCGGGTTGCTCGAGGAGCACGCGACACGAGCCGAGTCCCATCGCGAGCGTGCGCCGCTGCGCGACGCGGGCGAGCCGCTCGTTGATGAGCCGCGCATGCTCGGTGCCACCGGTCATGCACGAGATGAGCAGCGGTGCACCGACCCGTTTCCCAAGGAATCTCGACTGCAGGTCCACGTCGTCGAGGTCGATCTCGGGGAGGGCGCGATGGACGAAGCGGTAGTCGTCGAACCCGCTGCCGATGCCCTTGGCGCCGACGTCCTCGTTGATGTTGATGAGCAGGTGTTCATCCTTGCGCGACGCCGTGTGCGAGACGGGGGGCGTGTCGGTGCTCGCGCTAGCGGTTGCGTTCAGCAACATGGATCGCCAGATCCGCGAAGTCGGTGATCGCCTCATCGGGAAGGCCGGAGAGTGCGGCGACGGCGTCGCGCGCCAGCACCATCGGGACTCCGGCCGTGAGCGATGGGCCGCCCAGCTCATCGAGGAGTGCGCGGAGGCGGAACTCGCCGCCGGGTTCGCGATCGTTGAAGAGCCTGCGAAGCTCACGGCGCCGGATCGGCGTCGCGACCTCGTAGGCCGCAACGACCGGATACGTCAGCTTTCGACGGCGCAGGTCGCCACTCCGTCCTTTGCCGGTCACGTCCGGATCGCCCCAGGTCCCGAGCCAGTCGTCGCGAACCTGGAAGGCGAGGCCGAGCAGACGTCCCGCGGCATCGAAGCGCTGGGTCACGGCGCGGGGCGCCCCCGCGAGGACCGCGCCCGAGGCCATCGCAGCCCCGAGCAGCGCCCCGGTCTTCATGGTCGCCAGGCGGAGGTACGTCGCCTGCGACGCGCCGGGCCGGCCCTCGAGCGACAGATCGAGGCACTGGCCCTCGACCACCTGCAGCACCGCCGTGCTGAGGAGATGCGCGGCACGCATCCGGCGTCCGGGCCGCGGCCCGGGGGCGAGCAGCGAACTCAGGGCCGCCGCGAACATGCCGTCGCCGGCGTTGATGCCCTGCTCGGCGCCCCAGATCGCCCAGACGGCGGGACGGTGCCGCCGGACCTGGTCGTTGTCCTGGATGTCGTCATGGATGAGGGTGAAGTTGTGGATCAGCTCCACCGCGACGGCGGCCGGGAGGGCCCAGGCGGGGTCGCCCCCGAGCGCCTCGCACGCCCAGAGCGAGAGGGCGGGGCGGATGCGCTTGCCGGCCGGCTCGTTCGCCGGGTGCCCGTGGTGATCGGTCCAGCCCATGTGGTAGGCCGACATCTGCCTGAGCAGGCCCCGCATTCGTGGCGCGGTGCCACGGAGACCCGTGTCGAGAAGCTCGACGTGCCGCTCCAGGAGGGCCGGCTGTCCCTCGGTCGGAGGCGACGCATCGATGTCGAGAACGCGTTCCGCCATTGGCCTCCCCCTGCAAGGAAGCTTTCTACGCCGTAACTATTGCCGAATGGTAACCAACGGCCTTCCGCGGCGGCAAGCCGGTCAATCGCTGCTCGACGACTCCCCGCCGGCCGCGGGCAGCACCACCTGGAACTCGGTGCCGCGGCGTGGCTCTGAGGTGACGCTCACCGTCCCGCCGTGCGCCTCGACCACGTGGCGGACGATGGCGAGGCCGAGTCCCGAGCCCTCGCCGTCGCGCTGCCGCGAGCTGTCGGCTTTCCAGAAGCGCTCGTAGATGCGCGGGAGGTCGGCCGGCGTGATTCCAACACCGGTATCGCGGCAGCGGAGGATGACGTGGCCCGCTTCGCCAGGTTCCGCGCTGATCTCGATACGCCCGCCCGACGGCGTGAACTTGATCGCGTTGTGCGCGAGATTGCGGAGCACCTGCCCGAGATGCGACGTGTCGCCGACCAGGTCCGGCGTCCCCGGCGCGACCGTCACGGCCAGCGACACCCCCTTGCTCTCAGCAAGGGGTCGCAGCCGGTCAAGGCTGCTCATCAGCTTCATGATCGGCACGCGCTCACTCGCCATCGGCCGCAAGCCCGACTCGATGGTGCTGAGCTCGAGGAGCTCCTCGACCATCTGCGCCATGTGCGCGGCCTCCTGACCGATCCGCCTCACGAAGTCCGCCGCAGCCTGGGGGTCCTCGAGTCCGCCGTTGGCGAGTGTCTCGGCGATCAGCTGCACCGCGGTGATCGGCGTGCGCAACTCGTGTGAGACGTTGCTGACGAAGTCGCGCCGAACTCGCTCAAGGTGATGGACGCGAGTTTCGTCGCGGACGAGCAGAAGCGTCGCAACCTCACCTTTGAGCACGATGGCGCGGGCGAGGAAGTCACGGTTGTGCAGGGTGATCGCGCGCTCCTCGACGTGCCCGCTCTCTCTCGCCGCATCGAGGATGCGGATGAGGCGGTAGTCAACCTCGCCGGCGACGAACGCCGATCCCTCCTTCAGGTCGAGCCCGAGGAGCCTCCGGGCACCTTCGTTGGCCAGGAGGACATTGCCGTCCACGTCGAGACCGACGATGCCCTGGTCGAGGAGCACTCCCACGGCCTGCAGCACCGCGATGCTGTCCGCCCCGGACCGGAGTTCGGCTTCGTCGCGTGCCTCCACCCGGGCGAGTATAAGCTCGGGTAATGGCGCCCTCTGCGGACAAGCGCATCCTCGTGGTGGAGGACGAGGACGCCATTCGCGAGACGCTGCGCTACAACCTCGCGCGCGAGGGCTACACCGTCCTCGAGGCGGCGACGGGTCCGGACGCGCTCGGAATGGCCCGTGCCGAGCGTCCCGATCTGATCCTCCTTGATGTGATGCTGCCCGGGCTCAGCGGCCTCGAGGTGTGCAGGGTGCTGCGCCAGGAGTCATCCACCCCGATCCTCATGCTCACGGCCAAAGGCACCGAGGTCGACAAGGTCGTCGGTCTCCAGCTGGGCGCCGACGACTACGTCACCAAGCCCTTCTCGTTCAACGAGCTGCTCGCGCGGATCACGGCCCTCCTCCGCCGGTCGGAGATGAGTGCGCGCCCGGCCGGCGCGGCCGAGATCGAGGAATTCGACGGGTTCAAGATCGACCGCGCCGCACGGACCATCCACGTGGAGGGCACGGAGCTGCGTCTGGCTCCCAGGGAATTCGACCTGCTCTCCCTGCTCCTTCGGAACACCGGCCGGGTGATGTCGCGACAGGCGATCATTGCGGCCGTCTGGGGCAACCGCTTCTACGGGGATCCGAAGACGGTCGACGTCCATGTGCGCTGGCTCCGTGAGAAGTTCGAGCCCTTCGCGCAGATGCCGTTCCGGATCACCACCGTCTTCGGAGTCGGCTACCGGCTGGACCGGATCGGTGCAACCGAGCCGTCCCCGTAAACTCGATCTCGTATCGGAGGAGACCTGTGGACGCAGTAGTCATCGGCGGAGGTGTCATCGGCCTCTCCGTGGCTTGGCGCGCCGCGCGCGCCGGACTCAGCGTCGCGGTCGTCGATCCGGATCCCGCCTCAGGCTCCTCTCGCTATGCCGCCGGGATGATCGCGCCGATCAGCGAGGCGGAGTTCGGCGAGGATCGCGTCATCCAGCTGAACCGCGATTCCGCCGCGGCGTACCCGGCGTTCGTCGCAGACGTCGAACGTGACTCGGGACTGCACGCGGGCTACCGGCAGTGCGGCACGCTCCACGTCGCGGTCGATGCCGACGAGCATGCGTATCTCGAGCGCGGGTTCGACCACCGCCGCGCACTGGGCCTCCCGGTCGTCAGGCTGTCGGCGCGCGAGACCCGCGAGCTCGAACCCGGACTGGCGCCATCGGTCCGCAGCGGCATGCTCGTCGAGACGGATCACGTGGTGGATCCACGTGCGCTGACCGCTGCGCTGCAGGCTGCCTGCACCAACCTCGACGTCGAGATCCATCGCGGACGTGGCGAGGTGGCTGTCGACGGCGGCCGGGTGATCGGAGTCCGCGTCGAGGGCGAGGAGGAGATCGCAGCGCGCCACGTGATCCTCGCGGCCGGGTGCTGGTCGGGTGCCATCGCCGGGGTTCCGGCGGAGGACGTGCCGCCGGTCCGCCCGGTGAAGGGACAGATCCTCCGGTTGCGCGGTGACCCCTCGATGATCACACGGACGATCCGCGGAACCCACGTCTACATCCTGCCGCGTGGCGACGGGCGCGTGGTCATCGGCGGCACCATGGAGGAGCGTGGCTTCGACACGACCGTGTTCGCCGGCGCGGTCTTCGACCTGCTTCGCGACGCGCGGGCGCTCGTGCCCGACGTGGCCGAGCTGGAGCTGGTCGAGGTGTCAGCGGGGCTGCGTCCGGGGTCACCGGACAACGCGCCGATCGTGGGCGAAGGGGTCACGCCCGGCCTGATCCTTGCGACGGGCCACTTCCGCAACGGATTCCTGCTCGCGCCCGCGACCGCCGACGCGGTGGTCTCGGTCCTCAAAGGCGGCGCCTGGCCGGAGGCGACTCGCCCGTGGTGGCCGTCGCGGTTTGCGCGAACGGCCGGAGTGCCGGCGTGATCATCGTCGTCAATGGCGAGAGCCGCGAGGTCGCCGAGGGCCTGGCCGTGACCGATCTGCTCCGCGAGATGGAGCTGCCACCGGAGCAGCGCGGGATCGCCGTGGCGCGCAACGGCGACGTCGTGCTGCGCGCAAGCTGGTCGGACACCGTGCTGCATGCCGGAGATCGTCTCGAGATCCTGCACGCGGTCCAGGGCGGCTGATGACCGAAGATGCGCTCGTCATCGCCGGGGAGCGCTTCACGTCACGTCTGATCATGGGAACGGGCGGAGCCTCGAGCCTCGAATCCCTCGGGGAAGCTCTGGAGGCGTCCGGGACGCAGATGGTCACCATCGCGCTCCGGAGGCTCGACCCCGCGAACAGCGCCTCGTTCCTCGACGTCGTCGCCAAGTCGGGGCGCCGGATCCTGCCGAATACCGCCGGCTGCTACACGGCGCGCGATGCGGTCACGACGGCGAAGCTCGCCCGTGACGCCTTCGAGACCAACTGGATCAAGCTCGAGGTGATCGCTGACGAGGAGACCCTGCTGCCCGACGGCCCTGAGCTGCTGGTTGCGGCGGAGCAGCTCATCAACGACGGGTTCACCGTCCTCCCGTACGCCAATGACGATCCCGTCCTCTGCAAACGCCTCGAGGACCTCGGATGCGCGGCAGTGATGCCACTGGGCGCGCCGATCGGGAGTGGTTCCGGCATTCGCAACCCTTACAACCTGCGGATCATCCGCGACCGCGCGCGCGTGCCCATGGTGCTCGACGCGGGCGTGGGCACCGCCTCCGACGCCGCGCTCGGCATGGAGCTGGGCTGCGACGCCGTGCTCGTGGCATCGGCGATCACCCGTGCGGCCGACCCGGTGCTCATGGCGCGCGCGATCCGAGCCGGAGTTGAGGCCGGCCGTCTCGCCTTTCGAGCAGGGCGGATTCCGCAACGTCTCTACGCGCACGCCTCGACGTCGTGGGAAGGCCTCGCCGACCTGGGTGGGAGGCCCGTCGCGATGCCGGCAGTGGGTGATGTCGAGGCTGGGTGACACGCGGCGGGACCGTCTGGCAGGCGCCCGCCTCTACCTGGTGACCGACGCCCGTGCGGCGCAGGGCGATCTCGCCGCCTTCCTCGACGCAGTGCTCACGGCGGGCGTCGACGTCGTCCAACTCCGCCAGAAGGACGCCGAGGCAGGCGATCTCCTCCGCTGGAGCACGGTATTCCGGGCGGCGACCGACCGGCACGGGGCGCTCTTCATCATCAACGACAGGCCGGACGTCGCCGTGACGGCGGGAGCCGACGGCGTGCATATCGGTCAGAACGACCTGCCGCCCGACGCGGTGCGGGGCATCACCGGCCCCGACCTCCTCATCGGGCTGTCGACCCATTCGCGCATGGAATTGGATGACGCCGCACCGCAGCCGGACTACCTCTGCATCGGGCCGGTGCATGCCACGCCGACCAAGCCGGGACGCCCGGCCACCGGCCTGAAGCCCGTGCACCACGCTGCGTGGCGAGAGCGCCAGGGCATCGAGCGCAGGCCGTGGTTCGCCATCGGCGGCATCGACCCCGCGACTCTCCCGGACGTCGTCGAGGCGGGCGCGAGCCGGATCGTCGTGGTTCGCGCGATCACGGAATCCCGTGATCCAGCTTCAACTTCGGCTCAGCTGCTGAGAGGGCTCACAGGTCTCCCCGATTTGTAGCCAGACCTTCAGCGTCGGTGACGCACGTCGATGGAAGGCATCGGGCGTGAGTCGAAGCGACGTGCGTGCCGGACTTGTTCAAGCCTGGCAACCGTTAAGCACCTCTTAACTCGTATCTGGTGTCGCCCTTAATGATTCGATCGGCAGGATAGAGGGCGGACAGCCGCCGGGGACGGCTGATTGCGAAATGGCACTGAGGGCTGACATGACAGTCGAGATTGACACGTTGGTGAATCGTGAACGCCCACGCCGGCGCCGGCGCGGGCACGTGCAAGGGGCGTTGACGCTGCTCGTGGGAAGCTCGGTCATCGCCGCGTGTGGATCCGCTAGCACCGGCGGCACGGCGGCTCCGAGCGCCACACCGACTCCTGTCTGCACCGGGACCGCGGCGTCGCCCGGTTATGCAAACGGGCTGCCCGCCGTTGCCGGTCAGGCAACGTCGCTGAGCGGAGCGGGATCGACCTTTGTGGCGCCGATGATGTCGGTCTGGACGAAAGCGTATGCCACATCGGACAACGTGCAAGTTGCATACCAATCGGTGGGCTCGGGCGCCGGCATCGCCCAGCTCCAGGCGGGCACCGTCGATTTCGGCGACTCGGACGCGTTCATGTCTGACTCCGACATCGCCAAGGCCAAGGGTCCGGTAGTGCAGATCCCTCTGGTGCAGGCGCCAGTCGTGGTTGTGTACAACCTTCCGGGCATCGCGAGCGGCCTGAAGTTCGATGGCGACACGATTGGCAAGATCTTTGCGGGGACGATCACGACATGGAATGACCCCGCGATCAAGGCCCTGAACCCCGGGATCTCACTTCCGAGCACTCCCATCGCCGTCGCCCACCGTTCTGACGGCTCGGGGACGACGGCAATCTTCACCGACTTCCTCACGCAGACCAGTCCGGCTTGGGTGACCGCTCTCGGCGGCAAGACAACCAGCGTTGGCAAGACCGTGGCGTGGCCGGTAGGAATCGGCGGCAAGGGCAACGACGGGGTGTCCGCAGTCGTCAGCCAGACGGCGGGCGGCATCGGGTATGTCGAGCTCGACTACGCCATCGCGCAGCACCAGACCTACGCGGACGTCAAGAACAATGCGGGCCAGTTCATCGAGCCGTGCGAGCAAACCGCGGCCAACGCGACGGTCGGCATCACCAGCTACCCGTCCGACCTCAGAGTTGACATCGTCAACCAGTCAAGCAATCCGCAGGCGTATCCGATCACCGGGTTGACCTGGGCGCTTGTCTATCAGAACCAGACCAAGCCGGCCACGGCGGCGGCGCTCGTCAATTTCTTCTCGTGGGTTCTGACCAAGGGTCAGGACCTGACGAACTCGGTGAACTACACGCCGCTCGGCCCGACGCTGCAAGCACTCTGCATCGCTCAACTCAAGAAGATCACGGTCAACGGTACTCCCGTCTCGCCGTGATCCGACGACCGAGTTGACCGTGGTGAGCGTCTGATGCCGCCGCCTGGTGAGGGCGGCGGCATCGCCGTGGTCGGCGTTCGATCGACGCCGACGCTCCTGAAGCGCGGACGGCCTCGGATCGCCGACCGGATCTTCGGAACCAGCGTTTCGGTGATGGGCGGCGTCGTGCTCGTGGTCATCGCGGCCATGATCGTCTTCCTGGTGCTGCAGGGCCTCCCGGCCATGCAGCACTACGGCTTCTTCTCCTTTCTCTCAAGTCAGCGATGGACTCCGTCCACCGCGTTCCAGAACGTGTCGCATCCCAATCCGTACGGGATTCTGCAGTTCATCTACGGAACGATGCTCACATCGATCATCGGAATGGTGATCGCCGTCCCCCTCGCTGTCGGAGCGGCGCTGGTCATCACTGAGGTTGCGCCGCAGCGCATCAGGGGTCCCCTCTCGGCGCTGGTGGACCTGCTCGCCGCAGTCCCCAGTGTCGTCTATGGCTTCTGGGGAGTCTTCGCGCTCATTCCGGCCATCAAGCCCGTCGTGGATTTCCTGGACACGACGCTTGGTACCGTTCCCGTGATCGGTACCGTCTTTGCCGGGCCCTTTTTCGGATACTCGTACTTCGCAGCAGGGTTGGTGCTGGCGATCATGGTGCTCCCGATCATCGCGGCGGTTTGCCGCGAGGTCTTCCGGAGCACGCCGCGCAACGAGAAGGAGGCAGCTCTCGCGCTCGGGGCGACGCGATGGGAGATGATCCGGATCGCGGTGCTTCCCAGAGCGCGCTCGGGCATCGTCGGGGCGTCACTGCTGGGTCTCGGTCGCGCCTTGGGAGAGACCATCGCTGTGACGATGGTGATCGGTAACGCAGTGCTCCACATCAATCCGAGCTTCTTCTCCCAGGGCGCGACGATGTCGAGCGTCATTGCGAACGAATTCACCGAGGCCACCGAACCGTTCCACCTGTCGGCGCTCTTCGTGGTCGGCTTCTGGCTCTTGATCGTCGCATTGGTGGTGAACGTCCTCGCTCGCCTGGTTGCACGGCGCGGGGTCGCGTTGTGACCCAGCTCGCCGCCGGCGCTCCGGGGTTTCGCAACCGTCGTGCAGTGGGCCGGCGGCGCGCGAAGAGCGCAGTGCTCGTCGGCGTGCTGATCGCAGCGGTGATCATCGCCGTCGGAGTGCTTGCCTGGGTGCTCATCTATGTCGCGATTCAGGGCGCTGCTGCGCTGAACCTCGGCTTTCTGACGCAGAATCCTCCCGGCAACCCCGCCGCCACGGGCGGTGGGTTCTACAACGGCATCGCCGGCAGCCTGATCATCGTCGGCGTCGCGGGGTTGATTGCGATCCCGCTCGGAGTGGGTGCTGCGATCTACCTCGTCGAGTACGGGCGGGGACGGCTCTCCGGCGCGATCCGTTTCTTCAACGACGTCTTGATCGGTATTCCGACCATCGTCACCGGCGCCTTCGTCTACGCGATCTGGGTCACCCGTTTCGGTTTCTCCGGCTTCGCCGGATCCCTGGCGCTGGCGATCGTCATGATGCCGCTGGTGACCCGGACGACCGAGGAGATGCTGCGGTTGGTGCCGCATGAGCTTCGCGAGGGCAGTCTGGCGCTCGGCGCCACACGCAGTCAGACGGTGATGCGGGTGTGCATCCCCACCGCATTGCCCGGGATCATCACCGGCGCCATGCTGGCTGTCGCGCGTGCCATGGGAGAGACCGCCCCGCTGCTCCTGACCGCCCTCGGTAATGACCTGTTCACCGAATACAACCCGGCGAAGCGCATGTCCACGCTGTCCCTTCAGATCTTCGACAACGCGGTCACCGGGTTCCAGGAAGGGCAGGCACGGGCATGGGCGGGCGCGCTCACGCTGATCGCGATCGTGCTGATCTTCACGTTGGTTGCTCGATTCTTCGGCCGCCGAGTTCGCACATCGAATGCCTAACGTGGCCACCGAACCTGCTCCCACCAGGTCGGACGAGTCGATCAGCACCCCCGAACCGTCGGCTGCAGGACTGTCGATCGAAAAGCTCAACGCCTGGTTCGGCAAGCATCACGTCGTGGCGGACGTGGACCTGCTGGCGCCCGTGCATCAGGTCACCGCATTGATCGGCCCGTCCGGCTGCGGCAAGAGCACCGTGCTGCGCTGTGTGAATCGTATGCACGAGATCGTGCCAGGCGCACGCGTCGAAGGGCGCGTGATGTTCGGTGGGCAGAACATCTACGACCCCGACATCGATCCCGGGTCCGTGCGCAGCGAGATCGGGATGGTGTTCCAGCGTCCAAACCCATTTCCGACCAAGTCGATCTTCGAGAACGCGATCATCGGTGTGCGCCTTGCCAGGTCCGCGGGGGATCGGAGGTTGGCTGATATCGCCGAGAGCGCACTGCGCCGGGCGCAGCTCTGGGATGAGGTCAAGGACCGGCTCAACAAGCCCGCGGTGAGTCTGTCCGGGGGGCAGCAACAGCGACTCTGCATCGCACGCGCGATCGCGGTCGACCCGGCGCTCCTCCTCATGGACGAGCCGTGCTCCGCCCTCGACCCCATCGCGACATACAAGATCGAGGAGTTGATTCGCGAGATTGCCGATCAGTACACCGTGATCATCGTCACGCACAACATGCAGCAGGCGGCCCGGGTATCGCATTACACGGGTTTCATGACGATTGAACGGGCGGGTGATCCAGGGCGAATGATCGAGTTCGGCACGACCGATCAGATTTTCGGATCGCCGGCCAACGCCGCGACCGAGGCATACGTGAGTGGGAGGGTCGGTTGAGATGGCAAGTGAGTTGCGTGTGGTCGGGCTCCTTCAGGAGGATCGCAGCGCGGAGAAAGGGCGCCCAGGGCGCCCGAGCGTCGTGCAGGCGGATAACCCCGCAGTGAGCACGCGCAACGTGAACGTGCACTATGGCTCGTTCCTCGCCTTGCGCAACGTTTCCATTTCGGCGCCGGTGGGCGAGATCACCGCGATCATCGGGCCGTCGGGCTGCGGCAAATCGACTCTGCTGCGCAGCCTGAACAGGATCAACGATCTGATTCCATCGTTCACGCTCGACGGTGAGGTGCTGGTGGGCGACCAGAACATCTACGCACCGAGTGTCGATGTCGCCACCCTGCGCAGACGTGTGGGGATGCTCTTCCAGCGACCGGCGCCTTTCCCGATGAGCATCTACGACAACGTGGTGTACAGCCTTCGCCTCGAGGGGCGTCCGTCCAGGACCGTGCTCGACGAAACCGTCGAGCGCTGTCTCCAACAGACGGCACTGTGGAGCGAGGTGAAGGATCGTCTCAAAGCGCCGGCAACCGGTCTCTCGGGCGGTCAGCAGCAGCGCCTCTGCCTGGCTCGAACGCTGGCGGCCGGGAGCGAGGTGATCCTCATGGATGAGCCCTGCGCTGCGCTCGATCCCATCTCCACATCGCGTATCGAGGAATTGATGCGCGAACTCTGCGGGACGGTGACCATCATCATCGTGACCCACAACCTTCAACAGGCTGCTCGCGTGAGCGACCACACGGCGTTCATGCTGATGGGCGAAGGCCGCGCCGGAGAGCTGGTCGAGCTGGGGAGGACTGACGAGGTGTTCCGGGATCCCGTGGATCAGCGCACCGAGGACTACATCACCGGGAGATTTGGATGAGTCAAGCGACCCCGACGCCGACGCCTGTCACGCACCGGCCGGTCCTCCAGGCGGAGCTCGACACGATCCGCGCCGGAGTTGTCGAGTTGACGAAGCAGGTCGAGATCGCCATCCAACGGTCGGTGTGGGGTCTGCGCGAGCGCAACCCGGACATCTGCACCGCGGTGATCGAGGGCGATGCTGCGATCAACGAACAACACCACAAGATCCGCGATGCCTGCTTCCACGTGATCCTCACCCAGGCACCTGTCGCGCGCGACCTCCGTGACATCCATGGGTTCGATCACATGGCGTCCGAACTCGAGCGCATGGCCGACCACTGCGTCTCGATAGCCCGGATAGGACGGTCGATGGCCGAGCTGCCGGACGTGCCGTCGTCGGAGCCGCTCGGAATCCTCGCGGAACAGGCGGAGACCCAGGTGCGCGACATCCTCGCAGCCTTCGAGGCGCGCGACACAATCGCGGCACGCGACATCGCCCGCCGCGACAGCATGGTTGACATGAAGTACCGCCAGATCTTCTCGACCTACGTCGATCAGATGACTGCCGATGGGAGCCTTGCTCCGCGTGCGACCGGGCTTGTCTTCGTCGCCCACTACCTGGAGCGCATCGGCGATCGGGTGACGAACATCGCCGAAGAGTTGATCTTCGCCGAGACCGGCGGCCTTGAGGATCTCGGTTAGCGGCGGATCAGGTGGGTGCGCGTCGCGCCGCGCTGGACAGGTCTCGACACCCATGGTACGATCGAGCGTAATGGTCGCAACTGCGCGTCGATACTTTGGCCCGCCAGCCGTAAGGCTGCCGGGGGTCTTCTAACCCGACCGCGCAGTTTTCTTACCAGGGCTGGTTCATCAAAGATGGGTCAGCCCCGGATCCCGTGAGGTGGCCCATCACCACACGGAGGATCCATACGGTGACCATCGAGCCGCTGCTCCCGAGCGCGACACGCCGTCACGTCACTCGCCGCGTCCGGATCGGCGATGTCGTCGTCGGCGGTGACTCCATTCCCGTCATCGCCGGACCCTGCGCCGTCGAAGCCGGGTATGTCGGGCATGCGGTGGCGGCTCGTCGTGCCGGCGCCAGCGTGCTGCGCGGCTGCGTCATGAAGCCGCGAACCCGGCCCGGCTCGTTCCAGGGCATGGGCGAGGCCGGTCTCCCCCTGCTCGACGAGGCACGGCGCGTCACCGGCCTGCCCGTGATCGCGGAGCCGCTCGACGCCGATGACATCGACGTCCTTCGAGGGCACGTCGACGCGTTGATGATCGGCGCGCGCTCGATGCACAACACCCCGCTGCTCCGCGCAGCCGGACAGAGCGGCATGACCGTGATCGTCAAGCGCGGGATGTCGGCGACGTACGACGAGTGGCTCGCGGCTGCGGAGTACGTGACCCGCGAGGGCAACGACGACGTGATCCTCTGCGAGCGGGGGATTCGCACGTTCGAAACCGCGACTCGGAACACGCTCGACGTCAGCGCGATCGCGGTGCTGCGCGAGAGGACGGATCTTCCGATCGCCGTCGATCCGAGCCATGCCGCCGGCAACGCGAGTTGGGTCCCGTCGCTCGCGGTCGCCGCACTGGCCGCGGGCGCGGACGCGCTGATCGTCGAGTGCCACCCCAACCCGGAGGAGTCGCTGTGCGACGCGGCACAGGCGATCACCCCAGCCGCGCTCACCCGCATCGTCGTGGCCGCACGGGCCCTCTGCGTGATGACGCGCCCTGCGGTCGCCGACTCGGTCGGCGAATGTCGCGCTGTGATCGACACCATCGACGATGCGGTCTTCCAGATGCTCGAGTACCGTGCGGCGATGGTCGAGGCGGTGCAGCAGCGCAAGGCGTCCGCCGCGATCCCCGTGCGTGACGCACACCGTGAGCAGCAGATCGTCGACCGGCTTGCACGGCGGGCGCCCCGCCTCGGGGGCGACCGCGTTGACCGGCTGGTGCGGGCGATCATCGACGAATGCCTCGACGCCGCCTCGTACGAAGCCGCCGTCCCCGCCTGACGGCACTCCTCCGCACCGCTCGGGGCACAATGCTTCCTGGATGAATGACGGGAGTGGAGGCGGGGCTCGACGTCGCCTCGGCGCGTGCGTGCCCGCGGTGCTCGCCCTGCTGATCGCCGGCTGCGGATTGGCCTCATCGGGGCCGACGGTCGCGCCGACGGTGCAACCAACCGCAGCGCCGCAGGTGCCGCCACCGGTTGCGATCGTCAAGCAGACCCTCGTGGCGGCGGGCGATGTGCCCGGCGCGTCGGTCGGGCAACCACCGACGAGCGGATCCGAGTCGGCCCTGGTCAGCGATGGCCTCGTACCGACGCCATGCGTCAAGACGAGCGGTATCACGGCTGGGACGCGAACTGCGGTGGGTACCGCTGTGAGCCAGCCTCTGGCGGCGGCAGCGAAAGCGGTCACGGAGGCGGTGATTCTCGAGACGAATGCCGCCGACACCGCCACCGACATCGGGCAGGCGACCGCGGGCGCACGGGCGTGCCCCGCGCACGACGAGGATGCCAAAGGACGGTTCGGCGACCAGTCAGTGACCACGTCGAGTGTCACCGTCGGCGCGTGGACGGGGACGCGCACTGCCTCACTCGACACGTTCTCCACCGGCGTCAAGCAGGTCGCCAGCTACGTATATCTCCTGAGTCTCAGTGGCGGGTTGATGGTGCTGCAGCTGGGCGTCGCGTTCGCGAACGTCGCGCCGGCCGCGCTGTATCAGCAGCAGGCAGATGCGCTCGCCACCAAACTCGCAGAGCGCCTCGGTGCGCTTTCGTGATCCGCTTGCCACCGGGGAGAGTCGTCATGGCAGCAGGCAGACGCGATGCACGTGCGGCGGTGCGTGCCTTCGATCCAGTCGACCTGGCACGCATGGAGAGCGCCGCATGGATCGGCTACTACCGGCGCGAATGGGGTCGCGTCCTCGCCGCGTCGATCGGGCTGGTGCGCTGCGGATTCCAGCTCCCCTGGCCGCAGACGCTCTGGGGCGCGTGGCTGGTGCTGCGCGCCAATCAACTCTGGGCTCCGTATCCCGGCAACGACCCTGACGGCGCGAGGCGTCTCATGAAGGGTTTCTACGACCTCGCCGGCGGGGGAGAGGGGTTCGACTCCATGAAGGCGGCGCGCCTCGAGGTCGAGTGGTGGCGCGTCCATCGCGAGCTGCAGCACCAGGACGGCGGGGACACCGCAGCCCTCGGCGAGGCGGTCGCGGCACTCTATGCGTACACGTACGACACGCCGATCGCCGGCGTCCGCGAGAGCGGGGAACTGCGTGCCGACGCAATGCGCATCTGCGACCGGTGGGTGGCACACGGGTGCGACATGGAGGATCCGCTCGTCGCCGATATGCGACGGACCCTCCTGCGCAGCTACCGGAGCCTGAAAGCCGCGGTGACCTGAGACCGGTTGGTCAGTGCCCGAGGACGGGGGCTCAGCTCCGACCAGCCCATGCCTCCGGCCATTGGATCGCTCCTGCTCTTCGTCGTGCGGCACGCGTGTGCACGATCCGCAGTGGCGGATCGCCCTGATATCGTCCTGCTGGGGCCCCGGAAGCTTCGCCCGATCGATCGAACTCGATACAACGAGTCACAGATCGCGCACGAACCTCGGGGTAGGATGACCGGAGTGGAGTGCTGTCGATGACGAGCCTGTTCCGGCGCCGGCGCCAGGAACCCAGCTCGCCCACCGAGCCGGTCGCGCCGCCGGTCGCGCCGCCGGTCGCGTCAGGGATCTCGTGCAGCGTGCCGGGCTGCCCGAACAAGACGGCGCAGCCGTGCGGATATCGGGACCGCCGGGGGCGCATGTGCCAGGCCGCGTTCTGCCCCGATCACGGCGCCACCCTCTACGGTGTCTCGTACTGCCGCCGGCACGCGGGCACGGTCCGGGCGATCGGTGAGCTCGCCGCCGACCCCAACGGCCGGCCCGACCTGAACGACCGGACGCCATCACTCGTCAACTGGATTTCGCGGGATCTCGACGAGCACATCCGGACGCTGCTTGCAGGCACTGCCCGCGACGGTGAGCAGGTCGTCGCCGATGATGCGGTCCGCCTGTCGCGCGACTCCAACCGGAACGTGCGCTGGGAGCGCAGCTGGCGTCTCGTGGAGAGCACCGGCCTCGTCCTCAAGATCACGGTGCATGTGTCGGAGGAGAACGATGCGCTCGTTCGGATCAACGTGGGAAGCGATATGGTCGCCGACGGGATCCCGCCCTGGATCGCGCGGCGACGAATGGGCGAGGAGGTCGATGTGGCCATCGACGTCGCGCAGCGGAAACTCTTCTATACATATCTCGAGGAGCGCATCGCATCGGCCGTCGCCGAGTTCCGTGCGGGGAGCGATCGTCTGAACCCCAAGTAGGGAGCGGTGCATGGTGGCGATGCGCGGCTCAGTCACGATGACCAACGGCGACGGCACCCGGTCGCACGAGGTCGGGCGCGAGGAGCACCGCCGGCAGCGCCATGACTGCGGCAATCCCAACGATGGTTGTCGTGCCGCCGAGCGGCAGGATGAGCGCTGCCAGGCCGGCGCCGAGCGGCGGCGTCGCCTGCATGAGCGTCCGCAGCAGCGCGAACAGCTTGCCGAGCTGCGCGCTCGGCACCGCGCGCATGCGGTTCCGCGCGTATCAGAACGTTGGTGGTGGCAGCAGCTCAGGGGGATCGGTCGATGCGCTCTGTGTCGCGCGAGTGCGGACCGCCCAGCCCACTGGCACGATCTCGAGAGGCGGGGGTTCCGGCGGCCTGACGACCTCAACGACCGGGACTTCGGCGCTGACTTCGTCAGCCCGTCGACCATCGAGAAGGATGAGTGGCGTGTCGCATTTCGTGCACGACATCGCCGTCCCCAATTCGCTCCATTTCCAGCATGTCGGGCAGCAGACTTTGATGACCACCATTCATTCTCGCCAGCGATTTCGCTGCGGGAGAGTGCCGAGCCAGGACGTGCCATGACCGTGACGTGTTCAGTGCAGAATCATCGGAGGGGGCGACCGCCCCGAATGCTGCTGGGCCCGAAAAGACGGCACCGGGCACCCGTGGAGACGAACGACCGACCTCCGTAGTGCTCCGTCACATGGAACGGCGCTCGCAAGGTTGCGACCGATGATGGTCACCGCGGTTCCCGCCGCGCCCCGAGAAGCATGCGCTCAAGTGCCAATTCGAAAATACTGCACCGGACCACTGAAGGCATCACGGTGGCGGAGGGAGAGGGATTCGCCTCCTCACTCGCCACCCTGGAGGTCCTGTCCGCGTGAAGTCCACGCCATCACCGCTGTGATCGACTAGGTGAGTTTCCTATCCAGCGCTCTGGCGGCAAGTCCCAACGCCGCGTTCATCCACGTCACGCGTTGGTCGCGCGTGCCCAGCTGGTGGCCGGCCTCGAACCACACGACCTCGATGTCGCCGCCCGTTTGCCGGACTCGAGCCGCGTAGCGCTCGAGCTGCGCTGCGGGCACGCGAGTGTCGCCGCGTCCCTGGATGACGAGGAGCGGGGCTTGCACCCGCTCGGCATAGGCGATTGGTGAGGCGGAGCGGTAGACGTCGGGATTCGTGGCGGGCGATCCGCCGAGGAGCCGCTCCGCATAGAGGCGCAGCGCCGGCGTCGTCTCATCTCCCAC
>JBAUTG010000119.1:0-1919 GCA_049582105.1 Candidatus Dormiibacterota bacterium | reverse complement strand
CAAGCCGAGCTTGCCTGGGCCGAAAGGGTGCTGGCGGCGTTCGAGGCGTCCGGCGGGGCCGCGACAAGGCTGGATGACGGCGAGTTCGTCGACCTGCCTGTGGCCGAGCGAGCCCGCCTGCTCCAGGGCCTGCGCTAGCCGAGCTTTCGATTGCTCATAGCGGAACGCCTGAGGATGGAGGAGCCCGGGACGGACGATGCTGCGATCGCCGGGTTCATCGAGGAGGTCCGCCACGTCCTGGAGGCCGAAGCCACCTAGCGCGCCAGGTCACGCCGGGACGCTGGCGCGGACCGTTCGGCCGCATCGCATACCTCTATATATGTGGCGGTGGTGAGCAGCGATCGATGACGCCGCGGTTCAACGTCCGCCTGTTGTCGGCCGGGCCCTTTGTCACGATGGTCGATCGCTTCGCGCTCGCGCCGCTGCTCATTCCCATCGCGTCCGACTTTCACGTACCTCTCGGCAGAGTTGCCGGAGCCGCCACCGCCTACTACCTCGTATACGGTCTCGCCCAGTCTTTCTGGGGATTCGTGTCCGATCGCTTCGGCCGGATTCGCATCATCCGCCTCAGCCTCGGCATGGCGGCTGCGGGCTGTGTCCTGTCGGCGATCGCTCCCAATGTCGATCTGCTCATCGCCGCGCGAATCCTGGACGGGATGGCCGTCTGTGCCGTCCTTCCCACCGCGCTGGTCTACATCGGGGACATGGTGCCGTTCAACCTCCGCCACTCCGTGATCGCCGACGTGCTGGCCGCGGTGGCGGTTGGCACCACCGTGGGCAGCCTTGGAGCAGGCCTCTTTGCTCACTTCCTCAGCTGGCGGTTCATGTTCCTCGTCCCGGCGCTGATCGCTGTGGTCCTGGTCTTCGCGATGAAGCAGTTGCCTGAGTCGAATGCGGCCACCCCCAGCGGCGGCCCGTTGAGCCAGCTCCTGCGGGCGGTGCGCCGGCCGTGGGCACGCTTTGTCATCCTGTTCGCGATCCCGGAGGGCGCGATGGTGATCGGATTCATCGTTTACTTCGCGCCGGCGATCGAGTCGACGGGCACCAATACCGCTTTGGCCGGCCTGGTGGTGGCGCCCTACGGGGTTGCAGTGCTCATCGGGACGCAAATCGTGAGGCGGATCGCCTCCAGGGTGCCGCCCTGGGTTCCGATGAGCATCGGTGGTGTGATGGCGGTGGCGGGATACCTGGTGGCGGCACTCGACCAGCACATCCTCGCCATCCTCTGTGCCAGCGTGCTCATCGGAGGCTGCTACTCGTTCTTCCACTCGACCCTTCAGGCATGGGCGACCGACATTGCTCCCGAGGTGCGCGGCACGGCGGCGGCGCTTTTCGTGACGGGCGCATTCATCGGGGGGGCTCTGGGCACCGGCATCGGGGCGATGCTCGTCCAGGCCAACCTCTATCGGGAGCTGTTCCTGGTCGCGGCTGCGCTGAGCGTCCCGGTGGTCATCGTCGCCACGCTCGCGCGAACGCGTTACCCCGGAGCCACTCGTATGTCCGAGGCCGGCGCCACGGTCACATGAAAGTTGTCCCTCCCCATCCGGCCCTGCGGGCACCTACCCCGCGCTGGACGCGCAGGGTCCCCAAAGGAAGTGGGGAAGTGAAATCACTTCCCTGCTTGGCGGAGAAGGACCCGCCCGCAGCCGGGGGATGGGGAGGTGAAAACAAGGATGCCTCTCCCATTTCACTTCCCCGCTTTGCGGGGAAGTACCCGGCGCAGCCGGGGGATGGGGAGTTGAAACCGAGGATGCCTCTCCCCATCCGGCCCTGCGGGCACCTACCCCACTGCGTGGGGAAGTGAGAAGCCCATCCGGCCGCATCACAATGGCGTGGCTGTGATCTCGGGCCTGCACGCGATCATCTTTTGCGAGGACCCCGACCAGGCCCGCGCGTTCTTCCGCGACGTTCTGGAGCTC
>JBAUTG010000118.1:0-9650 GCA_049582105.1 Candidatus Dormiibacterota bacterium | reverse complement strand
AGGTCCTGCTCCTCCTGGGCGCGACTCTCGCCGTATGTCATGTGGCAATGGGCGTCGATGAGGCCGGGCATCACCGTGCGCCCGCCCGCTTCAATGACCTCGACGTCGTCAGTCGCAGGTATCTCAGCACGGAGTGCGGCACGGTCTCCAACGCGATGAATGAGATGGTCGCGAACCAGCACGGACATGCGCGCTTGTGGCGGCGACCCGGTTCCGTCGATGACATTGGCGTCGGCGATCAGCAGCCAAGCGGCCATACCCAAGTCCTCCGGAGGTGTATCGCGGGGCACGACGAGCCAGAGTATGGCAGCCGTCCTCATGCCTCGTGTATCCTGCATGATGCATCAGGCACCAGGGGGCTATGGATGAGATTGGTCAGGTTCGAAGCGGAGGGCGCAACCCGTGTTGGCGCGCTGCGCGACGGCGCCATCGACGAGTTGTCGGCCACCTGGACCGCAGTGCTGGAGCAGTTCGCCGGTGGCGTCCGAGCACATCCCGCCACCACCGGCCGCACCTGGGACGCCGGTGAGTGCGTGCTGCGGGCGCCGTTGGCGGACCGGCCGCGGCCCGTGTACTGCATGGGGCTGAACTACCTCGCGCACGACACCGAGGCCGGCCAGTCCCTCGGAGTGAGCCGGCCCGCCAAGCCGGTGGTCTTCGTCAAACAGTTCGAGGCAATCGCCGATCCCGGTGAACCGCTGGCTCTCGACGGCCAGCTGTCGGACCAATTCGACTGGGAGGTGGAACTGGCTGTGGTCATCGGGCGACCCGGGCGCGGCATCGAGCCACGACACGTACGCGATCACGTCGCCGGCTACACGGTGCTCAATGACATCACCGCGCGCGACCTGCAGCGTGACCACGTGCAGTGGTTCATCGGCAAGAACATCGACCGCTCGACGCCGGTGGGACCGTGGGTGACGACCGCCGACGAGATCGCCTATCCGCCGGACCTGCCGCTATCGCTGTCGGTAAATGGCGTGGAGAAGCAGCGTGCGCGCACCAGCGAGTTGATCTTCGACATCGACACGATCATCAGCACGGTCTCGCGATATGTCGAGCTGCACATCGGCGATGTGTTCGCCACCGGGACGCCCGCCGGAGTGGGATTCACACGGAACCCGCCGGAGTTCTTGCACAGCGGTGACCTGATGGTCGCCGAGATCGAACGGGTCGGCCGGCTCGAGAGTCGGGTGACCTGAGATGAGTCAGATGTACACCAGCGACCCCCGGGCGGCGCGCACAGATGACGTTGTGATCACCAAAAGCGTGCAGCGAGCAGTGTACGACCGCATCCGCATCGACATCCTGCGCGGCCGCATCGCGGGAGGTACGCGGCTGCAGCAGAGCGATCTCGCCCGCGAGTACGGAGTCAGCATCACACCCGTTCGTGAGGCGCTGCGCGACCTCTCGGCCGAGGGTCTGGTGGACTTCACCACGTACTCCGGCGCGGTCGCCCACCAACCGACGATCGAGGAACTGGAGCAGGTGTACGACATACGTGCCTGCCTGATCCCGCTGGTGGTGCGCGAGAGCGTGGCACGGATCACCGAGGATGAGCTCGCCGCAATCGACCGCCTGATCCACGAGATGGCCGAGCCGCGCTTCCCCGAACAGTGGCTCGAGAGCAATCGCCGCCTCCACAACCTCTTCGACGAGGCTTCGCGCAACGCTCATCTGACCACCATCCTGCGACGGCTTGCCGATCTGTCGACGATGTACGTGAACATCTCGCTGGCGCCTGACCAGGGTGACCGCGACGCGGATCAGGAACATCGAGCCCTGCTCGAGGCGTACCGGGCGCGCGATGAGGCGGCGGCCGTGCGCCTGACGTTGCGGCACTTCAGCCAAACCCTGCAGCTGACGCGTGCCCGCCTCGCCACCGCAGCCGCGAAGGAGGCGCCATGACGTACACGGTCGGAGAGATCACGATCAGCCAGTACATCGTCGAAGCAGGCGGGCTGGCCACCCGCGTCCTCGACGCCGGCCGGGGTGACGACACGGTCGTCTGCTTGCACGGTGCAGGCTCGCGAGCAGATCGGTTCTGGCACAACCTGGCGCCCATCGCAGCCCACGGCCATCGGGTGCTTGCCCTCGACTTCCCCGGTCACGGGTACGCGTCGAAAGGCTCGTCCGTCACTCATTCGACGCCCGCATTCGCCGCCTTCGTCACGGCGGTTCTACGGGTACTGGATGTGAAGCATCCGGTCATCGTCGGCACCTCCCTCGGAGGTCACGTCGCCGCAGCCATCGCCGTCGAGGAGCCCGACTCGGTCAGCGCGCTCGTGCTCATCGGCGCCGTCGGGATCGTCCCGTCTGAACCGCGTGAAGGGCCGCTCTCGCCTGTGCCCATGTGGGATGCCTCCCCAGCGGCGATTCGCGACAAGTTACACATGGTGGTTGCGCGACCGGACCTCATCACTGACGAGTGGGTCAACGAGGAAGCGCACATCAACAGCTCGTCAGGTGCACGCGAGTCGCTGCAGGCTGTCGCCGGCTACCTGGCCGGCGGAGTCGACGCAGATCGTGTCGGCGGCCAGCTGCGCGACGTGATCACGCGCATACCGACGCTGTTGGTCTGGGGTGCCGAAGACCGATGGGTCCCACCGTCGGTGGGGTGGCGAGCCCACGAGCTGCTCGGCGCTCCGCTCGTGCTCATGGCCGGTACTGCGCACGCCCCGTACTACGAGGATCCGGAGACCTTCAATCGACTCGTCGTCGACTTCTTGGATGGCAAGCCGGTGGCGGAGGCGCATGCCGCCCCAGGCGGATAACAGATGAGCGGGCCGCGGAGTCCGCGCCACGGGGAGACCACATGAACATTGCCGCACAACCGTCGATGCTCATTCCTGAATTCGACCTCACCGGCAAGGTGGCGGTCATCACCGGCGGCAACCGAAGCATCGGCCGGGGCTCCGCTGAGGCACTGGCCGAGGCCGGGGCTGCGGTGGTGATCGCCGGCCGCAACGAGGCGGATCTGGAGCAGGTTCGCAGCCGGATCGCCGAGCGTGGAGGCACCGCACTGGCGGTGCGCTGCGACGTCAGTCAGGCAGCTGACGTCGATAACCTCTTCGCGCGCGCCGCGGCCGAGTTCGGACACGTGGATACCTGCCTGGTCAATGCGGGCGTATTCGGCAAGTGGCAGTCGGCCGAACTCATGGAGCTTTCCGAGTGGGACACGATTTACGACATCGACCTGCGCGGAGCCATGCTCACAGCCATGGCAGCGGGCAAGCAGATGATCGCTCAGGGCACTGGCGGCACCATCGTAACGATCGCTTCAATCCAGGGCGTCGTCGGCATCAAGGGCACCGTGGCGTACACCGCTGCCAAGCATGGCGTCGTCGGCATGACCAAGGGGTTGGCGCTCGATTGGGCCGAGCACGGCATCCGAGTGAACTGCATCGCCCCCGCCTTCATCGAGCGCGACGTCGAGCCCTTGCAGAAGGATCCCGTCGCTGTGGAGTTCGTCACCACCCGCACTCCCCTCCAGCGTTGGGGCACACCTCGGGAGCTCGGGCTCTGCGTCCTCTTTCTAGCGTCGCCCGCCTCCAGCTACGTTACCGGCGCGGTTCTCAACGTCGACGGCGGCTGGTGCGCACAGTGAGCACGGCCGCCAGGCGCGATGGAGCGCCGACGTTCGTCAACCCTCCCGGCGTCGGTGCTCCCATTGGGGCGTACTCACATCTGGCGCGCAGCGGGAATACCTACTTCATCGCTGGCCAGGTCAGTGTCGACCGGGACGACCAGGTCGTCGGCGTCGGCGACTTCGCTCGACAGCTGACGCAGACCTTCAAGAACATCGGTGACATTCTTCTGTCGGCCGAGCTCGGCTTCCACAACATCGCGCAGATGACCACCTACATCACGGTGCGCGACGATGTCGACCGGTTCTACGCGGCGCGCGCAGAACTCTTCCCGTCGCTGTTCGGTGAGGCGATGTATCCGCCCAACACCCTTCTGATCGTTTCCGGACTCGTTCGACCGGAACTGCTTGTCGAGGTGCAGGTGATCGCCACCCGCTGACTGCCACCGCCAACAGGGGAAACGCACATGACGCACACCGAGGTGACGACAGTGGTAGCGGTCGACGCGCCACAACTTGAGCAGCCAACCAACGTATGTGGGGTCCAAGAGACATGACGGTCAAATCCGCGACAGGGCGGCTCGCAGCCGCGGCTTCCTTGGTGGCACTGATGGCCGCTTGCGGCGGTAGTAGTGGCAACGGTGGAGGCGGAGGCGGCACCCTTGTGTTCGGAGAGCTCATGCCGTTCACGGGTGACCAGGCTTCCGAAGGCGCCCAGGTGACCAACGGATGTCTGCCTGCCGTCGCCGTCATCAACAAGGCGGGCGGCGTGCTCGGCAACCAGGTGACCTGTCAAGAGTTCGATACCCGCGGTGATGCCGTGGACGCGGTCCCGGCGGCCGAGAAGATGCTCGCCACGACCAACAACCTGGTGGGAGTCCTCGGGCCGAGTACCGCCGAGGCACCCTCGACAGAGCCACTGCTGCGTCAAGCAAACATGCCGATGTTCTCGGTCGCGGGTGACGCGCAGTTCGACAAGAGCACCGACCCGTACTTCTACCGGTTCACCCCATCCGATGACCTTGCGGCGAAGGCGCTGGCTCTGGAGGCGAAGGACCTTGGCTTCACTCGAATCGCCATCGTCTTCACCGCGGGGGACAGCGCGCAGGCAAACGTGCCACCGCTCGAGGCCGTTGCACCCGAGCTGCACCTGACCGTTACCGACTCCCTGTCCATAACACCGAATCAAGCCTCGTACAGGACTGAGGTTGCGAAGCTTATCGCCGGCAATCCGCAGGTCATCATCAATGAGGGCGATGCTCAAAGCGACGCCACGTTCTTCGGAGAGCTCAAGGAAGCGGGTGCCAACATCCCCATGGTGATCACAGCGATCGCCACCTTCAGTGACTGGCAGAAGGCGGTGAGCACCGCGATGGGAACGGGTACGCTCGCTCGGCTGATGACGGTTGTCGATCCCTACGCGCCAACCGAAGGAGAGGGCTGGCAGGTCTTCAACGACACTCTCAAGAGCCTCCATGGGAGTGGTGTCGACTACAACCAGTTCAACGCCGATATCTACTCGCGCACCACGTACGACGCCTGCATCGCCATGGCCCTAGCCATGACGGCAGCCAACTCGACAGACCCCAAGACGTACAACCCGGAGATCGTGAAGATCCTCACTCCCGGAGCGGGCAAGACAACGGTGCACACGTACCAGGAGGGCCTCGACGCTCTCAAGGCTGGCAAGTCAATCTACCTGTCCGGAGCCGGCGGCGACCTCGGTCTCAACAAGTACCACAACGTCACCGGAGCATTCGAAACGCAGCATTGGGATCCTGGCACGGCGACACTGGTCCACTTCGGTGTCATCCCGAATAAAGAGCTCGAGCAGCTCGCACTTGGATAGTCAGAGGATAGCGGCACGCAGATGAGCCTCATCCTGCCGACGATCGGCTTCAGCCTGATCAGCGCGTCCATCCTTGCGCTGGCTGCGGTTGGCTTCACGCTGCAGTTCGGTGTGACCAACATCCTCAATCTTGCCTTCGCGGAGGTGATGACGTCGTCGGCGTTCGTGGCGTACTGGCTGAACAGCCGCGGAATCAGCATCTGGATCTGCATGGTCGCGGCCGGCATTTTCGGCGCGATCTTCTCGGTGCTGATCAACCGCGGGCTCTACCGTCCGTTCATCCGCCGTGGAGCGCGGTTGTTCGCCCTGATCATCGTGAGCATGGGCCTGGCGCTGGTCATACAGAACGGCGTGCTCGCGATCACGGGGCCTGGCTTCTTCACGTACAACCAGCCTCAGGGACTGGCCTTCGACATCGCCGGCATCCGCTTCTCCGACACCGAGTTGGCGATCCTGCTGATCGCCGTGACCGCCATGCTCTGCGTCCACCTCCTTCTCACCCGAACGCGCCTCGGTAAGGCGATGCGCGCGTGTTCGGCGGACGCGGCGTTGGCACGGTGCTCGGGCGTCCCCACCAGCCGCGTCGTCGATCTGGCGTGGCTGCTCTCCGGAGCCCTTGCGGGCATCGCCGGAGTGACCTTATTCATGAACACCACGGCCTTCTCGGTCACCACCAGTGGCGACTTCTTCGTGGTGATCATCGCGGCCGCGATCCTCGGCGGCGTTGGCGATGCCTATGGGGCGATGCTCGGCGCTCTCATCATCGGTTTTGCCACCGAGTTCGCGGCCCTCTTCCTCGACTCGGCGTATAAGACCGCGGTCGCCTTCGTCATCTTGATTCTGGTGCTGCTCATACGGCCTCAGGGCGTACGCGCCGCCTTCGCTGCGGCTCGCGAGGTGCAGGCGTGAGCAACGCCACGCAGTTCTACGTCACGACGCTTCTCATCTACGGCGCCGTCTCGATCATCGCGTGCTGGGGGCTCGACCTGCAGTTCGGGGACACCGGCATCCTCAACTTCGCCTTCATCGTCTTCCAGGCAGCCGGTGCGTACACAGCCGCCGTCCTGACGCTCGGGCCGTCGACACAAGCGAACCCGCTCAGCAACTACCAGACATACGTTCTGGGGGCGTCGGTCCCTTATCCAATCTCGGTATTCGCGGCCGCGCTCGTGGGCGCCCTGCTGTCGTACCCGATCGGCCTCATTGCGTTGCGGCGGTTGCGGTCCGACTACCAGGCGGTGGCCATGCTGGTGGTCTCTTTGATCGCAACCACGGTGGTGATCAGCGATACCGGACTGCTCGATGGCGAGCGTGGCCTCTTTCTGATTCCGAAGCCGCTGATCGAGCACGCCGACAGCCTCCTCGGCTACCAGTGGCTCTACGTGGGGCTGAGCTGCGTGTTCCTCGCGGTAGTGCTCTGGGTCGTCGGCCGCATTTCGCGCGCGCCTCTCGGGCGCACCCTTCGCGCGATCCGGGAATCCGAGTCGGCGGCGGCCGCTCTGGGCAAGAACGTCCTGGCCCTGCGGATGGGCGCTTTCGTCATGGGGAACATGATCGCGGCGGTCAGCGGAGCGTTGCTGGTTCAGTACATCGGCTCGTGGTCGCCAAACGGGTGGCTGTACCCGGAGACGTTCGTCTATCTTGGCGCCATCATCATCGGCGGCGCCGCCAACAAGCTGGGCGTCCTGATCGGTGCCCTGTTGCTCCCAGTCGGCATCTCCGAGGGCGTGCGCTATCTTCCCTCATTCGGAGGACCTGGGTTCGTCGACGCGGTGCAGTTCATGCTGATCGGCGTACTCATCATCGCGTTCATGTGGTTTCGACCGCGTGGGTTGGTACCGGAGCGACGCCGTACGTTCCATCGCCGCTCGTGGCCGTTAGGGCGTTCGGCCCCCGGGCCCGGAACCCCGGCGGTCAGGACGGCCGACGAACGGACGGCGGTCGGCTGAGCATGAGTGCACTTCCTGCGAGCCTCGAGGCGCGACCGCTACTGTCCGCCCACTCCGTCTCGCAATCGTTCCAGGATGTGCGCGTCCTTGACACGGTGTCCATCGACATCGCGGACGGGAGGCTGGTAGGCCTCATCGGACCCAATGGCGCCGGGAAGTCGACGCTGCTGCACGTGCTTGCGGGCGTTCAGAAACCCGTCGGTGGTGCCATCCAATACGATGGGGTCGACGTCACCCGATGGCCGGGATACCGGCGGGCGCGGCATGGCATCATTCGCACCTTTCAGCTCTCCAACGAGTTCGCCCGTCTCACCGTGCTCGAGAACCTCCTGGTTGCTGTTCCGAAGCAACCGGGAGATACCTTCACCGAGGTCTTCACAACGCCCCGACGCCGGTGGACACGTCGCCAGCAACAGTCGATCGCCCACGCTCAACTGCTTCTGGAACGGTTCGACATGCGTGGGAAGGCAGACGACTACGCCGGTGACTTGAGCGGCGGTCAGAAGCGGATTCTCGAGATCCTCAGGGCTGTCATGGCGCAGCCCCGTCTCCTCCTCCTGGACGAACCGCTCGCCGGCATCCATCCGCGCGTGATCGAGTCGGTGTGCGACTACCTTCGCGAGCTCCGCCGCGACGGCGTCACGATCCTCATGGTCGAGCATGAGCTGGACATCGTTGAGGCACTCTGCGACGCGGTCGTCGTGATGGCAGCAGGTCGTGTGCTCTTCCGCGGCAGCATGACCGAGGCACGGCAACGGCAGGAGGTCATCGATGCCTATGTTGCCGGTTGACGTGAACATCAGGCCGTCGCCGGTTCTGTCCGTACAGAAGATCACGGCCGGCTACGGTCGCGTGCAGATCGTTCGCGACGTCTCCGTCGAGGTTGGCGGCGGAGAGGTTGTAGCCATTGTCGGCCCGAACGGTGCCGGCAAGAGCACCCTCCTCAAGGCGATCATGGGTCTTATCCACGTCTGGAGCGGCGATATCACGGTGGGCACCGTCGCGGCGTCGTCCATGGCAACAGAGAGGCTCGTACGTGGTGGCGTGGGGTACGTTCCTCAGGTAGCCGACGTCTTCACACCGCTGTCGGTGTCGGAGAACCTCGACATCGGCGGGTACATCCTGTCCCCGGCTGAGTTGGCGCGGCGACGTAGTGAAGTCATCGACGTCTTCCCACGAGTCGGACTCCTCCTCCACCGCACCGCCGGCAAGCTGAGCGGCGGCGAGCGGAAGATGGTCGGCATCGCCCGCGCGCTCATGACCCGGCCGAGCGTCCTTCTGCTCGACGAACCCACGGCAGGCCTGTCGGCGGAGGTCGCCAGGACGTTGCTCACCAGCCATCTCCCGGCTCTCCGCGAGCTGAACGTGGGCGTCCTGCTCGTCGAGCAGAAGGCCACGGCGGCGCTTGATGCCGCCGATTGGGCCTACGTTATGGCCTCTGGCGAGGTGCGATACAGCGGTTCCGCGACCGGCCTGCGCAACCATCCGCGGTTCAGCGACATCTTCTTCGGTGTTGTCGACACGACGGATACAACCACGGTCAGCGACGCAACCACCACACCACAGGGGGAAGCAGCATGGGCGACGTAGTGATCGGCATATCGATGTCGCATGCTCCTGGGATCCTCGGGTGGCCCGAGGCTCCGTCAGCCGAAAAACGAGATCGGATGGAGGAGGCACTGCAGACCATCAGTCAGCAACTCGACTCGGCCCATCCCGATGTCCTCATCGCGTTTCTTGACGACCACTTTGACAACCACTTCCGCAACCTCATGCCCACGTTCGCCGTCGGTATCGCTCCAAGCCATGCAGGTCCGAGCGAACACTACTTCACGATGCTCAGAATCGACCGCAAGCGGGAGGTTCCGAGCAACGAGGCGATGAGCGAGGCGTTGCTCGTGCACCTCGTCCACAACGGGTTCGACGCCGCACGCATGGGCCACATCGAGTATGGCAACAACTTGATGGTCGCCTTGGCGCTGATTCGCGACCAGCTGGATATCCCCGTCGTCCCGGTATTCATCAATGCCTTCACGCCGCCCTTGACGCCCCCGGTTCGTGCCTATCAACTCGGCCAGGCGGTGAGATCGTTTGTCGATGCGCGGGCTGAGCGTGTCGGCTTCCTCGCCACGGGCGGCCTGTCACACTGGCCGCCCTTCTGGACGGAGGGCAGCCCCTCAGACGACCCCCTCCTGGCGCGCATGAAGCGCTTCCAGACGGAGGGGCGTAGCTACCTCAAGGAAGACCCTGACCTCATGACGGACGT
>JBAUTG010000117.1:0-75576 GCA_049582105.1 Candidatus Dormiibacterota bacterium | reverse complement strand
GGCCGGCCTCCTCGCCGCGCCGCTCGGTTGGCTGGTCGTCTTCTACCTCGGCTCGCTCGCCGTGCTGTTCGCCGCGGCGTTCTGGCACTACGACGCGAATATCACGTTCGCGATCACGAAGACCTTCAGCTTCGAGAACTTCGCCGCGCTCCTCTCGGACCCGGTGTACCGGGCGATCGCCGGACGGACCGTGCTCATCGCCGCGCTGGTCACGGTGACCGATGCGATCCTCGCCTTCCCGATCGCCTTCGTGATGGCAAAGCTCGCCGGACCGAAGCTCCGCTCCTTCCTCGGCGTCCTCGTGCTGATGCCGCTCTGGACGAGCTATCTCGTGAAGATCCTTGCCTGGCGCCTGATCCTGTCGGACGGGGGAGTTCTCAACTGGCTGCTCAAGCCGTTGCACCTTACCGGGCCCGGATTCGGCGAGGTCGCCGTCTACCTGGTGCTCGCGTACATCTGGCTTCCCTACATGATCCTGCCGCTCGCGGCCGGATTCGAGCGCGTCCCCAACTCGCTCCTGGAGGCATCGACGGATCTCGGCGCAGGCGCGTGGCAGACGTTCCGTCGGGTGGTCCTGCCACTGGTGTTCCCGGCACTCGTCGCCGGGTCGATCTTCACCTTCTCCCTGACGCTCGGTGACTACATCGCGGTGAGCCAGGTGTCGAGCACGCAGTTCATCGGCAGCGTCATCTACGACAACCTCGGGGTTGCCGGCGACCTTCCGCTCGCGGCAGCGTTCGCGACCGTTCCCGTCCTCGTGATGGTCGTCTACCTGCTGCTCGCGCGCCGGGCCGGCGCCTTCGAGGCGATCTAGCCATGCAGATCTCGAGGCGTCTTCGCGTGATCCTGGTGGGCTCGACCGGCTGCCTGCTGCTGCTGCTGTACGTGCCGCTGTTCCTGATCGTGCTGTACGCCTTCAACCCGTCGAAGAGTCAGAAGTGGCCGGTCACCGGGTTCACCCTCCAGTGGATCCAGGCGGCGGTCGGCAATCCGGGCGCGAGGAGTGCCCTGGTGCTCTCGGTCCAGGTGGGTCTCGTCGCCACCGCCATTGCGCTGGTGCTCGGCAGCCTCCTCGCCGCGGCGGTGCACCGTCACCGGTTCTTCGGCCGCAACACCGTGTCCTTCCTGGTCATCCTTCCCGTCGCCCTCCCCGGCATCGTCACGGGGATCGCGCTGAACACGACGTTCCGGACGCTGTTCGGCGGCCTCAGTCTCTTCACGCTCATCGTCGGTCATGCCACGTTCTGCGTCGTCACCGTCTACAACAACGTCATCGCACGGATGCGGAGGACTCCCGGCTCACTGGTCGAGGCATCTGCCGACCTTGGTGCGGATCCATGGCAAACCTTCCGTTTCGTCACGCTGCCCGTGATCCGGTCCGCGCTGATCGCCGGCGCTCTGCTGGCATTTGCACTGTCCTTCGACGAGATCATCGTCACGACGTTCACCGCGGGATTCAACGAGACGCTGCCGATCTGGATCTTTGCCAACCTCTCCCGACCCAACCAGTTGCCGATCGTCAATGCCGTGGCGCTCGGCGTGATCATCGCGTCCGCCATACCCGTGTACCTCGCCCAACGCGTCGCATCGGATGCCGCGGGCTACGGCTGACGGCAACGGCATGGGCATGGATGACGCGGAGCGCGCTCGTCTCATCGAGGACGCACCAGCCTGGCGCCGTTGGGGTCCATACCTGAGTGAACGTGCCTGGGGAACGGTGCGGGAGGACTACAGCGCAAACGGTGACGCGTGGGATTACCTGCCTCACGACCATGCGCGGTCCCGCGCGTACCGCTGGAGCGAGGACGGCCTCGGCGGCCTCTGCGACGAGCACCAGCTGCTCTGCTTCGCGTTCGCGTTCTGGAACGGCGCCGATCCCATCCTCAAGGAGCGGATCTTCGGCCTGACGGGACCGCAGGGGAACCACGGTGAGGATGCCAAGGAGTACTGGTGGTACGTCGATTCGACACCGACGCACTCCTGGATGCGTTGGCGATACCTGTACCCGCAGCAGCCGTATCCGTATGACGAACTCGTCGAAGAGAACGCCCGGCGAACACCCTTCGACCCTGAGTACGAGCTCGCCGACACAGGCGTGCTCGACGCGGGGTTCTGGGACATCACCGTCGACTATGCGAAGGAGTCACCCGACGACTTCGTGATGGAGCTGCGAGCACGCAACGCCGGCGGCGCCGCCGCGAGCCTGCACGTCCTCCCGACACTCTGGTTCCGCAACACCTGGGCGTGGGGGATCACGGACACCGTCCCGGCGATGCGATGGGACGTCAACCGGATCGTCGCCGACCACACCGTGATCGGCCGGTTCCACCTCTCCGGCGACGGTGACCCACAACCCCTGTTCTGCGACAACGAGAGCAACGCGACCCGGCTCTGGGGATCGTCGTCGCGCAGCGCATTCCCCAAGGACGCGATCAACGACCACATCGTGAACGGGACGGCCGACGTGAATCCCGCGCAGACCGGGACGAAGGCGGCGCTGCACTACGTCCTGCGGGTCGATGCCGGCGCTGTCGCGACCGTCCGCCTGCGGTTCGGGCAGCGCGACGCGGGTGCGTCACGGGACGTGACCGGCGAGGTGCTGCAGGTGCGTGCCGCCGAGGCCGATGCCTTCTACGCAAGTGTGCTCAAGGGAGCCCTCACCACGGATGAGCAACTGGTCGTGCGCTCAGCGCTCGGCGCGATGCTCTGGTCGAAGCAGTTCTATCACTACAACGTCGCACGGTGGCTCGACGGCGACCCGGCGGAGCCACCGCCACCGTCGCAGCGTCTCGACGGTCGCAATGCAGGATGGCGGCACGTCGACAACGCCGATGTCATCTCCATGCCCGACAAGTGGGAGTACCCGTGGTTCGCCGCCTGGGACCTCGGCTTCCAGTGCGTCGCGCTCGCGCACGTCGATCCTGCCTTCGCGAAGGAGCAGCTCATCCTGCTCTGCCGCGAGTGGTACATGCACGCCAACGGACAGCTCCCGGCGTACGAGTGGTCCTTCGATGACGTGAACCCACCGGTGCATGCCTGGGCCGCGCTCCGCGTGTTCGAGATCGACGGCGCCACCGACCACGCGTTTCTCGCACGTGTCTTCCACAAGCTCCTCATCAACTTCACGTGGTGGGTGAACCGTGAGGATGCCGAGGGAAACAACATCTTCGAGGGGGGATTCCTCGGGCTCGACAACATCGGCGCGTTCGACCGCTCAGCGCTCATCCCTCGTGGCGGTCATCTCGAGCAGTCGGACGGCACCGCGTGGATGGCGATGTACTCGCTCAACCTGCTCGAGATGGCCCTCATTCTCGCGGCGCACGACCGCACTTACGAGGACGTTGCGACAAAATTCTTCGAACACTTCACCGCCATCGCGACCGCGATGAACGAGCAGGGGCTCTGGGACAACGAGGCCGGCTTCTACTACGACAGCCTGCATCTTGCAGACGGGACCCGAATCCCCATCCAGGCGCGGTCGATCGTCGGTCTGATCCCGCTGTGCGCGTCGACCACGCTCGGTCACGACACCCTGCAGCTGCTGCCCGACTTCGCCGAACGTCTCCGGTTGTTCATCAAGCTCAAGCCTCGCTTCGCGGCAGCAGTCTCGCTTGCCATGGAGCCGGATGAGCGTGAGAACCGGCTGCTCGCCATCGTCGATCCGGACCGGCTCCGCCGCATCCTCACGTACCTCGTCGACGAGTCGGAGTTCCTCAGTGATCACGGGCTGCGCGGTCTTTCGAAATACCACGCCGAGCATCCGCTCGACATCAACATCGACGGCACGGTCGCGCGTCTCGACTACGAGCCCGCCGAGTCCACCTCACGCCTGTTCGGGGGCAACTCCAACTGGCGCGGACCGGTCTGGTTCCCCGTCAACCACCTGATCATCGAGGCGCTGCGTATGTACCACCGATTCCTCGGTGACGGCTGGACGGTGGAGTACCCGTCCGGCTCGGGTCGGCAGGCACATCTCGGCGCGATCGCGGACGACATCGCCGCGCGTCTCGCCGCGATCTTTCTCGAGGACGCGCAGGGCATCCGACCCGTTGTGGCCGGGACGGCTCTGTACAGACGGCCCGACCTTGCCGGCCTCATCCCGTTTCACGAGTACTTTCATGCCGACAACGGCAGGGGGCTCGGCGCCTCGCATCAGACCGGCTGGACCGGCCTGGTCGCGGACCTGCTGCTCCGACGCACCCGTCCGCGCGACCGCTACGACATCGCCTCGATCGCGGATCTCTGACGCGGCGGGACCCGCGTCGCGTGTGACAATCCCCGGGTGAGTGAGGTGCCTTCCATTGGCTGACCGGCTGCGGGGCACGCTCGCCGCCGCGTTGACCCCCTTGACCGGGGATGGCGGCAGCATCGACGAGGACGGGATCGCTGCCGTCGTCGAGTTCTACGTTCAAGCGGGGCTCGACGGGATCCTCGCGCTCGGTACGACGGGCGAAGGGATCCTCTTCTCGCTCGACGAGCGCCGCCACGCGGCGGACGAGTTCGTCGGCGCGGCGCACCATCTCCTGTCCGTCATCGTCCATTGCGGCGCGCAGACCACGCACGACACGGTCATCCTCGCCGAGCACGCGGCGAGCATCGGCGCCGCAGGAGTTGCGGTGATCGCGCCTCCGTATTTCGCGCTGGACGCGGACTCGATCTGGTCGCATCTCGATGCTGCCGCCCAGGCGTGCGCACCGACGCCGTTCTACGTGTACGAGTTCGCCGCGCGAAGCGGGTACGCGGTGCCCATCTCGGTCATCGAACGTCTGCGCGAGAGCGCGCCGAACCTGACCGGCCTGAAGGTGTCCGACTCCCCGTTCGAGAGTGTCCAGCCCTACCTGCTTCCCGGGCTCGACGTGTTCATCGGCGCCGAGGGGCTCATCGCGCAGGGAATGGCGCTCGGCGCAGTGGGGTCGGTCTCCGGCCTCGCGTCCTGCCTCCCGGAGGTGACGATGGACGCTGTGAGGACGGCTACGCCGGCGATGAGCGCACGCGCATCGCGGGTGCGCGCGTCGCTCGAGATCGCGCCGTTTCACTCGGCGATGAAGTTCATCCTGCAACGCCGCGGCGTCGCGATCGACGACGCGGTGCGGGCACCGCTGCCGACGGTGACCGACGATGAGCGGGCCGCCCTCCAGCGTCTGATGGAAGACCCCGACGGGGAGATCGCACCGCTGCTGGCAGCCGCCACCGCAGCGCTCTGACCCCTCAGAGCACCGCGGTCTCAGCCACTCCACCGGGCTCGGTGAATCGTTGCAGGCGCAACGGATGCAGATCGAACGTGGTGCACCGGCGCTGGGTGATCAACTCAGTCACCGCCTGCCCTGCAGCGAGTGAATGCATGATTCCGTGCCCCCCGAATCCGACGCATTGGATGAACCGCGGAGCCTGCTCGGGTGCATCGATGATGGCGTGGTGATCGGGGGTCTCCGGGTAGAGGCCGGCCCAGCACTTGCGATCGTTGATCGGCACATCTTCAAGGAACGGGAATCGGTTGCCGATGCGTGCTGCGATCGCATCGAGGAACGCCGGGTCGAAGCTCGTGTCGAGGCTTGCCGGGTCGTGCGGATCGGAGTATCCGATGAGGAAACCCGCTCCTTCCCGGCGGGTGAGAATGCCGGTGTCACTGTCCACGCACATCGGGGTCACCTCCGGTGCGCGCGGCACCGCCTCCGTGCAGACCAGGTTTCGGCGCCGCGTCGTGATCGGGAGCTCGATCCCGGAGAGTGCCGCGAGTGGAGCGGCGTACGGACCTGCCGCATTCACCGCGTAGTCCGTGAGGATGCCACCGCTCGTGGTGTGCACCAATGCGCCGGTTGCGCTGCTCGTGACCTCGAGCACGTCCGTATCGGGGACCAGCACGGCGCCGAGTCGCTTCGCCTCGCTCCACAGCGCGCCGGCGACTCCGTGCGGATCGATCAGCCCGTCGCCGCCGCAGAACGTCGCCGCGCGAAGCCCGTCGACCTTCACGAACGGCGCAAGCTCGGTAACGTCCGACGGCGAGAGCCAATCCACATCGACGCCGAGAGAGCGCTGCAGGTCTCGCGCGCGACGAAGCGCCGTCTCACCTTCGTTCGTCCCGGTCAGGAACAGGTACCCGATGGGGCGGAAACCCACCAGTCCCGACGTCTGGTCATGCAGCTCTCGGAGCTTCTCGATCGTGAATCGCGAAAACGCGATGTTGATCGCGGTGGTGAACTGCGCTCGCACGCCTCCGTTCGCCCTGCTCGTCGAGCCCATGCCCGGCGAGGGGTTTCGGTCCACCACGAGCACATCGGGAACACCCGCCCTGGTGAGCTGCAATGCGACTGCGAGACCGATGGCCCCTGCGCCGATGACCACCACCGAGGCGCTCCGGTGAACGGTCATCTCAGGCACGGCGCATCCTCGAAGACGCTCAGCCCGATGCCATGCCGCGCAGCATCGCCACCGGAATCCCGCGGATCGATGCATCGATGAGCTCAACCGGATGCACGACCGGCAATGGGTGCCCGGATCGGCGCAGTGCCGCGGCGATCTGCAGGAGGCAACCGCCGTTGCCGGCGGTCAGCAGGTCCGCTCCGCTGGCGGCAACGTGTGCAGCCTTGCGATCGCCCAGATCATCGGCCGCCTGCGGGGCGACGAGGTTGTAGATACCGGCACTGCCGCAGCAGACATCGGATTCGACGATGTCGACGAGGTCGAGTTCGGGAATGCGACGCAGTACCGTTCGTGGTTGGAGGCGCACGCCCTGCGCGTGCGCGAGGTGACACGCGTCGTGGTATGCGACCCGGACGTCCAGTGCATGGAGTTTCGCCGGACGCTGCACCTCGAGGTCGGCAAGCAGCTCCATCACATCGCGAACCTTGGCGGAGAACGCGGTCGCGCGTTCCGCCCAGTCGGGATCGTCGGCGAGCAACTGCCCGTACTCCTTCATCGCGGAGCCGCACCCGGCACTGTTCACGACGATGTGATCGACGTGCATGCGCTCCATCTGCGCGATGAGCGCTCGGACCCGCGCCAGCGCGGGCTCCTCACGTCCCGCGTGGATCTCGAGCGCACCGCAGCAGCTCTGCAGCGGTGGCACGAGCACGTCACACCCGTGCGCCGCGAGCACGCGCGCCGTCGCGCGGTTCACGTGCGTGAAGAACGCATCCTGCACGCAGCCGGTGAGCATCGCGACCCGTCGCACGGGTGCACCCGGGGGCGCCACACGGCGTGGTGTCCGGTCTCTCAGGTCGGCGCGGCGCAGGTCCGGCGCCATGTCGTCGAGCCGCCGGAGGGTTTTCGGGACAAGCCGTTGTACCGGGCCGAGCCGCAGCATGCGGCGGAGGCCGAGTGCCTGGGTGAATGCGACTGCGGTGGCGATCGCGCGCATCCGCTTTGGATACGGGAGCACCGCAAAGAGCGCCGACCGCCCGGCGCGCGAGCGCCAGTCGCGCTCGAACCGGCGCTCGATCTGTGGACGCACCTGCTCGATGAGGCGGTTGTACTGCACGCCCGAGGGGCACGCGTCGACGCAGGCCATGCATCCGAGGCATGCGTCCCAGTGCCGGACCACCTCCCGGTCCATGCCGACCTCGCCTCGCTCGGCGAGGTCCATGAGCAGGATTCGTCCTCGCGGAGAGTCCATCTCCTCACCCCAGAGGAGATAGGTCGGGCATGCCGGCAGGCAGAATCCGCAGTGCACGCAATCGCCGATGAGCGATGGGTCGGGGTGGTGATGCTCGTCGAACGCAACGGCGTCGGCCCCGTGGCGCGGTGTTCCGTGGGTCGCCGCGGGTCCGGCGCCGGTGGCGGCCATGGCTAGATGCCTCCGATCTGACGGCCCGGGCTCAGCGTCCCCGCGGGGTCGAGCCGGCGTTTGACCGAGCGCATGAGATCGAGGGCGACCGCATCGGCATCGACTGGTTGCGCGCCCTCGCCACGCCGGATGCAACAGCGTCCACCGGCATCGCGGACCGACTCGCGAATCGCACCGGCCGCATCCGGCGTGAAGCGCACCTCGCCGGTACCGAGGAGCGGACGCATGACCACCGCCTCGCACATCCCTCCTGACATCGACGACAGCAGGGCGGCGATGCGTGACGGAAGCACCGCGAGCGCCGCCACGTTCTCCACACCCTGCCACGGCGAACCGAGCAGGCCGGCAAGCATCGCAGGCTCATCCTCCTCGGCGAGGATGCGACCGCCGAGCTCCTGTGCGACACGCTGTGCCTGCACCTCGGCACCGCGCTCCGAACTCTCGAAGCGCACGACGACGACGCCTTCCGGCCAGTGCAGGTCGACGACGCTCGGAGTCACCTGCAGCCTGCCGACGGCGGCCGCAAACGCGCACAGCTCGTCGACCGACCGCGATTCGAGCACGACGGTTCGCGATGCGGGCGGCAGCGGGTGCAGCCGGAACGCGATCTCCGTGATGACGGCGAGCGTGCCGAGCGAACCGACGAGCAACTTCGCGACGTCGAAGCCCGCCACGTTCTTGACGACCTTGCCGCCACTGCGGCCGGCAGTCCCGTCCGACAGCACGAAGCTCGCGCCGATGACCAGGTCGCGTGGCGTGCCGAAGCGGGTGCGCAAAGGTCCGCTCGCGGCTGTGGCGACCACACCGCCCAGGGTCGCGCCCGGGCCCTGGGGAGGATCGAGCATGAGGCGCTGACGGAATCCCGGCGTCGCACCGAGACGCTCCTGAAGCCCGGCAAGTGTCGAGCCGGCACGCACGACGCACACAAGATCGGCGGGCTCGTGGTCGACGATGCCCTCGATGCGCGACGTCGACAGGATGACGTCGCACCGCGCAGGCGGCGCACCCCAGTCGAGCTTCGTGCCCCCGCCTCGCACCACCACCGCGAGTCCCTTCGCTGTTGCAGCGGTGAGCACTGCGGAGACCTCGGATTCGTCTGCGGGCGAGACCACGACGCTCGGGATCACCCCGCGAACGGCGTCGACGGCCCCGGCGTCGCGCACCTGCTCCGCGCCGACAATGTCGGTGAACACCTTCAGGTCGATCGCTGTCGCGACCATCACATTCGCTCCGCGAGGCCGGCGAGCTCGGCCGGGTGCGGTCGATACATGCCGGGCACCTCGCCGCAGAGGCGCGGTGTCGGCAGCGCCTTGCCCGGGTTGCAGAGGTCGCGGGGATCGAACGCGTCGCGGACGCGGCCCATCACGTCGATGGAGCTGGGACTGAACATCTTCGGCATGTAGCACGCCTTGTCCGAGCCGACCCCGTGCTCGCCCGTGATGGAGCCACCGGCCGCGATGCAGGCTTCGAGGATCTTCCCGGCCAGCTCGAGCGCTGCTTCCCCTGCGCGCGGTTGCGCGTCGTCGTAGAGCACGAGCGGATGCAGGTTGCCGTCGCCGGCATGAAACACGTTGGCCACGCGGAGCCCGTACGACTCGGACAGCGTGTCGATCTGCTCGAGCACATCGCGCAACCGCGTTCGCGGAATGACGCCGTCCTGCACGTAGTAGCTCGGGCTGATCCTGCCCATCGATGCGAACGCGGCCTTGCGTGCCTTCCAGATGAGGGCTCGCTCGGCATCGTCGGCGGCTACACGGATCTCGATGGCGCCGCTGGCGTTGCACGTGTCGATGACCTCACTCAGGAATGCATCCGACTCGACGGCCGGCCCGTCAAGCTCGACCACGAGTGCGGCGCCACAGTCGGGATAGCCCGCGTGCACCGTCTCCTCGCACGCGCGGATGGCGAGCCGGTCCATCATCTCGATCGCCGCGGGCGTGATGCCCGCAGCGATGATCCGCGACACGGCCTCGCCTGCATCACCCATGCTCGTGAACGCGGCGAGGATCGTCTGCGTCGACTCGGGGACACGCACGATCCGCAGCACAACCTCGGTCACGATGCCGAGCGTCCCCTCGCTGCCGATGACCACGCCGAGCAGGTCGTACCCGGCCGCGTCGCGAACCGCTCCTCCGAGCTTCGCGATCCGTCCGTCCGCGGTGACGAACGTCGCCCCCATGACGTGGTGTGTGGTGAACCCGTATTTGAGGCAGTGCGCGCCGCCGGAATTCTCGGCGACGTTGCCGCCGATCGTGCACACCTGCTGCGATGACGGGTCGGGCGCGTAGAAATAGCCAAGCGGCCGCACCGCCTTGCTGACCTCGAGGTTGGTCACGCCCGGCTGCACGGTGACCTGGAGGTTGTCGAGGTCGACCGCGAGGATGGCTCGCATGCGGCTGAGGCCGACGACCACGCCGTCGGCAATCGGGAGCGCTCCGCCGGAGAGACCGGTCCCCGCACCGCGCGCGACGAACGGCACACCGGCGTCCGCGCAGACGCGCACCACGGCCGCGACCTGCTCCGTCGTCAGCGGCAGCACGACCGCAGCGGGTGAGACGCGCCGTCCGGTCAATCCGTCGCAGGCATACGTCCGCACCGCGGTGGGGTCGGTGATGATCCCGTCATCGCCGACGGCGGCGCGCAGACGCTCGAGCACCGCGGTCTCAAGCACCGCCGTTCACTCCGCTCCGCGACTCACTTGCCCAGGGTCGCAGCGGCCACGTCGATGGTCCGCGCGGCCTCGGCCTCGGCGACCGTTCCCATGTGACCGATGCGGATACCACGCCCGGCCCAGGGCCCGAGACACGCGGAGATGATCACGCCGCGCTCGGTCATCCCGGCACGGAACTGCGCGTCGTCGACGCCCTCCGGCAGCGCCAGGACGCTCAGCGTCGGCGCGACGTGTGCAGGCTGCGTGAGTGACACGAACCCCAGCTCGCTCATCCCGTCGCGGACCATCGCGGCGACGCGGCGATGTCGCTCGAACCGCTCCGGGAGCCGTTCCTCGAAGATGCCGTCGAGTGACACCTCGAGGGCCCGGATGAGCGACACGGCATGCGTCGAGAAATACCTCCGCGGGTCGTCGACGGACACGTCCCATCTGCGCAGGTCCGCGTAGTACGCGCGGACGTCGCCGAGCGACTCCCTGCGCCGTCGTGCGCGGTCCGAGATGGCGAGCAGTGCGAGCCCCGGCGGCACGCCGAGCGCTTTCTGAGCGCCGGTGAGGACGACGTCGACGTCCCACGCGTCCATCGCCTCCTCGACTCCGCCGGTCGCGCAGACACCGTCGACGACGATGACCGCATCGGGTGCGGCTGCACGCGCCGTCGCCGCCAGCGCGGCGCAATCAGCAAGCACGCCAGTGCTCGTCTCGACATGCGTCATGCACACGACCGCAGGGGCGTCGTCGCCGGCGAGGATGAGCTCACGGAGCGCCGCGCTGTCAGCATGCGCGCCCCAGTCGACGTGCAGCACGTCGGCGCGGAGACCGAGCGCGCCTGCGATCTCCGCGAAGCGGTCGCTGAAGAAGCCGTGGCTGACGATGACGATGCGATCGCCGGGTGACGTGTGGTTGACGAGCGCCACCTCCTGGGCGAGGGTTCCCGACCCGGCGAAGCAGTACACGCGCGCCGAACTCGAGCCCATCAGCTGACGGAGCCCCGCCTGGATGCGGAGCATGCTGGCGGCGTTCTCGGGCCCCATATGGCTGCGCACCGGTTCGGCAAGTGCGGCGAGGACGTCGGGAGCCACCGGAGTGGGCCCGGGGATCATGAGCAGCGGCGTCGTCGTCATGAGCCGCCCCATGCTGCCACACGGACGATGGGGACGGCCCGAGGGTCGTCCGCGCGGCGTGCCGTCAAGCGGTGAGCCGCCCTATGGAGCCGTCGCGATCGCGACCTTGTTGCCCAGTCGGGACTCTATTCCGTTTCGAAGCTCCGCACAGCGACCACGCTTTGCGTCGCTGCGCTCTCTCGCGCCGCATCGATGATCTCCAGGCCCCGCACCGCATCTGCGATGTCGACCGGCAGCGTTCCGCCGGATCGAAGGGCGCTGATCATCCCGGCATAGAAGTCGACCCACCGCCCCGGAATGCCGGGAACCGGCTCGCTTGCATCGCCGCGGAGCAGCCGGCCCCAACGATCACGTGGCTCGAGGCCGGTGCGCTGCGGGTCGGGGAGGACGCCGGCTCGCAGCGCATCCTCCTGTCCGTCGAGGCGGTCGACGATGTAGGCGGCACGATCCCCGAGCACTCGCAGGCGCGGACCCGGCGCCGCCGACAGGGCGCTCGCCCAGAGATGCGATCGGACGCCGTTCCCGTGATGCAGGGCGAGAAACACGTCGTCGTCCGCGCCGCCTCGGTGGGAACGCACCTCGGCATAGACGGTGTCCACGGGTCCGAACAGGAAGGTTGCCTGGTCGATCAGGTGGACTCCGAGGTCGAGCAGGATCCCGCCACCCATCTCGGAGCCGCCGGCCTCCCGCCACCCGCCCGATGGGGTGGGGCGCCAGCGCTCGAAGCGGGATTCGTAACTGAGGACGTTGCCGAGCCGGCCCTCCGCGAGGAGATCGCTGAGTGTGAGGTGATCCGAGTCCCACCTCCGGTTGAAGAACGGCACGATGGGCACCTTCCGCGCCGCCGACTGAGCGGCGAGCGCGCGCCCCGAAGCCGCGGAGGTCGCAAGCGGTTTCTCGACGATGACGGCGATCCCCGCATCGATCGCCGACCCGGCCACGGCGCCATGCGACCCTGAGGGCGTCGCGATCACGACAAGGTCGCACGGTCTGGCGTGCGACCAGAGGTCGTCGGGCGCGGGCAGGATGGCGGCCTCGGGGTGGTCGTGGCGAGCCTGCGCCTGTCGCTCCGGATTGGCGGTCACGATTGTGTCGACCCGCATCCCGGGCGTTGCCCGGATGAGTGGACCGTGGAACACGCGTCCTGCGAGCCCGTAGCCGACGATCGCGACCTTCAGGCCGCCGGCCCTGCCTTCCGGCACTGTTTGCTAGATCGAGTCGCGGCGAAAAGCCGCAATGACGATTGGCGCATCCTCACGAACCGAGACGTCGGTTCCATCGGTGAAGAAGATCTTGGTCGCGCCGGTCGCAACCTGACGAACCTGTGTGACCTCGTCCACGTTGATGTACGTGGAGGCATCCCCGTCACTCAAGTGGAGGACCACCCATTTGGCCACGGTCGAATTCTAGTCGGGGCGGCGCATGACGTTTGTGACGGTGTTGAACGAGAGTCGACAACGCTCCATCGATGTCCCCCTCGAACAGACGCGTCCATAGACTAGTCCCAGATTGAACCTCCTGCCTGACCTGCATTGATTGCAATCGCAGGGCGTCCGAGGATCCCTGCAGCACCACGGCGAGCCGGTCGTGTCGATTGAAGGAGACATTGACGCGTGACCGTTCGTAGTGCGCGGTTCAGGCCGGCTCACCAGAGCTAGACACAGCGTGTCCCTCCGCCGGCTCTACATCTCGATCACGCTGCCGCTGGCTGCGGTGGTGATCGTGCTGCTGATCGCATCGATGCTCGGGCTCGGCGGCGCCACGGTTGAAGACCGGCTGCACAATGTCGCCGAGGTCGCGATGGGGATGGTTGCAGCCGCTGCGACGGCACTCGCGGCGATCCGTTCACGCGGTCTACGGCGCGCCTCGTGGTCTTTGTGGAGCGGCTACGCGGTCCTCGAGGCGTTCTCGAACTGGAATACGCTCGCACTGCATAGCGCGCCCGTATTCCCATCGTGGTCCGACATCAGCACCATCGCGCAGGTGCCGTTGGCCGTCATCGCGGCAATCCTGTTCATGCGTGTGCGCGCGCCCCGGCTCGCCGTCACGGTCGCGTACTTCGACGGTCTGCTCATGGGCGGCGCAGTCCTCGTGATCGGCCTCGTCACGGGATACGACTCGTTCCTCGACGGGCGGACGTCCGTGATCGAGAGCGTGATCAGCCTCGCGCAGCCCGTCACCGACGTTGTGGTGCTGACCCTCGTGGCGGCAGTGACCGCCCAGGTTGGCCGTAAGACGCGACCGATCGGGGTGCTGCTGTGCGCCGCGATCATCGGCATCGGCATCTCCGACGGCCAGGTGGCGCATCAGATCAGCCTTGGCCTCAGCGCACCCGGGTCGGTGTTCGCCAACGGATGGATCGCGGGGATGGCCTGCCTCGCGGCGGCGGCGCTCTACGCATTGTGCTTCCGCCGCCAGCCGGAAGCGGTGCTCCCTGACACCAGGAGGAGCCGGTCGGTCCTCTGGATGTCGATCCTTCCGGTGGCGCTGGCGAGCGGTGTCGGCGTCGGACTGCGAGCGCAGGATCCACACTTCGCTCACGCGCTGGTATGGGTGATGCTCTTTGTCATCGGCCTGATCCTGCTGCGCATGTATCTCGCGCTGTACATGAACCTCGGGCTCGGGAGAGCACTCGCCCACCAGGCTGAGCACGATTCGCTCACGAGCCTGCCGAACCGCACGCTGCTCAGACGCCGCCTCGAGCGCGCGCTCGCGGCCATCGAGCGTTCCAACGAGCACGTGACATTGATGATGCTCGACCTCGACGGTTTCAAGGAGGTGAACGACACCTTTGGGCACAGCGCGGGTGACCAGGTGCTGGTGCAGGTGGCACGGCGTGTCGCCAGCAGCGTCCGCGGCGTCGATTCTGTCGCGCGACTCGGCGGCGACGAGTTCGCGGTGCTGCTCGTGCTGGGACCGTCCGACAACGCGGCCCTGATCGCTCGCCGCGTGCTCGCGTCCCTCGAGTTGCCGCTGGCCCTGGGATTGACGACGGTCAGCGTCGCCGCGAGCATCGGCATTGCGACCGGAAGCCTCGGCGAGACCGCCGACGAGCTGTTGCGCAACGCCGACCTTGCGATGTACGCCGCGAAGGCTGCCGGCGGCAACGGCTTTGCCCTGTACAAGCCGATCATGCACACGGCCGTCGCCGAGCGCGTGCGCGTCGAGAATGCCCTGCGCACCGCGTGGCTGACCGGTGATCTGATCGTGCACTACCAGCCGATCGTCGACCTCAGGGACGGGCGGATGGTCTCGGTCGAGGCGCTCGCACGATGGCGGCACCCCGACGGCGACGTCATCCCGCCCAGCATCTTCATCCCGATTGCCGAGCGAACGGGGCTCATCATCCCGATCGGCGCGCGCGTGCTCAACGAGGCGTGCCAGCGCCTGGCGAGCTGGCAGCGCGATTACAAGGGGACCGAGGAGCTCACGATGAGCGTCAACGTCTCTCCGCGTCAACTCTATTCCGATGACTTCGTGGACATCGTCCGCGAAGCACTCCGCACCTCGGGCATCAAGCCGAACTGCCTGATCCTCGAGGTGACCGAGACGGCGATGACCGACTACATGGACACTGCCATCAAGATCCTCGGCAAACTCAAGGCACTCGGCGTCCGCATGGCCATCGACGACTTCGGCGTCGGCGCATCGTCGCTCGCCCGGCTCCGCCGGCTGCCGGTCGACATCGTGAAGATCGACAAGTCGTTGGTCGACCACGTACCGGACGGACATGTCGCGAGCAGCGTGCTCGACGCCGTGGTCGGTGTCGTGCGAGCGCTGCAGTTGCGCACCGTCATCGAGGGTGTCGAGCGTAGTGACCAGGCCGATCACCTGCGCGCAGCCGGCTACGACCTTGCCCAGGGGTTCTTCTTCGCACAGCCGCTCGACTCCGCGATGATCGAGCGGTCGCTTGCCGACGCACAGCACGATGGCGACGGTGGCGTGTACCCGCTCGCAACCGTCATCTCGCCCGTCGACCACCGAATCACGGCGCGACGCGTCGTGGTCGTCGACGACGAGGAGGCACTCGGGGCGAGCGCGTGCAGGATCCTCGAGAACAACGGCGTTCGCGCAGTGCTGGCGCTGACGATCCGCGAGGCGATGGCGGAGCTGTCCAAGCGCACCGACGCAATGGTCATCGACATCGGCATGCCCGACGGGGACGGGTGGTCGCTGATCAGGTACGTCCGCGACAGCGCCGACCACGGGCGCATGCCGATCGTGGTCATGACCGGTCTGCTCGACAGCGCAGAAGTGCTCAATCGAGCGTACGAGCTCGAGTGCGAATACCTCGGTAAGCCCTTCGCGTCCGAGGCGCTGCTCGCGAAGGTGGAGTCGGCGCGGCGCATCGTCGCCGTATCCCCCGACGACGGGTCGAGCATTTCGTTCGGCGACATCATGAAGGCCCCGGTGTCCACCTGGTGAGCGGCGGATGGCGCAAAGACCGCTTACGCGAGAATTGACACGTGCCACCGGCGATTCGATTCGGATACAAGCTCTCAGCGGAGCAGTTCGGTCCCTCGGACCTGCTCGCGTTCACGGTTGCGGCCGAGGAGTTCGGGTTCGACACCGCCGCCATCAGCGACCACTTCCAGCCGTGGCGGCACACCGGCGGGCACGCGCCGTTCTCACTCTCGTGGCTTGGTGCGGCGGGACAGGCGACAACCCGGATTCAGCTCGGGACCAGCGTGCTCACGCCGTCGTTTCGGTACCACCCGGCCGTCGTCGCACAGGCGATGGGCACGCTCGCGGCGTTGTTTCCCGGCCGGATATGGCTCGGCGTCGGGACCGGTGAATCCCTGAACGAAGCCCCGCTCGGCATCGAATGGCCCGACACGAAGGAGCGGTTCGCACGGCTGAAAGAGGCGGTGTCCCTGATCCAGACACTCTGGACGAGCGAGCGCGTCACCTTCGACGGAGCCTACTACCGCACCCGCAACGCCACGATCTACGACCGGCCGCACACACCGATCCCCCTCTACGTCGCTGCGGCCGGTCCGGCGGCTGCGCGACTCGCGGGACGCGTCGCTGACGGGCTCATCTGCACGAGTGGCAAGGGGATGGACCTCTATGCGGAGACGCTGCTGCCCGCTGTGCTCGAAGGTGCGACCGCGGCGGCCCGCGACCCCGGCGAGCTCGACCGAGTCATCGAGATGAAGGTCTCGTTCGACGTCGACGCGACCCGGGCGAAGGAGGACACGCGCAACTGGGCGGCGCTCGCACTGTCCCCGGAGGAGAAGACCGGCGTCGAGGATCCGGTGGAGATGGAGCGCCTGGCCGATTCGTTGAGCGCCGACCGTGCGGCCGGCCGTTGGATCGTCTCAACCGATCCGGACGAGCACGTGGAGCGCATCCGCCCGTACCTCGACCTCGGCTTCACGCACCTCATCTTCCATGCGCCCGGGACTGATCAGATCCGCTTTCTCGAGCTGTACTCGCGCGAAGTGCTCCCGCGCCTGCGCCGTCTCACCGGCTGAGCGGGCCGGCTATCCCTGTTGCGTCGGACCGCTGCGGTCGACGGTGAGGCGCAGCAGCACGCGCCCCTCGCTGACCATCGCCTTGCGATAGTCGTCCCAGTCGGGATGCTCGCCCGACGTCGCGCGGTAGTAGTCGACGAGCGGCTCCATCGCGTCGGGAAGCTCGAGGATCTCGACGTCGCCTTCCACGGTGTACCACGCGCCGAAGAAGCGCTCGCTGAGCGCGCAGAAACTGGCGCGCGAATTGCGTCGCAGGTTGCGCGCCTTCATCGACGTCACTCTCGTGCTGATGACCACTCGCGACTCCGCGTCCACGGCCGCGAGGACCGGCGAGAGCTGGACCTGTCCGTCCTTGCGGTAGGTGGCGAGCACCCCCCGGTGCTGCTTCCGGATGAAGTCGAGCGCGCCTTCATGAGCCATCCGTCCACTCTAGACGGTGCAGCAGCGCGGACGCCAGACGCCGCTCGCCATCAGCCCCGTCCATGACCGTCTCGTCGACGAGCACGCGCATGCCGAGCGCGTGGATCGGTTCGCGCAGGCCGGCGTCGACGCGATCGATGACGATCGTCGCCGCGATCCCCGCGTAGCGGCGCGCCACCCCGAGCGCGGTCGGCTCCTCGCCGACCTGACGCAGCATCTCGGCGGTGGGGCCCTTCAACGACCTGCCGCCGACGAGCGGAGAGATCACGGTCACCCGTTCGCGATCCAATGCGTCACCGAGCACCGCGAGGATGGGGTCGACGCTGATCAGCGGGTTCGAGGGTCCGATGATCACCGCATCCGCATCGACCACCGCGGTCAGCGCCTCAGGTGCGGGACGCGCCGTCTCGACACCGGCGAATCGCACGCCTCGGACCGGTGGCTGCGAGCGCTCGCGCACGAACCACTCCTGCAGGCTCAGCTCGCCCGTGGTCGTGATGACGCGCGTCCGGACCGGATCGTCGCTCATCGGCAGCACCGACGCTTCGATGCCGAATCCGCGCGCGATGTGCGCAACCGCCTCGGTCAGACGGAGCCCACGGCGCATCAGCATCGCCCGCAGCAGATGCACGCCGATATCGCGGTCTCCGAGTTGAAACCATGCGTCCTCGCCGAGCGTGCGCAGCATGTCGAGCGCCTGAAACGTGTCGTTGCGTACGCCGAATCCGCTCGCCTCGTTGAAGACCCCGGCGAGCCGGTAGAGGATCGCGTCGATGTCGGGGCTCACGAGGAGTCCCCAGAACTCGTCGTCGTCGCCGGTGTTCACGACGATCGAGAGATCGCTCGCCGGCATGACCGCGGCAAGCCCCGTCGCCAGCTTCGCGCCCCCGGTGCCTCCCGAGAGCAGTGCCACCTTCAACGGAAGAGATCCAGCTCCGGTGGGCGCACCAGCTCCTGGCCGCTCCCGGGCTCGCCTTCGAACAGCTCGAGGCCATGCACGACCACGACCGGCACACGGCGCGTCTTGCCCATGAGCAACTCCGCTGCTGCAGCCAGCTCGTCCGCCATGGCGACGACTGTCGCCCGCAACGGCATGCCGAAGTCGTCCGGGCGGCCACGGTAGTCGAGGAGTGCGGGTATCCCGGCGACCCCGAGCGCAACGTTGACGAGACCCATGCGCCATGCGCGTCCGAAGGTGTCACTGATCACGACGCCGACCCGCGCTCCGGAAAGCTCCGAGAGCCGTTCCTGGAGCGCACGCGCGCTCGCGTCGCAGTCGATCGGAAGTAGGCACACGGCATCCTCACCCGCGACGTTGGAGCGGTCGACCCCCGCATTCGCACACACGAATCCCTGTCGAGTCTCCACGATGAGGACTCGATCGTCGCGCACCACCCGTGTGCTCTCGTCAAGGATCACCTGCACCATGCGCGGGTCGGCGACGAGCCTCCGCGCGAGCTCCCGTGCGCGCTCAGAGGGCGTCACGTCGGTCAGGTCGCGCAACCGGCCCTCGGACTTCGACACCACCTTCTGGGCGATGACCACCACGTCACCCATGCGCAGTGGTGAGGCGGCCTCGACGATCAGCGCTGCAAGGTCGTCGCCGGGACGTATCTCCGGGAGCCCCTCGACGCCACTGAGCTCGATGTTCACGCGGTCGGCTCGAGCTCTCGCCAGGCGGACAGGTCGGATGGCTCGTCGAGATCGAGCGCAAGCGACGGGTCGTCGTGGACGATGAAGCGGCGCCCTCGGATCCTCGCCTCCTGCGCAAAGCGAGGCAGCGATGCGGCACCGAAGTGCAGGTCGAAGTCCCCCGGGGGACGGAGGAACAGCGCGTTCGTGCCCTGCCTGCCGGCGGCGGGTGCGGCCAGCGCGATCGCGCCGGTGCCGTCCGCATGCGCGAGCATCCGCAGGAGCGCTGCAGCATCGACGAGCGGCAGGTCGGAGCTCATGACCAGCGCCGACTCAGCACCCCGCCGAGCGACGTCATCGAGCCCTCGTCGCGCGGCAGGATTCTGGCCATCGGGCTCCGGCTCGAGGAGGACAGTGGCGCCCCGGCTCCGCGCCATACCGGCGGCTTCCGCACTCCCGCAGACCGCAAGGGTCGGTCCCACCGCGAGAGCGGCGTCGAGCGCCTGTGCCGCAGTCATCTCGGCGAGAGCTCGACGTTGCGGCGGTGCCATCACAGGCGCGAGCCTGGTCTTGGCGGTGCGGAAGTCCTTGATGAGCACCACGATCCACACGGCCGGCGGCATCAGCTGCCGCCCTCACGTGCGAGGATCACCTCGGGATGGTGCGGCGGCACCTCGACGACGTCACGATGTTTGAGGAAGTTCAGCGTTGTCACCGCGGCCACGAGGACCAGCGCACCGACGATCTCGATGCCGTAGAACGGAACGCTGATGCCCACCGGACGTGGCAGTGAGAACACAAGGAACAGCGTGCACGGGTAGGCGAGCTCTGCGATCGACGCCATGGAGGCGGGGGTGTTCGAGAGACCGCGGTAGTAGAGCAGCATCGCGAACAGGCCGGGGATCAGCGCGATGCCGATGAAGCTCGGAATCTGATGGACTGAGAACTGGCCGAGCGCTGCAGTGCCGCCGTTGATGAGCATCAGGACGAACAGCGCGGGCAGTGCCAGCGTGAAGCGCATCGCAGCAGTGGTCACGAACGAGACGTTGGAGAGGCTGTAGCGACCGAAGACGGTGCCCGATGCCCAGAGCAGCACGGCGCCGAGGATCAGCAGCGCCGCGATGGGCTGCCCGTGGGGCACCGATCCGAACGGTGCCAGGGGATCCTGCGGGAAGACGATGAGGTAGACACCGATGAGCGCGCACGCGGCGAGGGGCCAGAAGAATGGTTTGCGCCGCTCCTTCAGCACCAGGCGCGCGAGTCCGATGCCGAACACAGGTTGCAGCAGGTACAGGAGATAGACCTCGTTCTCGACGTTGAGGTCCGGTGCCGCGTGCGCGGGAAAGGCGTAGCTGAGTGCCTGCGTGAAGAGCACCGTCGCGAATGCCTGCGCCCCCAGCGCGATGACGCCCATGGCCACCCATTGACGCAGCGGCAGGCTCCGCAGCTCGCGGTGCACACGTCCGACCACGGGGAGAAAGCACAGTGCGATGAGGAGTGACTCTGCGAAGACGATCTGACTTGCCGACAGCTGCTTCGTCAGCGCCGGCCGGAAATACGAGTCCGCCGCCCACATTGCCGCCGCAACGGCGACGGCGAGCGCCCCCGCGCGGTCGATCAGGCCCCCGGCTCTCGAAGCCATCGGTTCAGATCTCACCGGCGGTGCCGGGTCGACGGCAGCGCGGAACTCCGGAGCGCACCGGTAAATTACACTCGAAAGCAGGTCACCCGCCGCCTGGCCAGTTCGAATCCCGGAGATCCCCGTAGTGTGTTCTCACGCGCTCCTGACACGGCGATGATCGATATCGAAGCAGTCATCGCGATCGATGTGCACGTGCACGTCGAGGTGTCGGCGGACGGCCATCCCTCCCTCCCTGCGCATCTCAGCGAGGGCGCCGCAGCGTATTTCGGCGCGGACCGGCACATGCCGACCGTTCCGGAGATCGCCGCGTACTATCGCGAGCGGCGCATCGCCGCCGTCGTCTTCACGGTTGACGCGGAGGCGGCGACGGGACATCCGGCGATATCGAATGAGGAGATCGCCACCGCATGCGCCGAGCATGCGGATGTGCTGATCCCCTTCGCGAGCATCGACCCGGCAAAGGGTGAACCCGGCGCCCGCGAGGCACGACGTCTCGCGGCCGATTTCGGTGTGCGCGGCTTCAAATTCCACCCGAGCCTCCAGGCGTTCACTCCGAACGATCGATCCGCTTTCCCGCTCTATGCCGCCATCGAGGAACTTGGACTGCCTGCCATCTTCCACACCGGCCAGACCGGGATCGGCGCGCGCGTCCGAGGTGGCGGGGGCATCCGGCTCCGGTACGCGAACCCGATGTATCTCGACGACGTGGCGGTCGATTTCCCGGATCTGCGCATCGTGATGGCGCATCCGTCATTTCCGTGGCAGGACGAGGCGCTGGCGGTCGCGACTCACAAGCCCAACGTCTACATCGATCTTTCGGGCTGGTCACCGAAGTACTTCCCGCCGCAGCTCGTCCGCTACGCGAACACGTTGCTCAAGGACAAGGTGCTCTTCGGATCGGACTACCCGTTGATCACGCCCGACCGCTGGCTCGCTGACTTCGAGGCGCTCGACATCAAACCGGACGTGCGACCGCGAATCCTCAAGGAGAACGCCGTCACGCTCCTGCGACTGGGATGACGCCGCTCACGCCGTCGACCGGTCTGGGCTCGTGGCCACAGCGCGCGGCGCGCAAGTCGTCCGCGCGCCCCGCGATCACCTTCGGATCGCGCACGATGACGTACGGCGAGCTGGCGTCGCGTGTCACACGGCTTGCGCACGTGCTGCACACGGCAGGTGCGCGACGCGGCACCAGGGTCGCGTACCTCGGCCCGAATCATCCCGCGTTTCTCGAGACGCTGTTCGCCACGAGCACCCTCGGGGGGATCTTCGTGCCGCTCAATGCCCGGCTCACGGCGGCGGAGATCGACTTCATGCTCGCCGACTCCGGCGCCGAGGTCCTCGTCTTCGGTGCGGAATCCGCGGCGACGGTGGATGGGCTCGTCGCCGGGACGCGTCCGCTGCTCGTCGCGGTTGACGGCGGGCGCGCAGACGCGATCGACTACCAGGTGGAGGTTGAGTCCGCGTCGAGCGATCCGATCATCGCCACGGTGGACCCCGACTCGCCGTGCATGATCATGTACACGTCGGGGACGACTGGTAAGCCGAAAGGAGCAGTGCTCAGTCACAACAACATCATCTGGAACTGCATCAACGTGGTCGTCGACGTCGACCTGCGCAGCGACGAGGTGACGCTGGTCACGGCGCCGATGTTTCACACCGCAGCGCTCAACATGACGTGCCTGCCGACGCTGCTCAAGGGAGGACAGCTCATCATCGAGCCGAGGTTCGATGCGGCAGCGGTCATCGACGTCATCGAACAGCGGCGCGTCACGATGCTCTTCGGTGTGCCGACGATGTTTGCCGCGCTGAGCGAGTCCCCGCGCTGGGCGGAGGCTGACCTCTCGTCGGTGCGTCTGCTGCTGTGCGGCGGGGCGCCGGTGCCGACGTCGCTGATCAACGCGTATCACGAACGGGGGCTGTCGTTTGTGCAGGGCTACGGGATGACCGAGACCGCCCCAGGAGCGCTCCTGGTCGATCCGCGCGTCAGTCGCGAGATGGTCGGCGCGGCCGGCGTCGCGCATTTCTTCTCCGACGTTCTGATCCTGCGCGACGACCTTGGCGCGGCCCGCGCCGGAGAGACGGGTGAGGTGGTGATCGCAGGTCCGAATGTCATGCAGGGGTATTGGGGACTCCCAGAGGCGACCGAGCAGGCATTCCTCGACGGGGGCTGGTTCCGTTCCGGCGATGTGGCGTCTGCGGATGAGGACGGTGTCGTGACGATCGTCGACCGCATGAAGGATGTCTACATCTCGGGCGGTGAGAACGTCTATCCAGCAGAGGTCGAGAAGGCGCTCATCGACCACGAGGCCGTGGCCGAGGCCGCGGTCATCGGGGTCGCCGACACGACGTGGGGTGAGGTCGGCACGGCGTTCGTCGTCCTCATGCCCGGCGCGGCAGCCGGCGACGCCGAGTTGATCGCGCATCTTCGCGGGCGCCTCGCCGGCTACAAGATCCCGAAGACATTCGTCTTCGTTGAGTCCCTGCCCCACACGGGTTCCGGTAAGGTGCACAAGTCCCAATTGCGCAACGAGGAAACACGGTGACCACAATCGTCAAGAGTGTCGAGGAGCTGGAAGCGCTTGTCGGAAAGCATCTCGGATACAGCGGGTGGTGCGAGATAACGCAGCACCGCATCAATACGTTCGCAGACGCGACCGACGATCATCAGTGGATTCATGTCGATGCCGGGCGCGCTGCAGCAGGGCCCTTCGGCACCACGATCGCACACGGATACCTGACGCTGTCACTGCTCGTCCCGTTGTGGCACGAGATCCTGCAGTTCGAGGGTCTGCGCCTGGGCGTCAACTACGGCCTCAACAAGGTGCGATTCCCGTCGCCGGTACCGGTCGGATCGAGGATCCGCGCGGGCGGAACGCTCGCGTCGGTGGAGACGGCGAGCGACGGGAGCTTCCAGGTCGCCGTCGATTTCATCGTCGAGCGCGAAGGCGGAGACAAGCCGTGCTGCGTCGCACAGGGGCTGTACCGCTTCTACGTCTGACAGGGTTCAGCGCGGCGCGGAGCGCAGATCGGGGAAGTCCTCTTCCCAGTACTCGTTCTCGGCGCGAGCGTTCGAAGGCAGCTCCCGCTGCACCTGCTCCCTGGCGCGGAGGTCGACGCGACGGATCTTCCCGGAGATCGTCTTCGGCAGCTCGGCGAACTCCAGGCGGCGGACGCGTTTGTAGCCGGCGAGATTCGTCCGCGAATGCTCGAAGATCGAGCGCGCGACCTCAGCCGAGCCTGCATGCCCGGCGCCTACCGCGATGAATGCCTTCGGGACGGCGAGACGGATCGGGTCCGGAGACGGCACGACGGCAGCCTCCGCGACGGCGGGATGCTCGATGAGCACACTTTCGAGCTCGAACGGCGAGATGCGATAGTCCGACGACTTGAACACATCGTCGGAGCGGCCGATGTAGGTGATGTAGCCATCGCTGTCGCGCGATGCGACATCCCCCGTGTGATAGAAGCCGTCTCGCATCGCATCCGCGTTCTGCTCGGGGTCGTCGCGATATCCCACCATCAATCCGAGCGGCCGTCGCGAGAGATCGATGCAGATCTCTCCCTGGTCGCCGTGCACGCCGCTCGCCGGGTCGATGAGCTCGATGACGTAACCGGGCAGTGGACGTCCCATCGACCCGGGTTTCACGGGCTGCGCTGATGTGTTGGCGATCTGCGCAGTCGTCTCCGTCTGCCCGTATCCGTCGCGAATGGTCAGCCCCCATGCGGCGCGCACCTGCTCGATGACCTCGGGGTTGAGCGGCTCGCCTGCGCTGAGCACCTCCCGCAGCGGCGGTTGCCATGCGCGCAGATCCTCCTGGATGAGCATCCGCCACACGGTCGGCGGTGCGCAGAAGCTCGTGACCGAGCAACGCACGAGCGTGTCCAGCAGCCGCTGCGCGGAGAAGCGTCCCGTGTTGAGGATGAGCACCGTCGCCTCCGCGTTCCAGGGAGCGAAGACGTTGCTCCATGCGTGCTTCGCCCAGCCGGGTGAGGAGATGTTGAGGTGCACGTCCCCCGGCTGCAGCCCGATCCAGTACATCGTCGACAGATGACCCACCGGGTAGCTGACATGCGTGTGCTCGACGAGCTTGGGCTTGGCGGTGGTGCCGGAGGTGAAGTAGAGGAACAGCGGGTCGCTCGCCGGAGTCGGCCCGTCCGGCGCGAGCTCGGCGGGGGCGTTCATGAAATCGTCGTAGCGAAGCCAGCCCGCGACCGGTTCGCCGACCGCGATGCGCGTGTACGTCCCGGCGACGCTCACGAAACCGGAGGTGTTCGATGACTCGGCGATCACGTGAGCGACGTGACCACGCTCGACGCGGTCGGCGAGGTCCGAGGGCGTCAGGAGGGTCGCCGACGGGATGATCACCGCACCGAGCTTCGTCAGCGCAAGAATGCACTCCCACAGTGCGGCGCGGTTGCCGAGCATCAGCAGCGTGCGATCCCCGCGCCGCACGCCGCGCTCTCGCAGCCAGGAGGCCAGCGCATTCGACCGGGCGCACAACTCCGCAAAGGAGAGCATCGTCTCCGTGCCGTCGTCGTCGATGATCCAGAGCCCGGGGCGGTCGTTGTCGCGCGCGATGACGTCGAACCAGTCGAGCGCCCAGTTGAAGTGCTCGCCATCCGGCCACCGGAAGTCGCGATACGCCGTCTCGTAATCCGGCCGGTGCGCCAGCAGAAAGTCACGCGCCGTTCTGAAATCCACCGTCGCACCCTCCTTGACCTAGCCGCTTCTCCCGCGGATCGTACGCGCCGTATCCATGAGTCGCTGGGCGCGCGCCGGATCGACGGGGCTCCACGTGATGCCGTCGACCTTCAGGCTCGTCCCGACGATGACTCCGTCGGCGATCGCGAAGATCTCTCCGAGACGCTCGGCATTCACACCGGTGTTCGCGAAGACGGGCACGTCGGGGACGGCCTCCTTGGCCGTCTGCAGGTCACTCATCGCGAACGGCACGCCTGCGGCAGGGCCGGAGATGAGGATCGCGTCGACCCCGAGGAAGGCGGCGCCGCGTGCGCGGTCCGCGATCCCGCGCGTGCCGATCGCGCTGCTGAACTCGGGCGAGATGTTGTCGAAGAGCGCGACGTCGTCTGCGCCGATGGCGGTGCGGTACCCGGCGAGGTCGCCGATCAACGGAGCGATCATCCCCAGGTCACTCTCGTACACACCGGTGAGCACCTCCCTGATGAAGGTCGCGCCCGTGGCGCGTGCGAGCGCGAGGGTCGCTTTCGCATCCCAGAGGATGTTCACCCCGAAGGGCACGCGCACCGATGAGCGGAGCTCGCCGATGACCGCGGCCATCGCCGCGGGGATCTCCGGTCCGACCTCGAGCTGGTACGGAATGTCAGCTTCGTTGCAGAACAGGACCGCGTCGACTCCCGCGGTCTGCAGGGTCTCGAGATCGCGACCGACAACGTCGAGCAGGTGGGCCTTCCCGAGCTCGCGCTTGTGACGCGGCCGGCCGGGAAGCGCCGGGAAATGCAGCATCGCGATCACCGGCTTTGGGGTGCCGAACCGCTGCGCCAGTGACTGGGCCATTCCGGTCTCCTCTCGTCAGGGCACCGTCGAACGGTGCTGATTGATGAACGCAATGACAGCCCGATTCCAGGGCTCGGGATTCTCAAGAAACGCCGCGTGCCCTCCGGGGACGATCGCCCAGCGCGCGTTCGGGAGTTGCTCGTACAGGCGATGCGAGAGCGAGAGCCGGATGATGATGTCGTCGTCGGCCGCGATGACAAGTGCCGGCGTGTGCAGCTGCGCGAGACGGTCGGTGCAGTCGTGGGTCAGCAACACGCCGATCTGGGAGGCGAACGACGAAGCCGGTTGCGCGCTGCGCTCCATCTCCTCGAGAAAGGCGGCGAGTTGCGCAGGGTGCTTCTCGTAGAAGTTCGGGCTGAACACCCACGGCGCCTGCTGCCGCATCATCACGGCCATGCTCGCCGCAGACGCGATCTGACGCCAGACGTCGAACGCGGCGCGGGTGTAGGCGTCGGGTCTGGCATAGGTGTTGGCCAGCACAACGCTGCGGAGGTCGTCGGGATACGCGAGCGCGTACTCCTGCGCGATGAGGCCGCCCATCGAGACGCCCGCAAGGTGGAACGGCGCCAGCTCGAGCGCGTCGGCGAGCGCTTTGGTGTCGGCCGCCATCTCCCGGCTCGTGTATGGGCCGGGTGGGTGGCTCGACCGCCCGACGCCACGGTTGTCGAAGCTGACGACGCGCAGACCGGCCGCGACGAAGTCGCCCACCTGCATCGCCCAGCCCTCGAGGTCGTCGCCGACCCCATTGACGAGCACGATGGTGTCGGCACCGTCGCCCGTGATCCGGTAGTGGATGTCGAGCCCGTTCGCGTGGACGACCGGCATGCCGTCAGCGCCCCCGCTCGTGGACGCGGATCGCCCCGCGCCAGAGTTCGACCGATGCGACGAGATCGTCGAGCACCTGATCGTCGTCGTCCTCCCAGCCGGGGATGATCTCGAAGACCAGGTCGACCGATTCCGCGCCGGCGGCCGCCAGCGTTTCGAGGAGGCGTGCCGGCTCGATGAGCCCGGTCGCGTTGTGCTCGGCCGTGAAAGCCCAGTGATGATCGGTCAGCCCGTCGGTCTGCTGCAGCTGCACCTCTGCGAGGCGGCTGCCGAAGCGGCGCAGCCACGCGTACGGGTCGCGCTCCTCACCCGCTGTGCCGGGCACGACATGGTGACCGACGTCGAGACACAGCCGCCAGGGGGCGTGGTCGGCGTCGCCGTCGGTGAGCAGATCCTCGATCTGCGCCATCGTCGACGGCTCGCGCACCGCGACGAGATTCTCGACCAGGAGGTAGTCGAGCCCCGCGTTCCTCGCATGCACGGCGATCGTGTCGAGGTCGCGCTTCAGACCGCTCCACCGCTGCGCCCGGTGTTCCGCCGAAGCCCAGTCGGCGGCGCTCATGGCCCCGACGTGTCCACCCGTCGCGGAGGCACCCAGCGCGGCGGTCAGGTCGATGACACCTCGATACCAGGTGAGGGCCGCGTCACGGCGCGCTGGGTCCGGATGCATGAGGAGGTCGAGCGAGTACGCCGCGAGCCCGGTGAAGGTCGCGTGGGCCGTGAGCCCGTTGGCGTCGAGCGCTGAACGGGTGCGCTCGATCGCGTCGCGGCGGCCTGCGAACGTGTCGGTTCCCTCGATGAGGTCGAGTGACAGCTCGACGAGGTCGAGACCAAGGTCATTGCGCACCACGGACGCCCAGTCGGCGGGTCGCGGCCAGCGCTTCAGCGCGAAACACGAGTTGATGCCGAGATGCACGTTCATCCGAACCCTTCCGAGTGACGGTGCGGGTCATCTGCCGGTGACATCGAACGGGCGCCGACGCGGAGCGTCGCCGAGGTGACGACCGACCGGTAGTGCCCGTAGATCGCCTCGTATCTGTCGTGGTTGGCAGCATCAGGCTCGACCGGCGAGTCCCGCCGGCACGCGGTGGCCATCGCCTGCTCGGGGCTCGAGTACACCCTGACGCCAAGCCCGGCGAGCAGCGCCACCCCGGCGGCGGTTGCGTCGCCGGGCACGCGCGACACCGGGATGCCGAGCACATCGGCTTTGATGTGCGACCAGGTCTGCAGGGAGGCGGGACGGCCGGAGACGCGCAGCTCGGTCACGGGCGTGCTGGCGCGGCCGAGACCCTCCAGGTGTGCGCGGATGGCGAATGCGACGCCCTCGAACGTCGCACGAGCCCACGCCTTGCGGTCGTGGCGGATCGACAGACCGAGTGCCGCACCGCGCAGCATCGGGTCGTCGCGCTCGCCGTCACCGAGCACCGGGATGAAGAGGAGTCCGTCGGCACCCGGTGGCACCTCGGCCGCCTCGTGATCGAGGAGCTCGAAGTCCTCGCTGCGCGGCCGCCCGGTTCGCCCTCCGTACATCAGCGCGGCGAGCCAGTCCACCGCTTCACCGGCCGTGTTGATCCCGACCTCGGTGACGTAGCCGCTCGGCCCGACGGCGCTCGGGTAGTGCGTCACCGTGAGGTCGCGAGACGGCTGGCTGATCACAGTGTTGAGACACGTCGAACTCCCCGCCATCTCGCTGGCCGGTCCCGGCGATGCGACGCCTGCACCGAAGGCGCACGCGATGCTGTCGCCCGCGCCGGCGACGATGGGGATGGTTCGCGAGAGACCGAACCGGCGCACCAGTGCCGGCTTCAGCTCACCGATGACGGACCACGATGGGTGTGGGACCGGTAGCTGCGACAGATCGAGCCCCACCGCTTCGACGAGATCCTCCGCCCACGCGCGTCTGCGCAGATCGAGCAGCGCGCTCGCCGCCGCCATGGTCCAGTCCGTGACCGTCTCGCCGGTGAGCGTCAGCGTAAGGAACTCGGTCGGCTCGAGGAAGAGTCCGGCGGCCTTGAAGACGTCGGGCTCGTGTGCACGGATCCAGAGGATCTTCGCGGCGACGTGAAACGCGGCGGGCACATGACCGGTGAGGTTGTGGAGGTACTCGTCGCCGAACTGCCTGCGGAACGCTTCCGCCTCGGCGACGGCGCGGTTGTCGCGATAGATGATCCCGGGCCGGAGCGGTCTGCCACGGCGATCGATCGGCACGATCGACGGGCACTGGCCGGTGAGCCCGATCGCGTGGATCGAATGGCTGGGTCCGAGCTCGGCGATCAGCTTTCCGAGCGCTGACAACGACGCGTCGCGCCAGCCGGCCGCGTCCTGTTCCGCCCACCCGTCGTACGGCATGCTCGTCGGGTACGACCTGCGCACCTCGAGGAGGCGCCCGCCCGATGTGTCGAAGGCCGTGGCGCGCGCACCGGACGTGCCGACGTCAATCGAGACGAGAGCGTCGAGATGCGGGCGTGCCACCTCGCGACTATCCGCGAACCAGCTGTTGCGCCTTGACCTTGTCGCCGTCGAGCGTGACCAGCGCGCCGTTCAGCGCGCCCGTCGAGTAGTCACTTCCCGGGTTGATGACGACCGTGCGTCCGATGCGTCGAATTCCCGACGCCTCGTGGATGTGGCCGTGGAGTCCGAGCAGCGGCTGATAGGTCTGCTCCGCATCGCGAACGGCCGTACTCCCCACGGGCACCATCTGCACCTGGCCGAGCACTGCCTGCACGGTCAGGTTCTCGTCGAGCTTCGGCGCCTCATCGAGCTGGGATCCGAATGGCGGGGCGTGCAGGTTGAACACCGCCCGTTCCGGGTGTCGCAGCGCAGGCGCCATGGCGTCGATCGACGCCTTGAGCTCGAGCTCGGTCTGCTCCCGATACGTGTGCCACGGGGTGACGTTCGAGTAGCCGCAACTGATCATCTCGTGCTCGTCGTCGAGCCAGACGACCTTGCCGTCGTCATTCGTTCCCCACGGCGCTCCGTCGAGCAGCGCGCCCAGCTCCTCAGGGTCGTCGTTGCCGAGCATGAAGTAGAGGGGGATGCCCAGCGGACGCAGGCGTTCGTCGGCGATCTCGAGCCACTCCGTGAGCCGCAGGCGCATGAGCCGGAGGAACAGCGGATCGAGGCCACCGTCCGCCTCCATCGCCTCGAGCTCGCCCGGATCCGCTGTGTACGGGTAGTAGCCGTGGTCGGAGATGAGCTTCTCGAGCGCCACCAGCTCGGGGCCCTCGACGACGTCGTAGTCGGTGCCGATGAACCGGCAGTGGAAGTGGCCGGCGGGCGCGCGGACGATCGACTGGATCGCCTTCCCGGCCACGTCACCGCCGAGGATCATCACGTTGGGCTCGTACACCTTCGCCGCGTTGACGAACTTCCGGAAGCAGACGCTCGAGCCGTGGAGGTCGCTGACGAAATAGATCCGCGTCTTGGCCATGTCAGGCCGGGACCGCCTCGCGCACGCGGTGCACCGCTGTCATGAAGCGACTTGCGCGCTCCGGATCGACGGCATTCCAGGTCACACCGTCGCGTTTGAGACTGGTTCCGACGAACAGACCGTCGGCGACGGCGAGCACTTCGTCGACCGTCTCCGCTCGCACGCCGGTGTTGGCGAGCACGGGCGTGCCGGGCACCGCCGTCTTGGCCTCGAGCAGGTCGCGAAGATTGGCTGCGGTCCCGGTGATCTGGCCGCTGATCAGGATCGCATCGACACCGAGGAACGCCGCGCTGCGCGCGCGCGCCGCGAGCGAGCGCGTGCCGAGGCTGCTCGCGAACTCGGGTGTGATGTTGGAGAACATCGCGACTGAGCTCGCTCCGATGTGCTCGCGGTACGCGGCGATCGCCCCGAAGTCCGGGCGCATGATGCCGAGGTCGCTCTCGAAGACGCCGGTGAACACTTCACGGACGAACGAGGCGCCGGTCGCCCGCGCGACGGCGAGGCTGGCGATCGGATCCCACACGAGGTCGACGCCGAACGGACGTGAGACGCGCGACCGGACCTCACCGATGACGGCCGCCATCCCGGCGACGGCCTCGGCACCGACCCCGATCTGGTATGGGATGTCGGCTTCGTTGCAGAAGAGGAATCCATCGACGCCCGCACCCTGGAGCGCCTCGAGATCGCGGCCGACGATGTCCACCAGTTGGGACATGCCGGCCGCGCGGTCGTGGCGGGGGCGCCCGGGCATCGCGGGGAGGTGGAGCATCGCGATGATCGGCTTGTCGACGCCGAAGAGACGACGCAGGAGGCTCACGCCTGCACTCTGATGTCGGCGCTCCGTCGTCGCCCGTTCTGCGATGGCGACATGGCGGTGCTCTCCCCGGTTGCGATGACCATCTCGACCCCGCCGCGCTCGATGCGCTCGATCTCATCCGGGTCGGCGCTCGCGTCAGTCACGATCGTGGACACCTGTTCGAGCGGAACCACCGTGCTCAGGGCGACCGCTCCGAACTTCGACCCGTCTGCGATGACGATGATCCGTTCGGTTCGCTCGAGGCCGCCGCGGATCACGTCGGCGTCGCGGTCGTCGAGCTCGGTGACGCCGCGTCGCGCCGACACGCCGGCGGCGCCGATCACCGCAGCGTCGGTGTTGTAACGGCGAACCGCTTCGACGGCGGTTGCGCCGATGCATGTCAGCTCGTCCTGGCGAACCAGGCCGCCCGCGATGATCACGCGTACGTTGCGCGTGCCGAGCAGGCTGGCGACGGCGAGCGACGGCGTGACCACCATCAGGTCCTCGCGGGCCGGGAGCAGGCGAGCGAACTGCTCGACGGTCGTGCCGATTCCGAGGAACATCGAACGGATGCCGACGGTCAGTTCCGCGGCCCGCTTGGCGATGAGGCGCTTCTCCTTCGCGTGGTGAAGCGTGCGGGCATTGGCCCCCACCTCGAACATGCGCACGAGGTGAGTCGTCGCTCCGCCGTAGGTGCGGCGGACGAACCCGTCGCGCTCGAGACGGCGCAGATCGCGCCGGATGGTCATCTCCGAAACCGCGAAATCGCGGGCCAGCGTGCTGACCTCGATTGCCTGGTCCTCGGCGACGCGTTCCAACACCTTCAAGCGACGTTCCACCGCTAACACGTCCGCGTCTCCTCCGCGTCTGTGGTCCTGCTCCCTGTCAGGTCTTGACCGGAAGGTGTCCCTCCGTGTCCGAAGACGCTTGACAGTGGTGTTCGATTGTGTTCAACTCTGCCTGCTTTCGACGGTCATGTCAAGTTGGGGGCGGTCAGCCGCACCGGAGGGTAGCGATGGCATCCGCAAGCAGGCTCTTCGTCCGAAACAGCACCGGATTGGTGCGCTCGGCGTCCGCCGTCGATGCAACGATCTTCAACGCGGTCATCTCCGCGCCGGTCGGATCGACGATCGCGTACTCGATCTTCTTCGCGCTTGTCGCGTTCCCGGGTGCAGACGTCGTCGGGGTCCTGATACTCGTCGCGCTCATCAACATCCCGGTCCTCATCATGTTCGCGCTCCTCGGCGCGAGCATGCCGAGAGTTGGTGGCGACTACGTGTGGGTGAGTCGCGTGCTCGCCCCGCCACTGGCACTCATCTCCAACCTCTGCATGATCATGGGCGGCCTGCTCGGGGCGGCGTTCTTCGCCAAGTTCTTCTCGGTGCTCGCGCTCGGCCCGGTGCTCGTTGCACTGGGCGCCATCTTCAACAACAGCCACTTCGTGGACTGGGGAAACGCGTTCCAGACGGATCAATGGTGGATCCTCGGGGCGTCGCTGTTCATGGTCGTGCTCCAGACCTTCATCCTCATCAGCGGCACCAAGGCGACCTTCCGCTGGCAGAACTACTCATTCCTCATCGCCATGGTGGGCACGCTTGTCGCGTTCATCGTGCTGCTCGTCGGCAGCCAGACGGATTTCTTCTCACATTTCGACGCGCTCAACAAGAGCTTTGGCGGTGGCAACGTCGCAGCCGTCATCGCCGGAGCGCCGGGCGCGTCATCGGCGGCGCCCAACTTCTGGAACGGAGCGGCGACATTCCCGACGCTCTTCTCGATCCAGGGTTTCATGATGTGGAACTTCTGGTCCGTGTACATGTCCGGTGAGCTGAAGAGCGCATCGAACCGCCGCCGTCAGCTGTCGGTGATGTTCGGCGCGCTCGGCTGGGACACGGTCCTCCTCGTCATCGGCGTGCTGGTGCTCTTCCGCGTCGCGGGATACAACTTCGTCTACGCGCTCAACGCCGCGAGCTCTGCGTACAAGATCCCGTCCGGTCCGTTCTATCCCTTCCTCGCAGCGCTGGTGTTCAACACGCCGATCCTCACGATCATCATCATGGGGTCGTTCCTGTTCTGGTCATTGCCGTCGATGATCGCGAACACGTTCATGCCGATCCGGTCCTTCTTCGCATGGTCATTCGACCGCCTCATGCCCGAGGGCCTGGCGAACGTGAACGAGCGGACCCACTCGCCCGTCAACGCGATCCTGGTGACCAACCTGATCATCGCGGCACTGGTCGTCTGGAGCGTCGTCGGCAATCAGTTCCAGCTGGTGCTCGGTTTGATCGTGCTCGCCGGCGCGCTCGCCGTGATCATCGTCGGCGTGGCGGCGATCGCCCTGCCGTTACGACGGCCGGATCTGTACCAGGGGTCGCCGGCCAACGTCAGGCTTCTCGGCATCCCCGTGCTCTACATCGTCGGGTTCCTGTCGATCGCAGAATTCGTGGGCATGATCGCGATCTCATTCATCAACCCACTCTCGGTGATGAACGGCAACCGCGACGACTGGTGGTGGATCCCGGCGTGGCTGGCAGGACTGATCGTCGGAGGCGCGCTTCTCTATTACATCCCGCGCATGGTCCGATCGAGTCAGGGCATCAACATCAAATTTGTGTACAAGGAACTCCCGCCGGAGTGACCGTATCCCCCCCTTGGCTAAGGGCGGCCGGTGATGCCACCGGCCGCCCTTACTATGTCGGGATGGTGCGCGGCGTCAGCTGATGTCTGACAACGAAACGCTGATCCTGTCCGATATCCGCGAAGAGGCACGCCGTCTGGCGGTGGCGTGCGTCGAGTTGGGACTCGGTGCCCGGCTCATCGGCGGCCTGGCCGTCTGGGTGCGCAGTCCCAGCGTGCGCGCGGGTGTCTTCGCTCGGTCGTATGACGACATGGACTTCGCCGTGAGCTCCGGCTCGGGGCTGAAGTTCAAAGCCCTCCTCGTGACGCAGGGCTACCTGCCGGATCAGTTCTTCAACGGCCTGCACGGTGCGACGCGCCTGTATTACCAGGAGCCTGCCGGGCGGTGGTCGATCGACGTCGTCATCGACGAGCTGGTGATGTCGCACAAGCTCGATCTTCGGGGGCGCCTCGAAGGACCCGAACCGACGGTTACCCTGGCGGACCTCCTGCTCACGAAGCTGCAGGTCTGGGAGATCAACCGCAAGGACCTCGGTGACGCGCTCTGCATCCTCGCGGATCACGCGCTGACCGAGGACGACTCGGACGCTGACGGTGTGAGCCTGCCCCGGCTTCGCGACGTGCTCGGCAAGGACTGGGGGTTCTGCCACACGTTCGAGCGCAATGCGCGCAAGGTCGGCGAGCTCTGGGCACAGGTTCAGCCGTCGGCGCCCGCGCACAACGTCGGCGAACAGGTCGCAGCGGTGCTGCAGGCCGTCGAGGATGCGCCGAAGTCGCGGTCCTGGAAACTGCGGAGCCGGGTCGGTGAGCGCCTGCGGTGGTATGAGCTCCCCGAGGAGGTCAAGCACTGACGTGATCCACCCGGTGTTTCCGCCGGATCGCAGCGCCACGGGCGCGCTGCAGTGGCTCGAGGGGGTGGCGCCATCGAGCTGACCGGCAAGGTGGTGGTGATCACCGGCGGCGCCAGCGGCATCGGCGCGGCGTCCTGCCGTGCATTCGCCGCCGCCGGCGCGCGAGTCGCGGTCGTCGATCGCAACCGTCACGGGAGCGAATCAGTGGCGGCGGAGATCGGGGGCATCGCGTTCGAGTGCGACGTCAGTGACGAGCCGGCGGTGCATCACATGATCGCCGGCGTCGAGGCGCGACTCGGTCCCGTCGACATCCTCTTCAGCAATGCGGGGATCGCGACCGGCGCCGGCATTCTCAGCACCACGCCGGACGTCTGGAACGATCAGTGGGCGATCAACGTCATGGCGCACGTGCACGGGGTGCGCGCGGTCCTGCCCGGGATGCTCGCCCGCGGCTCCGGGTACCTCGTCCACACGGCGTCGATGGCGGGCATCCTCACCAGCCACGGCAACGTGGTGTACGCGACAACGAAACACGCGGTGGTCGGCCTTGCCGAGTGGCTCTCCATCACGTACCACCACCGCGGGATCCGCGTGTCGTTGATCGCGCCGCTCGGGGTTCGTACGCCGATGTTCGAGGCGGCGGATCCGTCATTCGCAGCCATGGTGGCGGGCCCGATCAAGGAGCCCGAGGAAGTCGCGGACTCGGTGGTCGACGCCGTCCGCGCCGAGCGGTTCCTGGTGATCTCCGATCCGATCGCGCGCACGTGGATGCAGCGCAAGACCGACGACGAGGAGCGCTGGTTGCGAGGGATGCGCCGGCTGCAGGAGCAGATGGAAGGGCTGACGGGGCCGGCGGACTAGCCTTCCGCTACTCGGCGATCGGCTCCAGCACCATGTCGATGTCAGCGGTGTACCACGGTCCATGGATCCCCGGTGGCGCTGATTCACGCGCCGGGTCGTGTGCCGCGAACGTGTGCACGAGGGATTCCTTGACGCCGAACACGACGTCGGAGTCGAGGTACGTGCTCTCCGAGTCGAAGATGTGCGTCGTCACCGGCACGCAGCCCTCCGCCGATGCGATCACGTGGATGTGCGCGGGACGCCAGGGATGGCGTCGGGTGGCCTTCAGCATCCGGCCGACCGGTCCATCGTCGGGGATCGGGTAGTCGACGGGACGGACCGTGCGAAACGCGAAGGCGCCATCCGCGCCGGTGCGGAAACGGCCGCGCAGGTTGTCGGGTGGCTGCTGCTCATCCTGCACCGCGTAGAGGCGGTTCGTCGCGTTCTGCCACACGTCGACCACGGCGCCCGCAAGCGGCCGGCCGTGCATGTCGCGGACATGACCGGTCACGAGCAGCGGTTGCGAGCCGAGATCGCCGGTGATCGCATCCCCGTTCTCACGCCACGGCGAGTCGGCGACGTAGAAGGGCCCGAGCACGGTTGACTCGGTCGCAGTGCCCCCGGACTCGTGGTTGACGAGATCCACCATCATGGACAGGCCGAGCGTGTCCGAAAGGAGGATGAACTCCTGGCGCCGTTCGTCGCACGTCTGCCCCACCTCGGTGAGGAAGCGAATCGCGGCGAACCACTCCGCCTCGGTCAGCGCATTCTCGACGGCGAACTCGTGGAGCGTGCGGATCAGGTTGCCGAGCAGCTCCCGCAGCCGGGGATCCGGGCATGCCTGAAGGCTGTCGACCGCTCGTTGCGTCAGCTCCGCCGCGGTGCGCCGTTCCGTCACGACTCGGTCCACTCATATCCGACGTAGTTCTCCGCGAGGCTCGTCGACGCTGCGCGGGAGTTGACCGTGTAGTCGAGCTGCGCCAGCTGCAGTTGCGCCTGATAGGCGTCGGTGTCGGGAAACTGATGCAGCATCGATGTCATCCACCACGAGAAGTGCTGGGCACGCCAGACGCGCCGGAGACAGCGAGCCGAGTAGGCGTCGAGCAACGCCGTGCTCCCGTCACGGTAGAAGGCCGTCAACGCCACGGAGAGCACGCTGACATCGCGCAGTGCGAGGTTCATCCCCTTTGCGCCGGTCGGCGGGACGATGTGCGCCGCGTCGCCACACAGGTACAGGCGCCCGAACTGCATCGGCTCTACGACGAAGCTGCGCAACGCGGAGATCGCCTTCTCGGTGACCGGTCCTTCCCGCAGGGACCACCCGGGCAGCGCGAAACGGGTCTGCAACTCCTCCCAGATCCGCGAGTCGTTCCAGTCCTCGATCCGCTCGTGTGCGCCAACCTGCAGGTAGAGGCGACTCACCGTGGGTGAGCGCATGCTGAGCAGGGCGAAGCCCTGCTCGTGGTAGCAGTAGATCAATTCCTCGGATGACGGTGCGACGGTCGCGAGAATTCCCAGCCACGCGAACGGGTACTCGCGCTCGTACGCGGTGAGCACCGATTCCGGGATGCTGTCGCGTGACACGCCGTGGAATCCGTCGCAGCCTGCGATGACATCGCATTCGAGCGTCTCACGCCGGCCGTCGAGCAGATAGGTGATCGACGGGCGGTCGCTGTCGATGCCGTGCAGCTCGACATCACTCACCTCGAACATGATCGGCTGCCCGGATGTCAGCCGCAGTGCGATCAGATCCTTGACCACCTCCTGCTGTCCGTACACCGTGATGCTGCGGCCGCCGGTGAGCTCGCTGAAATCGATGCGATGGTCCGCGTCACCGAACCGCAGCTGGATGCCACGGTGGACAAGGCCTTCGCTGCGCATCCGCGCGCCCGCGCCGGCGGCGTCGAGCAGGTCCACGCTGCCCTGCTCGAGCACACCCGCGCGAACCCGGTGCTCCACGTAGGCGCGGCTTCGCGTCTCGAGCACCACGGACTCGATCCTCTGCAGGCTCAGGAGACGGGCGAGCATGAGCCCGGCGGGTCCGGCACCGACGATGCCAACCTGGGTGCGCACGGGTCAGCCGGCCCGAGTCGATCGCTGCGCGCGCGTGGCTAGAACGGGAACGGCCGGCGTCCGGTCTGCACGGTGATCCATCGCAGCTCGGTGAACTCGTCCATGGCGAAGGTCCCACCGAAGCGCCCCCACCCGCTGTCCTTGACGCCGCCGAACGGCATCTGCGGCTCGTCGTGGACCGGCTGGTCGTTGACGTGCACGATGCCTGCCTCGATGCGGTTGGCCAGCGCCATGCCGCGGTCCGGGTCGCTCGTGATGATGCCCGACGCCAGCCCGTAGGACGTGTCGTTGGCTCGAGCCACCGCCTCATCCTCGTTGTCGACGATCTCGATGGTCGCCACCGGCCCGAACGTCTCGGTGTTCGCAAGCTCGGAGTCCGCGGGAACGTCCATCACCAGCGTCGCCTGGTAGCACGCGCCGACCGCCGCGCCGCCGGTGAGCACGCGAGCGCCGGCAGCCGTGGCAGCGTCCACGCGCCGCTTGACGGTCGCGAGCGCCGCGGGATTGATGAGCGGACCGATGATCGTGTCCATCTCCCTGGGATCGCCGAGCTTGAGCCCCGCGGTCTTGCGCGTCAGCTTCTCGATGTACGCATCGGCAATCGGACGCTCGACGATGATGCGCCGCGCGGACATGCAGATCTGGCCCTGATGGAGGAAGGCGCCGAACGCCGTGGCGTCGACGGCGTAGTCCAGGTCGGCGTCGTCGAGCACGATCAGCGGGTTCTGCCCGCCGAGCTCGAGCACCATACGTTTCAGGTTGCGTCCCGCAGCCTCGGCAAGGCGGCGGCCGGTCGCGGTCGAGCCGGTGAAGTTGATGCGCCGCACCTTCGGATTCTCGACGAGCTCGTCGCCGATCGCCGCCGCCTCCCCGGGTGCGTGCGTGACGATGTTGAGCACGCCCGCGGGCAATCCCGCCTCGGCGAAGATCTCGCCCCAGACGAGACCGCCGCTGTACGGGGACTCCTCCGACGGCTTGAGGACGACGGTGTTGCCGAAGACGAGCGGTGCACAGATCGAGCGAGCCGAGAGGATGAGCGCGGCATTCCACGGTGCGATGGCGCCGACGACACCGACGGGCTTGCGGATCGCCATCGCCATCGCGCCGGGCATGTCCGTCGGCAGGATCTGACCGAGCGGCGCGTATGCCGCTCCGGCAGCCTGACGGAAGAGGCCGGGGACGAATCCCATCTGGAACATGCCGAAGCCGAAGCTGCACCCGGTTTCGCGTGCGAGCCAGCCGACGATCTCGTCGCGACGGGACTCGAGCACGTCCGCAGCCTTGAGGAAGATGCCCTGGCGCACGGCGGCCGGCGTCTGCGACCACGCAGGGAACGCCGCCGCCGCTGCGTCGACGGCGCGCCTGGCGTCGGCGCGCGAACCGGCAGCGACACGCGCGACGGTGTTGCCGGTGAAGGGATCGAGGTCGTCGAAGGTGCGCCCATCCGACGCGTCGACCCATTCGCCGCCGATGAACTGCGTGCACGCGCGCACGTTGCCGTTGACTGTCTGCGTGGTCATGATCCCGTCCTCCAGGTGCTCTCGCGGATTGCTCGCATTGCGTCGTGACTCATCCTTCGGGTGCCGGCGGTTCCGGCGCCTCGGGGGACGGTGTTTTCAGCCTTCGTAGTGTGTAACCCACCGGGAGCAATCGCAACCGCAGGCGGCGATCGATCGCACCCCAGAGGCCGTTGGGCAGGAAGAGCGCGAACGCGATGGCGACCGCGCCCAGTCCGATGAAGTACCACGCGCCACTGTTGCCGAAGTTCGCCTGGATCAGGTAGAAGATGACCGCTCCCAGGATCGGTCCCTCGAAGGTGCCGAGACCACCGACCAGCACCATGAACAGCATGTATGCGGTCCACTGCACCCCGAACACAGAGCCGGTCTGGATGAACAGCGTGTTGGCGAGGTACAGCGCACCGGCGATACCGCACCCGACCGCCGCGACAACAAACAGCACGCGTTTGGAGCGGACGACGTTGACACCAAGGGACGCGGCAGCCTCCTCGTCGTCGCGCACGGCCTGCAGGGAGGTGCCGATCGGCCGCCGGAGCAGGAAGAAGACAAGCCCGAGCAGGACCGTCGCGGCAGCCAGTGTGATCCAGAACGTATACGCCTGACGGTATCCGGGTGCGAACACGTTGAGCCCGACGAGTGACACACCCGTTCCCCCGCCGAGGCTCGAGTCGAGCGACACGAGAATGGCGAACACCTCGGCGACCACCCACATCCCGATCGCGAACTGCCCGCCGCGCAGGCGCAGCATGAGGAACGACGTCGGGATCGCGACTGCGCCGGCGCCGAGACCGGCGATGATCATCGCGAGATACGGCGTGAAGCCGTGCTGCGTGAGAAAGATCGTGCCGTACGCGCCGAGTCCGATGTACGCCTGCTGCCCGACCGAGATGAGCCCACCGTACCCGGCCAGGGCATTCCACATCACCGCGAGGATCACGAAGGTCAGCAGAACGGTCAGCTGCTCGTCGACGTCCGCGCCGAACAGGAACGGCACCACGGCGAGCAGCACAATGACGAGCAGCGTGATGGCGACCGACGCCATGGACACGCGCGTCCAGCGTTGCACCCGGAACGCTCCGATGAGCGGTGCGCTGCGCGGCCGGATCACAGGCTCTGACTCCGTCGCGCGAGGATCCCGACTCGCGGCGCGGCGAGCACCGCCAGGAACACGAGGTGTCCGAACAGCACCGCGTACTGCGGGTTCACCTGCTCGCCGATCACCTGCGCGACACCGAGGACGATGCCGCCGATGAGCGTTCCCGATGCGGACCCGAAGCCACCGATCACCACTGCCTCGAACGCGAAGATCAGTTGCGTCGGCCCCGTCGACGGATCGAAGGTGGAGCGGATCGCGAGGAACATGCCGCCGAGCGCGGCGGTCGCGACCGCGATCGCGGTGGCGCGGGCGTAGACCGCTCGTGCGTTGATGCCGACAAGCTCGGCCGCGTCGGGATCCTCGGCGGTGGCCCGCATCTGACGACCCGCGTTCGTGCGGGACAGGAAGAGGTGCAGGCCGGTGAGCACCACGACCGCGGTCGCGAAGATGAGTGTCCCGAGCGCGGAGATCGACAGGCCACCACCGACGCTCACGCTCGCCGTCGCAAGCGTCCCGGTGCTGCTCAGCAGCGAATGCACATCCGGCGAGAACACCTGGAGGAGGACGTTCTCGATGACGATTGCAAGGCCGAACGTGGTCAGCAACGGGACGAGCAGCCCGGCGCGACGGCTGCGCTCCAGGAGGAGCACGTACATCGCATACCCGACGATCCACATCCCGGGGATCACCACCAGCGCGGCGAGGAACGGCGAGATCGAGAGCTGCGTCGCCAGCAGCCAGACGAGGTACGCGCCGACCACGGCGATGTCGCCGTGCGCCAGGTTGATGATGCGCATGACGCCGAACATCAGTGAGAGCCCGCACGCGAGCAGCGCGTAGAAGCCACCGAGCAGCACTCCCTGCACGATCGCGTTCACCCACGTCATGACGCCGCTCCGGCGCCCGTGGCGCGCTGCGCGCCGAAGTACGCTGCGGTGATCTGCTCGCGCGTCAGCTCGGACGCGGCACCCTCGAGCACGACCTCGCCGTGCAGCATGCAGGTCACGCGCGACGCAACGCCGAGCGCCCGGCTCAGGTCCTGCTCGACGAGCACGACCGTCGTGCCGCCGGCGATGAGCGTCTTGAGCGAGTCGTAGACCGCGTTCACCGCGACGGGCGACAGCCCCAGCGACACCTCGTCGAGGAGGATGAGGCGCGGGTTGCACATGAGCGCGCGGCCGATGGCGGTTGCCTGCTGCTCGCCACCGGACAGCGTCGCGGCGCGCTGCCTGCGCCGCTCGCGCAGCATCGGGAACACATCGAGCACTCGATCGACGGTCCAGTCGCCGCCGCGTCGCTTCCCGCCCGCGACGCTGAGATTCTCCTCGACGGAGAGGCCCGGAAAGAGCCGGCGGCCCTCGGGCACGAGCGCGATTCCGAGGCCGACACGACGGTACGCGGGGACGTTCGTGATGTCGACACCGTCGAAGACGATGCTCCCGGCCACAGGCCGGTGAGCGCCCGCGATGGTGCGGAGCAGCGTCGTCTTGCCTGCGCCGTTGGCCCCGACCAATGCTCGAGTCTCACCCTCCTCGATGGTCAGCGACGCCCCGCGAACTGCGTTCAGCAACCCGTATTGCGCGTCGACGGCGCGCACTTCGAGCAGGCTCATGGCGCGGCCGCACCGAGGTAGGCGTCGATGACCCGTGAGTCCGCGAGCACGTCCTTGGGGAGGCCGTCGGCGATGATGCGGCCGGCGTCGAGACAGATCAGTCGATCGATCGCCTGCACGAGCACGTGCACGATGTGCTCGATCCAGATGATCGCGATCCCACGCGTGCGGAGCTGCTGGATCGTCGCGACCAGTTCGAGCGCCTCGGCATCGGTCAAGCCGCCACCGATCTCGTCCAGGAACAGCACCTTGGGATCGGTTGCGAGCGCGCGTGCCAGCTCGAGTCGCTTGCGATCGAGCAGTCCGAGGTCGGCCGCACGGCGGTTCGCCGTCTGGACGAGACCGCACGTCTCGAGCACGTCGACCACTCGTGTGTGGGCGTCGGCGCCGCGCCGGCCGGCGCCGAGCATCGCTCCGACGAGGACGTTCTCGAACACCGTCATGCCGACGAACGGCCGCGGGATCTGGTGCGTTCTGCCGATGCCCATGCGGCAGCGGCGATCGGCGCGGACGCCGGTGACGTCGGTTCCCTGATAGCGCACGCGTCCCGACGTCGGACGCTGCGATCCCGCGAGGATGTTCAGCAGGGTCGTCTTGCCGGCGCCGTTGGGGCCGACCACGCCCACCGACTCCGCGGTTCCGAGCGCAAAGTCGACCCCGTCGAGCACGATCAGCGCGCCGAATCGCTGGGCGATGCCGCTCGCCTCGAGCAGAGGATCGGACATCGGCACGACGATACGCGCCCCAGTCTTAGCTGTAAGCGGTCAGTGTCGCCGCAATGGGGACGTTGGAATCGCTCGAGTTCTCGCAGATCACGAAGTTGATCGGGTATGCAGTCCCCGGTGTCGCGACCCATTGACCGCCGATGATCGGAGTCGCAACGACGTTCGGCGGCGTTGCCGTCCCACCCCAGACGAGGTGCCCCAGCGGCGTGTCGACCGCAAGGGTCTTCATCGCTGTCGCAACCGCCTGCTTGTTCTTCGGATCACCGCTCGCCTTGAGCGCGGCGTTCGCGACATCGAAGAGCGCGAGGCTGGCACCCGCCTGCTGGTTCCACTCCTTGTTGGATGCTGCCTCGTACCCGGTGGCGAGGTCCGCCGAGCTGATGCCTGTCAGTGATGACGAGTACGGCCAGGTCGGTGCCCAGTAGACGCCGCTCGCAAGTCCATTGCCGAGCGAGCCGAGCGCCTCGACCTGGGACGGGAACAACCCCGTCTTGGCGATCTGCGCGATCTTCGGCTTGTAGCCCTGCTGTGCCGCCTGCTCCCAGAACGTCACGAAGTCGGGAGGGATCGGGAAGGTGTTGAAGATCTCGCAGTTCTTGCTCTTGAAGAGCGAGATCTGCGCCGTGTAGTCGGTGCTGCCGTCGGCATACGCACCAGGGTCGATGATGGTGTAGCCGGCCTTCTTGAGGAGCGGGCCGAGCGCACCGCGGATCGCGTTGCCGTCAGCATCGTTCGGCCACATCACGCCGACGACCTTGTTGGTCTGGACCTGCGGCCAGAGCTTGGTGTACGCGTTGGCGAACTGCTGAACGCCGAATGCGAAGTGGTAGGTCCACTTGAACGGAACCGGCGCCGCAGGGTTCGCCTGCCGTCCGAAGTACCAGGCCTCCCACGGCACCACCGTCGAGATGCACGGCACGCCGGCCGCCTCTGCCGCATCCGACACGGGGTTGACCGTCTCAGGCGCGGATGTGGTGAGGAGCAGATCGACGTTGGAGGTGTTGATCAGGTCGGAGGCCGCCTGCTGGGCGCGTGGCCCGGACTGGCTGTCCTCGGTGATGATCTGGACGTCGTACTTCTTCGACCCGACGGTCAGGCCGTTGGCCCACGCTTTGCGGGCGAGCGAGACGACGTATGGATCGGGCTCGCCGAATCCAGCCGCGGGGCCTGTCAGCGGGCTGACGTACCCGATCTTGATCGTGCCGGCGCTGGAGGATCCACCCGTGTTGCCGAGTGAGCCGCAGGCGTCCAGGATGCCGCCGGCAACCATCGAGACCGAGCCGGCGCCGAGCGCCTTGAGGACGCTGCGACGAGACACCTGACGGTCACCGATGAGGCGGTCGACGATTGATACCCCGTCCGCTCTGACGTCCTCGTTCGGCATGGCGCGCACCCCATTCTTAACGCGATGCTAAATGTTCGCATAGCGAACTCCAGTTCTGTGAATGAACGTATCATATCGCTGTGGCAACAGGCAACCAGCCGTTGACGAGTGCACTTGCCATCGAATTACTATTGGAGAAAGGACGAGTGTGCGCTCTGCGGACATCATGAGGACGCAACGTGGCTGAGATCGTGTCGCTGACCGAAGGCGTCGCCGAGGTCGTGCACGACGGCGACACACTGGTCATGGAGGGCTTCACGCACCTCATCCCGTTTGCGGCCGGTCACGAGATCATCCGTCAGCGGCGGCGCAACCTCACGCTCGTCCGGATGACCCCCGACCTGATCTACGACCAGATGATCGGCATGGGCTGCGCGTCCAAGCTCGTCTTCTCGTGGGGCGGCAACCCCGGCGTCGGTTCGCTGCATCGCTTTCGCGACGCGGTGGAGAACGCCTGGCCCTCGCCGCTCGAGCTCGAGGAGCACAGCCACGCCGGCATGGCGAACCGCTACCTCGCCGGCGCGAGCGGACTGCCCTTCGCGGTGCTCCGCGGGTATGTCGGCACCGACCTGCCGGCGCACACGGATTCGATCCGGCCGATCACCTGCCCGTTCACCGGCGAGGTGCTGACCGCGGTGCCCGCGCTGGCGCCCGACGTGACGATCATCCACGCGCAGCGCGCGGATCGGAAGGGGAACGTCCAGATCTGGGGCATCCTCGGCGTGCAGAAGGAGGCGGTCCTCGCCGCGAAGCGGTCGCTCATCACCGTCGAGGAGATCGTCGACAGCCTCGACCCGAAGCCCCAGGAGGTCGTGCTCCCGTCCTTTGCAACGAGCTTCATCGCGGTCGCGCCCGGGGGTTCGCACCCCTCGTACGCGCAGGGATACTCGTTCCGGGACAACGTCTTCTACACCGAGTGGGACGCGATCAGCCGCGATCGCGACACCTTCCTTCATTGGATGGAGGAGAACGTTCTGCGCCGAGAACCCGCGGCATGACCGAGGCCTACACGGCCGACGAGATGATGACCGTGGCAGCGGCGCGCCAGTTGCACAACGGAACCGTCTGCTTCGTCGGCATCGGTCTCCCGAGCACCGCGGCGAACCTGGCGCGATTCACCCATGCGCCGGATGTCGTGCTCATCTACGAATCGGGAACGATCGGCGCCAAGCCGGACCGGCTGCCACTGTCGATCGGGGACGGCATGCTCGCCGACACCGCTGACGCGGTCGTGAGCGTGCCCGAAGTCTTCAACTACTGGCTCCAGCCCGGGAGGATCGACGTCGGATTCCTCAGCGCGGCCCAGATCGACCGCTACGCCAATATCAACACCACCGTGATCGGCAATGACTACCGCCACCCCCGAGTCCGCCTCCCCGGTGCGGGCGGCGCTCCCGAGATTGCAGCGTCCTGCCGTGAGGGCGTCGTGGTCGTCCGGCAGACCCTCCGGACCTTCGTCGACCGGGTGGACTTCGTCACCTCGGTCGGCTTCGGCCAGGGTGCCGGTGACCGGCAGCGGCTCGGGCTGAAGGGGTCGGGCCCGCGCGTTGTGATCACCGACCTCGGAGTCCTCCGGCCGCATCCCGACACCCTGGAGCTGACGCTTGTGAGCGTGCACCCGGGCTCGACACCGGAGCAGGCGCAGGCGGCGACGGGATGGCCACTCGCGGTCTCGCCGGACCTCACGACCACAGACCCGCCGAGTGCGGAGGAGCTGACGGTGTTGCGCCGTCTCGAAGCGACGCTGGGGACGAGCAAGGGGTCTGCATGAGCAGCGAGGTCTTCATCCTCGACGCCGTGCGGACGCCGATCGGCCGCCACGGCGGTGCACTCGCTGGCGTTCGGCCGGACGACCTCGCTGCGCACGTCATCGCGGCACTGCTGCAACGCAGCCCTGCTCTTGATCCTGCGACGGTCGGTGACGTCGTCTTCGGTGACGGCAACGCAGCCGGTGAGGACAATCGCAACGTCGCGCGTATGGCGCTGCTCCTTGCAGGAGTCCCGCCCAGCGTTCCCGGCACGACCGTGAACCGCCTCTGCGGCTCCGGGCTCGAGGCGGTGATCGCCGCGAGCCGCGCGATCGAGGTGGGCGACCACTCGATCTGCGTCGCCGGAGGGGTCGAGTCCATGAGCCGCGCGCCATGGGTGATGCTCAAGCCGGAACGCGGCTATCCGCGAACCAACGAGACGCTCTTCTCGACGACTCTCGGCTGGCGCATGGTGAACCCGCGCATGCCGCAGGGATGGACCATCTCGCTCGGTGAGGGCGCGGAACTGCTCGCATCGACCTACGCCATCACACGCGAATCCCAGGACGCCTTCGCGCTGCGCAGCCACAACCAGGCTGCCGCGGCGTGGGACGCCGGGCGGTATGCGGACGAGGTCGTGCCGGTGACGGGCACGGAACTCGTGCGCGACGAGTGCGTGCGCGCGGACTCGTCGATGGAGGCGCTCGCGAAGTTGCGACCCGCATTCCGACCCGACGGCACCGTCACCGCCGGCAACGCATCACCGCTCAACGACGGAGCAGCCGCGGTGCTGCTTGCGGACGCCGAGGGAGCACGGCGTGCCGGTCGTGAACCACTGGCGCGGATCGTCGCGCGCGGCGTCAGCGCAGTCGAACCGCCGTTGTACGGCATCGGCCCGGTCGAGGCCGCAAACGCCGCGCTGCGCAAGGCCGGCATCCGCTGGGACGACCTGAAGGTCGTCGAGCTCAACGAGGCGTTCGCCGCGCAATCACTCGCCTGCCTCCACCTGTGGCCGGAGCTCGATCCGGAGAAGGTGAACCCGAACGGCGGCGCGATCGCGATCGGCCATCCGATCGGATGCTCCGGTGCGCGGATCATGACTTCGCTCGCGTACGAGCTCCGCCGTCGCGGTGGAGGGTACGGGCTCGCCGCCATCTGCATCGGCGTCGGCCAGGGCCTCGCAGTCGTCGTGGAGAGCTGAATGACCGAACGAAGGGTCTCGGTGCACCCGCCCAACGACTCGCCCGAGTACAAGTCGACAGTACTCCGCGCACCGAAGCGTCCGCTCCGCGTTCTGTCGGAACGTTTCCCGGACCTTCGCACGCCGCTGTTCGCCGACCTCGCCATCGGACCGTTCGACAGCGACCTCACGCGGCAGCACGACGGTGAGCCGCTCGGCGAACGCATCACCATCAGCGGCACGGTGCGCGACGAGCACGGCGAACCGGTGAAGGGCGCGCTCATCGAGGTCTGGCAGGCGAATGCCGCCGGTCGCTACGCGCACATCGCCGACCAGCATTCCGCACCGCTCGATCCCAACTTCAGCGGCGCCGGACGCACCATCACCGACGATGAGGGACGGTATCGATTCGTCACGATCAAGCCCGGCGCGTACCCATGGCGCAACCATCCCAATGCCTGGCGGCCTGCTCACGTCCACTTCTCGGTGTTCTCCGACTCGTTCGCGCAGCGACTGGTCACACAGATGTATTTCCCGGGTGACCCGCTGCAGGCACTGGATCCGATCTTCAACTCGGTACCCGATCCGGAGGCTCGCCGGCGTCTGATTGCGCGATGGTCCCTCGAGCTCACGCAGCCGGAGTGGTCGCTCGGCTACGAGTGGGACATCGTCGTTGCAGGACGGGACGCGACCCCGCTGCACGATGATGGCGACGAATGACGCCGCCTCTCACGCCGTCTCAGACGGTGGGACCGTTCTTCGCGATCGGCCTCGGTGCGACGGTGGATTCGCGCGTCGTTCCCGAGGGAACGGCCGGCGCGCTGCGTCTCTCCGGACAGATCTTCGACGGCGACGGGCAACCGGTGCCGGACGCTGTGATCGAGACCTGGCAACCTGAGGGGGTCGGACGGAGCGCCACGGACGACGAGGGCCACTTCAGCTTCGTGACGGTCAAGCCGCTGCGGAGCGATGGGGCGGCGCACGCTCCGCACATCGAAGTGTCGGTGTTCGCTCGCGGCCTCCTGACCCGGTTGATCACGCGCGTGTACTTCCCGGATGAGACAGCGGCCAACGCGATCGATCCCGTGCTGCGGGCGCTCGAGCCGGACGAACGCGCAACCCTGGTCGCGGTGAGTGACGGGAACGATCTGCGTTTCGACATCCACCTGCAGGGCGGACGTGAGACCGTCTTCTTCGACCGCTGACGGGCTCGTCGGCCTGCTCTTCGGCAGCGAAGCGGTCAACGCGGCCGTCAGCGACATCGCGTGGCTGCAGGCGATGCTCGACGTGGAGGCGGCACTCGCCGGTGCCGGTGCTGACGCCGGCCTTGTTCCGCACGGGGCCGCTGAGGAGATCGCCCTTGTCTGCCGCGACGGCGCGTTCGACGTGGCGTCAATCGGTCGCCGTGCTGTGGGAGCCGGCAATCCCGCGGCGCCACTCGTCACCGACCTGATCGCGGCCCTCTCGCCGGCAGCGCGGCCGTTCGTGCATCTCGGCGCGACGAGCCAGGACATCATCGACACGTCCCTGTCCCTGGTGGCGCAACGTGCGCTCGACGCGATGCTCATCGATCTCGACTCCGTCGCCGCACGCTGCGCGCTGCTTGCGGAAACGCACCGCGAGACGATGATGACGGCGCGGACCCTGTTGCAGCAGGCGGTCCCAACGACGTTCGGGCTCAAGGTGACGACCTGGCTCGTCGGTGTCGATGAATGCCGGGCGACGCTGCGTCGCGTGCGCTTCGAGCGCCTGGCCGCGCAACTGGGTGGCGCCGCGGGAACGCTCGCGTCGCTGCATGATGCGGGCGCCGAGGTGCTGCGAGGCCTTGCGAAACGGCTCGGTCTTGTCGAACCACTCGTGCCGTGGCACACCGACCGCACGCGTGTCGCCGAGCTTGCGTCGGCCCTCGGCATGGCGATCGGTGTTCTGGGCAAGATGGCGCGCGACATCACGCTGCTGGCGCAGGCCGAGGTTGCGGAAGTTGCAGAGGGCGAGGGTCCCGAGCACGGAACATCGTCAACGCTCCCGCAGAAGCAGAATCCCGTGCGTGCCGTGCTCATCCTCGCCGCGGCAGAGCGCGCGCCCGGGCTCGTCGGGACTGCGTTCCACGCCATGGTGCAGGAGCACGAACGGGCGACCGGCGCCTGGCACGCGGAGTGGGAGACGCAACGACAGCTCCTGCGCCTCGCCGGCGGCGCGAGCCACCATGCCGCACGGTTGCTCGAGACCCTGGAGGTGGATGCCGCGCGCATGGAGCAGAACCTCGCCTCCACCGGCGGGCTGGTGATGGCCGAGAGTCTCGCGGGCTGTCTCTCGTCGAAGATCGACCCTCCGGCCGCGAAAGCGCTGGTGCGCCGGTGTAGCGAGGAGTCCGCCGCGCGACACGTGCCGTTCGCCGAGGTTGTCGCGCTCGACCCCGAGGTGCGGCGGCATCTCTCGGATGCCGAGATCGCGTCGGCGTTTGATCCACTCCAGTACCTGGGGTCGACGCAGGTTCTTATCCGTCGCGCGCAGGACGCGCATCGGTCCGGGGACGTGACGGCGTGACGGTGGAGCTTGCGTACTCGCTGCTCGGCGAGCGCGACAAACCGCTGCTCGTGATGAGCAGCTCGCTCGGTACCACCCGTGCGATGTGGGAGAGGCAGCACGCGCTGCAGTCGCGGTACCGGCTGCTCCTCTACGACCACCGCGGCCATGGCGCCTCGCCCGCGCCGGCCGGACCGTACACGATCGACGAGCTGGGTGCCGACGTCATCGCGATGCTCGACGGACTCGGCGTCGCCACGGTGTCCTTCTGCGGTCTCTCGCTTGGCGGGATGGTCGGCCTGTGGCTGGCATCGCATCACGCACAGCGCATCGAGCGGCTCGTCGTGATGTGCGCCCTTGCGCGTCTCGAACCGGTGGGGCGCTATGCCGATCGCGCCGTCGCGGTACGGTCGAACGGGATGGCGTCGATCGCCACCGATGTCGTCTCGCGCTGGTTCACGCCTGGCTTCATCGAGCGTAACCCCGCACTGGTGGGCGCGTTCACGGCGACGTTCGCGGGTCTCTCGGCCGAGGGCTATGCGGGCTGCTGCGAGGCGCTCGCCGGTGCTGACCTGCGGCGCAGCATCAGCCGGATCGACGCCCCGACGCTGCTGATCGCGGGAGCAGACGATCCGATCGTGACACCCGCCGCGGCGGTGATGTTCGGATCGTCGTTTCGCGAGGCGACTGTTGCAGTGGTACCTGAGGCGGCGCACCTCGCGAACGTGGAGCAACCGGACGTCGTGAATCGACTCGTGCTCGAGCACCTGGCTGAAGGAATGGGAGGACCGGCGTGAGCGACGATCTGCGCGAGCGAGGCATGACAACGCGCCGTGAGGTGCTCGGCGACACCCACGTCGACAGGGCGATGGCGGGCGCGGACGCATTCACATCCGATTTTCAGGAGCACATCACGCGCTACGCCTGGGGAGCCGTCTGGTCGCGGCCGGGGCTCGACCGCAGGACCCGCAGCTGCATCACCGTGGCGATGCTGGCAGCGCAGGGTTCGGAGCACGAGCTCGGGATGCACGTTCGCGCCGCGCTGCGCAACGGTGTCAGCGTCGAGGAGCTCAAGGAGGTGCTGCTCCAGGTCGCCGTCTATGCAGGGGTGCCGCGCGCGAACCGTGCCTTCGCCATCGCACGCGAGGTGCTCGCAGAGCACGGCGCCCTCGCGCCGGACAGCGACACGAAATGACCGAGACCGAACGCGTCACGACGACCTCGTCTCGCGGGGAGCACGAAGTCGGTGCGGACTACGTGCAGTCGCTCGCCCGCGGGCTGTCGGTCATCCGGGCGTTCGATGCCGAGCACCCGGAGCTGACACTCAGCGACGTCGCCCGCGCTGCCGGACTCACGCGCGCCTCGGCGCGACGTTTCCTGCGCACGCTCACCGAGCTCGGGTACGTGCGCAGCAACGGACGCCTGTTCGCCCTGCGTCCGCGAGTCCTCGAGCTCGGATATGCGTATCTCTCGAGCATGAGCCTGCACGAGGTTGCGCTGCCGCATCTCGAGCACCTGGTCGGGGAGCTGCGCGAATCGTCATCGGTGTCCGTGCTCGACGCCGACGATGTCGTCTACATCGCCCGTGTTCCAACCCGCCGCATCATGACGATCACGATCAGCGTCGGCACTCGGTTCCCGGCCTATGCGACATCGATGGGCCGGGTGCTGCTGGCAGGGCAGAGTGACGAGTGGCTGGACGGATATTTCGCGACGGTGGAGCTGCGCCGACTGACTGCGCGCACGGTCACCGACGTCGATGCGCTGCGTGCAGAGCTCCTGCTGGTGCGCGAGCAGGGCTGGTCATTCGTCGACGAGGAGCTCGAGGAAGGGCTACGCGCGATCGCCGCCCCGATTCACGATCTCTCGGGGCGGGTCACCGCCGCCGTGAACGTGTCCTCGCCGGTGAGTCGCGGGAGCGCCGACCTGGTGCGGGAGGAATTCCTTCCCCACCTGCTGGCAACAGCCAGCGGCATCGAGGAGGACCTCCGTCACAGCACGCGCCGTTCGCGCTAGCCTCAGGGGCATGGAGCGGTCATGCCGACGGTGAAGGTGGGCGACCTCGACATGTACTACGAGCTGCATGGCGAAGGCGAGCCGCTCGTTTTGATCGGCGGCCTCGCGAACGACCTCTCCGAGTGGGAGTGGATGGCGCAGCGGTGCGCGGAAACTCACCGGGTGCTGGCCTTCGACAACCGCGGAGCCGGCCGCACCGGCAAGCCCGACATCCCCTACTCGATCGACATGATGGCGGCCGACACTGCGGGCCTGATGACCGCGCTCGGCATCAGCGGCGCAACCGTGCTCGGCGTCTCGATGGGAGGGAAGATCGCGCTGGCGCTCGCGCTCGACAATCCTGAACTCGTCGCTCGCCTCATCCTCGTGAGCACGTCAGCTGTGTCGCGGCCGGACAACGGCCCGACCCGCATGGAGATGCTCATGTTCCTCGGCCGCCTGTTCGCCCGGGGCAAGTACGCGCAGCCCGCATACGCGCAGTCGCGCCAGCGCCAGGCGTCGTCTGCCTACGAGTGCATCGACAGGCTCGACGAGATCGAGGTGCCGACGACGATCATGCACGGCAGGAACGACTGGATCGCGCCGCTCCGGCGGGCGGAGGAGATCCGCGAGGGCATCGCCGGCTCGCAGCTCGTGACCTTCCGCGGCGGTCACCTGTTCTTCATGCGCAAGGAACGCAAGTGGTTTCTCGACTCCGTGGAATCGGCACTGGCCTACGAGATCCCAGTCCGAGCGACGTGAGCACGACCTGGATCGCGCTGCTTCGCGGCATCAACGTCGGACGGAACAAGCGGATCGCGATGGCCGACCTGCGAACGATGCTCGAGTCGCTCGGGTACACCGACGTGCGCACCCATCTGCAGAGCGGGAATGCGCTCTTCGCAGCGGAGACGAAGAAAGCGGAGACTCTCGAGCACGAGATCTCGGCCGGCATCAAGGCCACCTTCGGCATGGAGGTCGCGACAATGCTGCGCAGCGCGTCAGAGTTCGTGAAGGCGGTCGACGCGAACCCGTTCGTCACCCGTGGCGTCGACACGGTCCAACTCCATGCGACGTTCCTCTCAGCGGGGCCGCTGGCGGCGAAGATCGCCGCCGTGGATTGTGCAGCGTGCGCACCTGACGAGTTCGCGGTCGGGGATCGCGTGATCTACATGCGACTGACCAACGGCGTGATGGGATCGCGCCTGCCCGACTGGGACAGGGTGCTCGGGGTGCGCGCGACGACGCGGAACTGGAACACGACCATCCGGCTTCGGGAGATGGCCGGATAGGATTCGCCGGACATGTTCTTCGTGGTGTTCCGCCGCTCCGGACCGGAATACGACCACGCGTTGCCGCTGGAGCGGCAGTCCGGCTCCTGATCGAGAGCGTCGACGGCTGGACGATCCGGCTCGACGGACGGAAGTCAGGCTCGCGCTAGCGCGTTTCGTCCGGCCGCCAGCGGCTGTGTCGCGTTCGCGGCGCACCTTCGCGGATCAACTGCAACCTCGGCTTCGGTCCATCGGTGCGGCCCGATTGCGGCTTGCGGCTTCCCGCCCGGAACGGGGCCGGCCAGACCGCGCCGGGGCCCGAGTAACCCTGATCGGCCGCCGCGTGGAGCGTCCATTGCGGGTCGTAGAGGTGAGCGCGCGCCAGCGCGCAGAGGTCGGCGCGACCGGCGAGGATGATCGAGTTGACGTCGTCGTACGACGAGATGACACCGACCGCAATCGTCGCGATGCCGACATCGTTCCTGATCCGGTCGGCGTACGGCGTCTGGTACGACCGGCCGAACGCGGGCCGCTCCTCGCTCGTCACCTGACCGGTCGACACATCGATCGCGTCAGCGCCATGCGCGGCAAATGCCCGTGCAATCTCCACCGCATCGTCGGCGTCGATGCCGCCTGCGTGCCAGTCCGTCGCCGAGATGCGCACGGTCATCGGCTTGTGTGCCGGCCAGACATCACGCAGGGCGTCGAACACCTCGAGCGGATACCGGAGACGGTGATCGAGCGGACCGCCGTAGTCATCGGTGCGCTGGTTCGAGAGCGGAGAGATGAAGCTGGACAGCAGGTATCCGTGCGCGCAATGCAGTTCGAGGAGGTCGAACCCCGCACGTTCCCCGGCCTCGGCCGCGCGCACGAACTGCGAGCGGATCTCGATCATCTCCGCGACGGTGAGCTCGTGCGGCACCTGGTTGTCCGGCGAGTACGGGATCGGGGACGGACCGGTCACCTCCCAGTTCCCATCGGGGAGCGGCTCGTCGATGCCCTCCCACATGAGCTTCGTCGATCCCTTACGCCCTGAATGCCCGAGCTGCAGCCCGAGGTGCGCGCTGGTGCTGCGGTGCACGAACTCGACGACACGCCGCCAGCCGGCCTCGTGCTCCGGCTCGTACATGCCGGCGCAGCCCGGGGTGATGCGACCGGACGGCGACACGCAGACCATCTCCGTCATCACGAGCGCCGCACCGCCGAGCGCCTTACCGCCCGTCTGCACGAGGTGGAAGTCGTTGGGAGTGCCGTCGACGGCCGAGTACATGTCCATCGCGGAGACGATGATGCGGTTCTGCAACTCGAGCCCGCGCAGGCGAAACGGCTGGAACATCGGCGGCGTTGAAGCGCTCGTCTGCGCCCCCGTCTGACGGTGCACGCTGCGAGCGAACCACTCGTCGACCTCGGCGACGAACTCGGGGTCCCGCAGCCGCAGGTTCTCGTAGGTGACGCGCCTGCTGCGAGTCAGGATGTTGAATGCGAACTGCACTGGATCCTGGTGCACATACTGTCCGAGGTTCTCGAACCATTCCAGGCTCGCCTGCGCGGCGCGCTGCGTCGAGACGACCACCGGCTTGCGTTCGGCCTCGTATGCGTCGAGCGCGCTGTCAACATCGCGGTGCTCGTGCATGCACGCGGCGAGCGCGAGCGCATCCTCCATCGCGAGCTTGGTGCCGGACCCGATGGAGAAGTGCGCGGTGTGCGCGGCGTCGCCGATGAGCACGATGTTCCCGTGGTGCCAGCTCTGGTTCCGGACCGTCGTGAAGCTGATCCATCTGGAGTTGTTGGCGTGGACGGCGTGCCCGTCGAGGATATCGGCGAACAGGCGCCGGATCGCCGCGATACTGTCGGTGTCGCTCTCACCCGGGAGAAACGGGTGCCTGGCGAAGGCTTCGAAACCCGCGGCGCGCCACACCTGGTCGTTCATCTCGACGATGAAGGTGCTACCGCTTGCGTCGAACGGATACCCGTGAATCTGCATCACCCCATGTGGCGTGTCCACGATGTAGAACTTGAACGCGTCGAAGACCAGGTCGGTGCCGAGCCACATGAACTTGCAGCGGCGCACGTCGAGCTCCGGGACGAACGACGTCGCGTCGCGTGCTCGCGTCGCCGAGTTCACGCCGTCCGATCCCACAACGAGGTCATGGCTCTCGGCAAGGACATTCAGCGGCGGCGCCTCGGTGTTGAAGTGCAGTGTCACGCCGAGCCCGGCGCACCGGTCCTGCAGGATCTGCAGCAACCGCTTGCGGCTCATCGCAGCGAAGCCGTGTCCGCCCGACGTGATCACCTGACCTTTGAAGTGAATGTCGATGTCGTCCCAGCGCGCGAACTCGCGTGACATCGCGTGGTGGATCGCCGGGTCCGCATGCTCGATCCCGCCGAGCGTCTCGTCCGAGAAGACGACACCGAAACCGAAGGTGTCGTCGGCCGCGTTGCGTTCCCAGACAGTGATCTCATGGCTCGGATCGAGCTGCTGCGCGAGCGCCGCGAAGTAGAGTCCGCCCGGCCCGCCCCCGACAACCGCTATGCGCATGTGAGTCGGTGCGCAACTGTAAAGTGTCGAACGTCGTGAGTGTGGTCGCGTCCTGAGCATGCCGGCATCGATCCATTTCGCCGATCTGACCTCGCCGCGAGCCCGTGCCCTGCTCGATGCGGGGCCGGCGCCGGTGCTGCTGCTCCCGGTCGGCGCTGTGGAGCCGCACGGCCCCCACGCCCCCTTGCGCACCGACTCGATCATCTCGCTGGCGGTGTGCGAGCGCGCCGCCACCGAGCTCACCGGCGACCGGAGGGTCCGGGCGCTCGTCCTGCCGGAGATCGCCTTCGGCATCACGCGCTACTCCGCCGCCTTCACCGGCGCCGTGACCATCAGCGAAGCAACGCTCCTCGCGCTGATCGTGGAGGTCTGCGCCTCGCTGCGCGCCCAGGGGTTCCGCCACATCGTGCTCGTCAACAGCCATTTCGAGCCGGCGCACGTCGCGACGCTCCGGCAGGCTGCCGAGCAGGCCGATGTGGGATTCCTCGATCTCACCCGCCGGGCAATGGCCGAGCAGCTGACCGAGGAGTTCCAGAGCGGCGCCGCCCACGCCGGACGCTACGAGACCTCGATCGTGCTCGCGACGCAACCTGAGCTGGTCGAGACCGACGTCATGCGCCGGCTTCCCGCGCTCCGCGTGAACATGCCGGCAGCGATGGCGGACGGGCGCACGGACTTCCTCGCCATGGGCATGGACCGCGCCTACTGCGGCGCCCCGGCCGAGGCCACCGCTCGCGAGGGCGACAGCACCCTGGTGATGCTCGCGGGTCTGCTCATCGATCTGATCCGCAAGCAGGCCGAACCCGAGCCCGCTCCGTGAGCGCCGGGCCGGAGCCGGCCACCGGCCTCAACCTCGCCGAGCACTTCGTCGACCGCAACCTCGCGTCCGGGCACGGTGATCGACCGGCGCTCATCACGCCGACCGGCACCTGCACGTATGCGGAGCTCGCGAGCCTCACCAACCGCATCGGCAACGCGCTGCTCGAAATCGGCGTTCGCGCGCAGCAACGGGTGCTGCTCGCGCTCAACGACTCGGTGGAGTTCGTGGCGACCTGGTATGCGGCGCAGAAGATCGGTGCGGTCACCGCGGAGGTCTACACGTTCCTGCAGCACAAGGACTTTGCCTACTACATCGATTACACGGCTGCCGCCGTCGTGGTGGTCGACTCGGTGACCCTCGAGCGCGTTCGTGATGCGTTGCAGACCACGACCAACCGCCCGATCCTGCTCGTGCTCGGCGCGACGGACGACGCGCTTGGGGAGCGCGAAGCACATTTCGAGTCGATCGTCGCGCGCCAGACGTCCGATCTTGCGCCTGCGCCCACGACGCACGACAGCGTCGCCATCTGGAAGTTCACCACGGGCAGCACCGGCAGACCGAAGGCGTGCGTGCACACGGTGCACAGCCCGATCGCGAGCTCGCTCGCGTACGGACGGGGCGTGCTCAACCTCCGGCCGGACGACCTGGTGCTGCCCGTGCCGAAGCTCTTCTTCGGCTATGCGCGCGATCTTGCCGCACTGTTCCCGTTCGACGTCGGAGCGGCCGGGCTGATCTTCCCGGAGCGCACCACCGCCGACCTCATCTTCGAGTTGATCGCTCGTCACCGCCCGACGATCCTCGTCAACGTGCCGACGATGATGCAGGCGATGCTCGATCATCCGAGCGCAGCCACCCAGGATCTGAGCTGCCTCCGCCTCTGCACCTCGGCCGGCGAGGCCCTGCCGGAACCCCTGCATCGCCGCTGGCTGGACGCCTTCGGCGTCGAGGTCCTCGACGGCATCGGATCCTCGGAGGCGTACCACATCTACATCTCGAACCGGCCCGGGCGCTCACGGCCCGGGACGATCGGCGAGGTGGTGCCGACCTACCGTGTCGAGGTCGTCGACGACGAGCACCGGCCTGTGCCGGACGGTGAGATCGGCCACCTCTGGGTGCACGGCGAGACGGCCGCCCTCGAGTACGTCGGGGACGAGGAGGCATCCCGGCAGACGTTCGGCGAGCGCCTGGTCATGAGCGGCGACCTCGCGGAGCGGGACGCGGACGGATTCTTCCGGTATCGCGGTCGCGCCGACGACCTGCTCAAGGTCGGTGGGATCTACGTCGCCCCGGCAGAGATCGAGCGCTGCCTGGCGACCCACCCCGACGTCGTCGAGTGCGCCGTGGTCGCCGCAGATCGGGAGGGCCTCACCCGGAGCTGCGCATGGGTGGTCCTCCGCGCCGGGGCCGGCGCGACGCCCGAGGCGATGCAGGCATTCGTCCGCGAGCGTCTCGCCCCGCACAAGGTGCCGCGCGAGGTGCGTTTCGCGGGCAGCCTGCCGCGTACCGGTTCGGGCAAGATCGACCGGACGGCCCTGCGCGACGCGGTGAACCCGGTTGCGGCAGCCGGGCAGCACATCCCGGGAGCAGGAGGCGCGCAACGATGACTCGGTTCAGAGCATCGGCGGAGTTCACGCAGCAGTGGCGGCACTTCGACTTCGACGTCGCGGACGGCGTCGCGACGATCACCCTGAATCGACCGGAGAAGCTCGGCGCGCTCACGTTCGACGTCTACGCGGACCTGCGCGACCTGCTTGCCGAACTGCCGCATCGCGGCGACGCGCGCGTGCTCGTGATCACCGGGAAGGGCCGCGGCTTCTGCTCCGGGGGCGACGTGGTCGAGATCATCGGCGCGCTGCAATCCATGTCCTCCGGTGACCTCCTCGAGTTCACGCGTATGACGGGTTCGGTGGTGCGGGCCTTGCGCGAGTGCCCCTTGCCGGTCATCGCCGCCGTCAACGGCATCGCGGCCGGGGCCGGCGCGGTCATCGCGCTCGCGTCGGACCTCCGCCTCCTCGCGCGCTCCGCGAAATTCGCGTTCCTGTTCACCAAGGTGGGCCTGTCGGGCGCGGACATGGGATCGGCGTATCTGCTTCCGCGCGTGATCGGCCTGGGCAGGGCGACGGAGCTTCTCGTGCTCGGTGACACCGTCGGCTCGGAGCGCGCGCTGCAGATCGGGCTCGCGACCGAGGTGGTGGAGGACGCGGAGCTCCCCGCAGCCGCCGCGGCCCTTGCCCGCCGTCTCGCCGACGGCCCGGCGCTCGCGTACTCCACGACGAAGGTGCTGCTCACCCGCGAGCTGGACATGGGCCTTGGAGCCTCGCTCGAGCTCGACGCGATGACCCAGGCACTCCTGATGGGGAGCCACGACCACGCCGAATATCACCGCGCCTGGACCGAGGGTCGCGCTCCCGTATGGGAGGGGCGATGACGCGGCCGAAGCCCGAGATCATCGTGGCCCCAGGGCTCGCCCCACCAGCAGGCTTCTCCCACGCCGTGGTTGCTCCCCCGGGACGAACGATCTACCTGGGCGGCCAGACCGCGCAGGCTCCGGATGGTTCGATCCAGGGCACCACCATGGTCGAACAGTTCGACGTGGCGGCGCGCAATCTCGTCGACGCGCTCCGCGCCGCCGGCGGAGAGCCCGATGACATCGTCTCGCTGCAGGTGTTCGTCACCAATCTCGCCGCCTATCGACTGTCGATGCGAGCGCTGGGACCTGTCTGGCGCCGGCATTTCGGCCGCCGGTACCCGGCGATGGCGTTGATCGGCGTCACCCAGCTCCTCGACCCCGCGGCACTCGTCGAACTGGTGGGCGTCGCGGTCATCGCGTGAGCACCACCTACGCGCATCTGACCGACACCCAGCGGGATCTGCTGCAACGGAGCGAGGCGCTCGCCCGCGACGTGCTCGCCCCGATCGCGCACGAGGGAGAGCCCGGGCGGATCAACCGCCCGCTCGTCGCCGCGATCTCGGCATATGGGCTCGTGCCCGCGGTGCTCGGTCAGGGCCCGCAGATCTCCGTCCTGAACCTGTGCCTGGTCCGCGAGGGACTCGCGCGCCACTCGACCGAAGCCGAGATCGCCTTCGCCCTGCAGGGGCTCGGGTCTCATCCGATCCTCGCCGCCGGGCGTCCCGAGGTCGCGGAGGTCTGGATTCCCCGGGTCGTCGCCGGCGAGGCGGTCGCGGCATTCGCCCTGACTGAGCCCGACGCCGGGTCGGATGCCGCCTCGCTCAGCCTCGACGCCGAGCCCGAGGGCGACGGATACCGGCTGACCGGGGAGAAAGTGTTCATCTCCAATGCGCCGGAGGCGGACATCTACACGGTCTTCGCGCGGACCACCGCCTCGGCCGGCGCGCGCGGGATCACCGCGTTCGCGGTGCCTCGGGACAGCCCAGGTCTCACGGGCGCGCCGATCCCCTTCGTGGCCGACCACCCGATCGGCCGCCTTCGCTTCGACGGCGTCCCGGTGCCCGCAACCCACGTCGTCGGCGAGGTCGACCACGGCTTCGGCGTCGCGATGCGAACGCTCGACCTCTTCCGGCCGAGCGTCGGCGCGGCCGCCGTCGGGATGGCGCAGGCGGCGCTCGATGCCGCGGTCGGATACGCGCTCGAGCGCCAGGCGTACGGGCACCCGCTCTCTGTCCTGCAGGGGGTCAGCCACCAGCTCGCGGACGTCGCCACCCGGGTGCAGGCCTCTCGCCTCCTCGTCCACGCGGCCGCAGCCGCGCACGACGCCGGGATCACGCCGATCACCGAGGCCGCCGCCATGGCCAAGCTCTTCGCGACCGAGACCGCCGCCGCCGCGGTGGACGTCGCGATCCAGGTCCACGGTGCCCGAGCGCTCGAACGCGGACACCTCCTCGAGCACCTCTATCGCGAGGTCCGCGGGATCAGGATCTACGAGGGGGCGTCCGAGGTGCAGCGCGAGATCATCGCTCGTCAGCTGTTCCGCCGGGCCGGTCGCGGATCATGAGGATCGACTCCACCCGCTGACCATCACGGAGATCGGTGTCCAGGAACTGCCGGATCGCGCGCATGCCCGCCCGGACGTAGGCAGCCTGGGCTCGCGTGTTGCCCACCTCGGTCGCGAGCGCGACGGCCGACGCACCCTCCTCGGCGAAGAGGTGATCGGAGATCAGGCGCACGGCGCGTGAGCCGAGCCCCTGGCCGAGCAGCCCGGCTTCGCCGATGAAGATGTCGATCCCCCAGGCTCCGGCCGGCAGCGTCACGCCGACTTCCTCGAGGTATTCCCGCTCGGCGTCCCAGGGGTAGAACTGGAGGTAGCCGGCGGGGATCCCGGCGCGCTCGATGACGCACATGACGGTGGGCTGGATCGCCTCCGCCGCTTCACGGAACTCCTCGATCGCGGCCTCCATGGTGAGTGGCGGATCGTCGGGGTCCCACCACTCGCGGACGTGAGGGCGGTTCCGCCAGCCGACGATCAGCTCGTGGTCGTCCGCCCGATCTCGCATGCACCGGAGGACCAGGTCGCCGTCCGAGGCGATGACGTCATTCACAAGAGCGGGTAGCGAATCACTCGCGGCGACGATACGCGCCTGACCCGCGAATACGATGCGAGCGTGCGTGTGCTCGTCGTCGAGGACGAACCCGAGGTCGCCGGCAGCCTCGCCCGGGGGCTGGCGGAAGCCGGGATGTCGGTCGACGTCGCCCTGAGCGGTGAGGAGGCGGTCGACACGATTCGCGCCGGCCTCCCCTACGACGTCGCGGTGCTCGACGTGATGCTCGCAGGCGACCTCGACGGCATGGACCTGTGCAGATATCTGCGCCAGCGGTCGGCACCGACCGCGATCCTCATGCTCACGGCCCGCGACGACGTGAAAGACCGGCTCGCCGGCTTCGACGCAGGCGCCGACGACTACCTCGCGAAGCCCTTCCACTTCGAGGAGGTACTCGCCCGGGTCCGGGCGCTCAGCCGCCGTCAGCAGGCTCCGCAGCTTCGCGTGCTCCAGGCGGGCAACCTGAGCATGAACAGTGCCGCCCGGCAGGTGATGGTCGCAGGGGATGTCCTGGCGACGACCCGGCGTGAATATGAGCTGCTCGAGCTCTTCCTGCGCCACCCCGCGCAGGTGCTCAGCAAGGAACAGATCCACGATGCCGTCTGGGGCGACGGGCAGACGATCGACTCCGGGCTCGTCGAGGTCTACGCGGGCAAGATCCGCCGCAAGCTCCTGGCCGCGCGGGCGACCGTCGTCATCGAGACATGCCGCGGGATCGGGTATCGCCTCATCAGCGAATCCGGGACAGCCTGACGTGAGTCTGGCCGCCTGGAACCGCGACGCGTTCGGCCCTCGCCAGCTGACCTCGAACCCTGGCCGTTTCGGGATCCTTCTCGGCTGCATGTGCCTGCTCGGACTGGCGACGGTCGTCGAGGTGGCGGTCCCCGACAACCCGACCCTGGGAGGCTTCTTCCTCCTGGCAGTGCTCTTCGCGGCCTGGCTGCTGCCGACGGCGTTCTCATTGTTCATCACCGCCGCCGCCATCGGCGTGACCATCCTCACCGCTACCGTCGGTGCTGTCGACCCGCTGACAGCGAAGTTCCAGTTCATCGCCGTGGTCGCGACCGCCTGCCTCAGCGAGATGACCGTGCGAGCCATGGTGGCCCGCGAACGAGCGCAGCGCGAGACGGCGGAGCAGCTCCGCAGGTTCACGGCGGATGCGGCGCACGAGCTTCGCAACCCGCTCTCAGCGCTCCAGAGCGAGCTCGAGATCACGCTGCGGCAGGACCGCTCGACCGACGAGCTCACCGCCACGGTTCGCCTCGCGCTCAAGAACACGCAGCGGCTCGTGAAGATCTCCGAGTCGCTGCTGACGCTCTCGAGGAGCGACGCCGGCGAGCTGATGACCTCGAAGACGCGAGTGGACCTGAGCGACGTCCTCGAGGAGGCGTACGCACGGTGGCAGGCCCATGCCGCGGCGCTCCGTGTGCGCCTCACCAGGACCCTCCACTGCGAGGCGGCGCTCGATGGCGATCAGCTGCTGCTCGGGCGCCTCTTCGACAACCTGGTGGAGAACGCGCTCGGGCACACCCCGCGCGATGGCGTCGTCAGCATCTGCATGACGCCGTCACCACCGAGCACGTGCGCAGTGGCGATCACGGATAGCGGCCCGGGGATCCCGCCGAACATGCGACCCGTGGTCTTCGAGCGCTTCGCGCGCGGCGACAGCCCACGCTCGCGCAGAACCGGTGGCGCGGGTCTCGGGCTGTCGATCTGCGCGGCGATCGTCTCCGCCCACAAAGGCACGATCGCAATCGATGACGACTATGTCGGCGGAACGCGAATCCTTGTCCGACTACCTGTTACCGAGCTTTCCGGAAGGGTTTGAGTTCGAATCCCACTCTGGTGATATCGCCCCGGTATTCAGGGGAACCGCATTCATCGGAGACATCATCATGGTCGACAGGTTTACGGAGGTCAGCGAGCGCATCCGCGGTGTTCTCAGCCAGATCAACGCCCAGGAAGAGGGCCAGGGCATGGTCGAGTACGCGTTGATCCTGGTGCTCATCTCGATCGTGGTCATCGTGATTCTCACGACCCTCGGTCACGCGGTGAACAACGTCTTCTCGAACATCAGCCACGGCCTGTCGTCCTGATCCTCGCCGCCGCGTGATCGCCGCAGGCGGTGAGAGTCGTCCTGACCGTCAGGCGGCGTGCGCTCCGGCCGCCGGCTGTGGATGAGGGCGTGTCCGGGGCAGGAGCATCGAGAGCAGCCCGGTGAGCCCCCAGAAGCCGACATTGAAGAAGAGGATGCGCTCCAGGGACGAGACGAAGTCGACTCCGAGCGCCTTCTGAGCAGCGCCGGCGAACGCGGCTACCGCCGGTCCCGATCCCGTTGTCGTGCACCCTGGAATCGGTGCCGATGGATCACTCGAGGATGCCTGCTCCTTGAAGCAGACCGTGAAATGCGAGACGGCGGCCTGCGCTGCGGGCGCCGGCAGGTTGGCGGCGGCGAGCTGTGACCGGAGCTGAGGTGTGACGGTGGCGACCGAGCCCGCTGCGCGGCTCGAGAGCAGGCCGAAGAACACCACGCCGACAATCGCGACACCCATCGCGCCGCCGAGCTGCTGGAACGTCGTCAGGACGCCCGACGCGGACCCCGCATCGCGGCCCGGGACGCCTGCGAGAATGATGTTGAGCAGCGGCGCGATCACCGTCCCGAGACCGAGGCCACTCACAACAAACGACGGGATCAGGTCCCATCCCGTGAGCGAGGTGCCCGCGAGGTGCAGGGTCCCGATGACCCCGAGCATGCCGATGACCAGCAACGCTGATCCGATCGCGATCGTGTACTTGCCGAGGCGGGGAGCGACGCGCGCGGACATTGCTGAGGCAACCGCGGAGCTGAGGCTCCATGGGATCGTCGTCAAGCCCGCATTGAGCGCGCTGAATCCGAGCCCGACCTGGAGCATCAGACTGAAGGTGAAGAAGAACGCCGGGATACCGGCGATGAACACGGCCGAGATGCCGACGCCGACCGCGAAGGATCTGATCCGGAACAGCGAGAGCTGCACGAGCGGGAACCGTGTCGACGGCAGGGATCGCTCGTAGAGGACGAAGAGCAGCAGCATCACCGGGCTGACGGCCATGCAGATGAACGTCCATGCCGGCCAGCCGGCGACCTGACCCTCGACGAGCGGGTAGACGAGCAGGAGAATCCCCGCAGTCGCGAGAAGGACGCCGACGACGTCGAGGCGGGTCGCATTCGGTGCGCGTGACTCGCTGATGAGCCGCATCGCTGCGATCAGCGCGGCGATGCCGATCGGCAGGTTCACCAGGAAGATCCAGCGCCACGATCCACCGGTGATGTCGTCGCGGATGATCAGCCCACCGGCGAGCGGGCCGGTGATGGTCGCGATGCCGATCACCGCGCCGACCAGCCCGAACACCTTGGCGCGCTCGTGGGGTGGAAAGCTGACCTGGATCACGGAGAGGACCTGCGGATACATCATCGCGGCCATTGCGCCCTGGAGCACGCGGGAGAGGTCGAGCATGATCGCGCTCTGGGCAAGACCGCACAGCGCCGACGCGATCACGAACCCCGACATGCCGATGAGAAACAGCCGCTTTCTGCCAAAGATGTCACCAAGTCGGCCACCGGTGATGAGCAGCACCGCGTAGGCGAGCCCGTAGCCCGCGATGACGAACTGGATGTCGGCGTTGTTCGCGTGGAGGTTCGAGCGGATCGCCGGGATGGCGACGTTCACGATGGAGACGTCGAGGAGGACCATGAAGAGCGCCGTCATGACGCTGCCGAGCGCGAGCCACCGCCTCGGATCGACCTCGCTCACCGCGGGTCCGTGCGACGGCTGCGGGCCGGCTCCGGCCGGCGGTGGCTGGCCCGCCCCGGGCGGGGAAAGGGTCTCGGTTGTCTCGGTCATCTCATCCTTGGCGGCATGCACAAGAGCGGGCGGTCCATCTTGCCAGAGACTCGTTCCGGGGGCGCGTCAACCGCCTGCAAGAGGACCGTTCAGGGTCGTGTGCACGATGCCGACCGCGAGCACGGCGAACATCGTGGCGACGTGATTGCGACGGATGCGCCGTCGCGCATCGCGCTTCGCGCCGGAGAGCCCGCTGCCGGCGAAGGCCGTGAGCACGAGCAACCCCACCGCGGCAGCGCCCGCCCAGATGCCGATCTCCTCGGCGACCGGGAGCGTCACCCTCCCCACCGACGAGAGGCAGTGCGCGACGCCGGCAAGTGCCGCAACGATGCCGAGCCAGTTGTGCGCGCGGAACCAGCCCATCGAGAAGCTGCGCCCCGACGACAGACGCAGGCGGTTGATGAGTGAGGCCGCGATCGCGATCCCGAAGAGTGCGGCCGCACCCCACCCGGTCAGCGTGTCGATCGCGCTCATGCGCCCGCGATCCCTCGGTGCTTATGCTCGACGGCCATGGAGATGCAGTATCGACGCCTCGGGCATTCAGGGCTGCGTGTGAGCGTGCTCTCGTTCGGATCGTGGGTGACCTTCGGGCCCCAGCTCGCCGGAGGGTCGGCTCGCGATTGCCTCGCCGCGGCCTACGACGCGGGCGTCAACTTCTTCGACAACGCCGAGGTCTACTCGGGCGGCGAGTCCGAGGCGATCATGGGCGCGGCGATCAAGGAGCTCGGCTGGCCGCGACACACGTACGTCATCTCGAGCAAGTACTACTGGGGCATCGAGGAATCGGTCAACACGAAGAACACCCTCAACCGCAAGTACCTCCTGCACGCGGTTGACGGCTCGCTCAAGCGTCTCGGCCTCGAGTTCGTCGACCTGATCTACTGTCACCGGTCCGACCCGGAGACGCCGATCGAGGAGACGGTGCGCGTGATGCACGACATCATCACCGCGGGGAAGGCGCTCTACTGGGGCACGTCCGAATGGTCGGCGGACGAGATCTCGCATGCATGGGATATCGCCGATCGCCACCATCTCCACAAGCCGGTGATGGAACAGCCGCAGTACAACCTCGTGGAGCGCCACAAGGTCGAGACGGAGTTCGCGCCGCTCTACGAGAAGTTCGGCCTCGGACTCACCACGTGGAGCCCGCTCGCGTCGGGGCTGCTCACCGGGAAGTACAAGGACGGCATCCCCGCGAACAGCCGGGCGGCGCTGGCCGGATACGAGTGGCTGAAGGACTACGTGACCAGCGAGGACCTCAATCGTCGCGTCGCGAAGCTGGCCACGATCGCCGAGGAGCTCGGCTGCACGCTCGCGCAGCTGTCGATCGCGTGGTGCGCGGCCAACCCGCACGTCTCGACCGTGATCACCGGCGCGAGTCGTGTCGAGCAGGTGCGCGAGAACGTCGGCGCGATCGACGTCATCGATCGCCTGACGCCCGACGTTCTCGCCCGCATCAACGCGATCTTCTGAGTGCTCGGGTTCTCTAGGCGGTCTCCTCGAGCACCCGGAGCCAGGTGCGCGCCTCGGCAGGGTCGGCGGCGGGCCAGCGTCCGCCTGACGCGCGCATCGCATGCGACGCGTGGAGCATCTGCGTGATCTCATCCCCGCTCACGGGCCTCGAGAAGTAGAAGCCCTGGGCGAGACGGCAGCCGAGGCTCTGGAGGCGCTCGCTCTGCTCGGCCGTCTCGACGCCCTCTGCGATGAGTCCGAGCCCGAGCGTCTTCCCCATCCGGATGATCGCCTGGGCGAAGGCCGTGCGCCGAGGGTCCTCGGCGATGTGATCGACGAAGGCCTTGTCGATCTTGAGGACGTCCAGCGGCAGATCCTGGAGCGACGCCAGCGACGAGTACCCGGTCCCGAAGTCGTCCATCGAGATGCGCACTCCGAGCGCCTTGAGGTCGCGAAGCCTCGAGCGGGCGCTCTCCGGGTCGTCGACCATGAAGCTCTCGGTGATCTCGAGCGTCAGGTCGGACGGGTGGAGGCCGCCGCGGCGAAGGGCCTGGCGGACGTCGCCGACGAACCGCGGGTCGCGCAGCTGGCGGGGCGAGACGTTGACGCTCACCGTGAAGGAGGGCTGATCGTCGAGCTCGGCCTGCCAGACCTGCCACTGCCGGCACGCCTCCTCGAGCACGTGGAGACCGAGCTCGCAGATCATGCCGGTCTCCTCGGCGATGCCGATGAACTCGGAGGGGACCACGATGCCCCACTGCGGGTGCTTCCAACGCACCAGCGCCTCGACGCCGACGGGAGTGCTGGTGGCGAGGTCAACGATCGGCTGGTACAGCACGAGGAGCTCGTGGCGGTCGATCGCCCGCTCGAGGCCCGTGCGCACCTCGAGGCGGCGCGCGACCACGTCCTGCATGCCCGGCTCGAAGATCTCGAAGGTGTCCTTGCCCTTCACCTTGGCGCGGTACATGGCGACGTCGGCCTGTCCGACCAGATCCTCGGCCTTGATGTCACGTGAGGCGGTGACGGCAACCCCGATCGATGCGCTCATCGACACCTCGCGTCCGGCGACGACGAATCGCTTCTTGAATGCCGCGACGATCCGTTCGGCGACGCGGATGGTGTCCTCGGGATCGGCCGTCTCCTCGAGCAGGATCGCGAACTCGTCGCCGCCGAACCGGGCCGGGGTGTCCGAAGCCCGCAGCACCTCCTTCAGGCGTTCGGCAACCTGCACGAGCAGCTCGTCGCCCGCGACATGCCCGAGGCTGTCGTTGATCGTCTTGAAATCGTCGAGGTCGAGGAACATCACCGCCAGCGCCTCGTCGTGCCGCTCGCGGCGGGTGAGCGCGTGCTCGAGGCGATCCATGAAGAGGGCTCTGTTGGCGAGATCGGTGATGGTGTCGTGGAAGGCCTGCATGCGGAGGCGGTGTTCGCGCGTGTAGAGGACGTAGGCGGCGACGATCGCCGAGAGCGGCGTGAAGAGCAGCAGGAGCATGGCCGGCTGGTGCAAGAGGAATGCGACGATCACGATCCCGAGGCTGCAGTTGGTGAAACCGCCTATCAGGGCGAAGAGCACCGTTTGCACCCACTGCCCGACCGACTGGCGTCCACCGGCAAGCGAGATGACGCCCGCCGTGAGCGCGCAGCCGAGGAGCGACGCCAACGTCATGCAGGCAAGCACGAGGAGCCAGAGCGGCGCGTTGCTCGTGGGGTCCGGGGTGGCCCCGGCCACGCGGTGGACCAGGACCACCACCGTCTCGGCTTCGAGCGTGAAGCTCGCGAGGTTGAAGGCGAGCTTCTGAAAGTCCTGCCGTCGCAGCACGCCGAGTCCGACTGCGGCGCCGACCACGCGCGCGAGCACGAGGTCGTCCGGGGCGACGAGGAACAACCCGATGACCAGCGGGATCTCGCTCAGCGAGTAGCGCTGCGTCTCCTGCCCGAGATGGATGACCACCGACCACCACTCCGCGGCGATGAAGAGAGCACACAGGACGACGATCACTGCGATCGGTGGATACCGCGGTGAATGTTCCTGGAGGAGCGGCGCCACCAGGAACGCGTAGACCAATCCCGCGACGGTGGCGAGCAGGGCGATGTACGCCCAGATGGACGCCCGGTGCACGATGCGTGCCGGATGCTCCGTCTCCGGCCCGGCTCGGGCCGCCTCGACGTGTTGCTCGGCGGTCATGAGAGGCCGCGACACGTCATGCGGGTCCGTTCATCGCGAGTGATCTCCGCGCTGGCCTTGCGCCGATCTCCGGCGAACCCCGCTCAGGGGCTGCCAGAGTTATATCGCGACGCTCCAAACGCGTCATCGCGGGCCGGAATCGCAGATGTTACGGCCGATGAGATACCCCGTCGGCCTCATTGAAACCGTATTCCGCCAGGAGCGAGCGGATCTGAGCGTGCTCGGGCGCCCATCCGTCCCAGACCGACCGCGCCCAGCGCTCGATGGCTGCCGCATGCGCCGCGGCGTCGCCGGCTTCCAGGGCGTCGACGACCGTCAGGGCACCGTGGCGGTCGTTCGAGATCAGGTCCGGATACCCGCCCGGCCGGTGCGTCCAGCCGCCGATCAGCCCGGTGGTGGTGCCGGGGGCGAGGCCGAGCTCGAAGGTTGCACACAGGCTCATCAGATGGACCACCACCGACTGGCGGTTGCGGGGGTCCGGGTTGGTGGCGTGCTGCGCCGCGTATGCGTCGGTGCGGTACTGCACGGTGCCCCGGTCGGCGCCCCACTCCAGGCTTCGCACCAGGAGCCGGCCGTGCAGTGCCCAGCACCCCGGCGCGGCGGTCATGTACGCGTGCACCGGGCCGGTGATGTCATCGACAAGGGCGCCACAACCGATGCATGAGACTCTGCTCACCGGAACCTGCGAGCTCCCGAGCTGCGTCAGCCGGTTCAGTCGGGCCAGGCCGCCAGACCGAGGGTGAGTGATCCGGAGTGCGAGTTCCCGGCCGGGTCCACCCATGTGAGGGTGATCGTGTCCCCGGACACATGCTCCTGCATCACGTTGTGGAGGTCCGCCGACGAGGTGATCGTGGTGTTGTCGATCTTGACGATCCGGTCGTTCGCGGCAATTCCCGTAGCGGCAGCCGGGGTGCCCGGGGTCACCGCGTGGACGTAGGCTCCGGGCAGGGTCTGCGTGGCATTCGGTTGCGCGATCGAGACGCCCAGGAGCGCCGCGTTGCCGATGTGGATATGGGGGCCGCTGCCGGTGCGAATCTCCGCGACGATCGACATCGCCTTGTTGATCGGGATCGCGAACCCCGTCCTCGCGCCCTGCTCCTGACCGCTCGGAACGTTCGACTGCGACCCGGCGGTGGTGATGCCGACCACCTGGCCCGATGCGTTGATCTCAGGACCGCCCGAGTCGCCCGGCTCGATCTGAGCCTCCACCTGGAGCATGCCGGTGAGATTCTCGGTGTCGCCGCTCTCATCGCTCGCGGTGATCTGCTGGTCCAGCTGCGAGACGACGCCGGTCACGACGGCAGGTGTGCCGCCCTTGCCGAGCGCGTTGCCGATGACGGTCAGCCGGTCGCCGACTCCGACGTTGTTGGAGTTGCCGAGCGGCACTGTCGGGAGGTTCGAGGCGCCGACCAGCTGCACGAGCGCGACATCGTCGGTCGCGTCATACCCGATGACGGTGACCTTGTAGACCCTGCCGGCGCCGTCGATCTGCGCGGTGATGTTCACCGTGTTGTCGATGACGTGGTTGTTGGTGAGCACCTCGCCCGACGACGTGATGATCATCCCGGTGCCGGCGACCTGACCGTCTCCGCTGGCGGTGTTGCTGTTGATGTCAACAGTGGCAGCATCGACTCGCGCGATCGCTGCGGCCGAAGCGGTGCCGCCACTCGAGGGCAGGGGGCCACCGGTGCTGTTGGGCGCCCGACCGGTGCCGCTGGGTCCATTGGGAATGGTCGCGATGGTCTGATGCGCGATGGTGGCGCTGGTCAGCGCCCATGCTGTACCGCCGCCCGCGCCGATGCACACGAGCGCGAGCCCGGCGATGAGCGTCCGCTGCATGAACTTCGACCGCCCACGGGCGGGGCTCGCGGGCGGCCACGGCGGAGGGCCCCACCAGGGGTCCGGCGACCAGTGGCCGTACAACGCTCCGGGCGCTTCAGCAGGAGGGGGCGGAGGCGGTGGGTCGAAGGGGAGGTTGTCCTGCATGTCGCTGCTCATCTTCCGGCTCCGAGGTTTTCAGTTGGGTGACACTCTGCAGCATGAGGCCGGATGCTCAGCATGACCTCAGCGGTGTCTGTGACATTGCTGAGACCTCGGGGTCGGTCATGCGCGCCGTCAACCATCTACTCTGAAATCTCCTTGACGTCCTGCGCAACCCGCGGGAGCGGAGCGAAGACGTAGTAGAGGGCCGCAAGCCCGCTGAGCGCCAGCGCGACGGGTGCGCTGATGAAGGCCACGGCGAAGACGATCAGGTACAGCAGCTCGCCGATGGAGGTCCGGACACGCGCCTGGCGCCGCTGATTCCGGGGCACCTGCAGATGGCTGCGTCCCTCACCGAGCGACCACTGGAAGATGGCACCGAAGCTCACCGACATCCCTTCGAGCACGAGTGCGTACAGCGCCATCGCGACGTGCGAATCCTCGCTCCCGGCGGTCAGATACGCCGCCGCCGTGGCAGTCGCAAAGGGAATCAGCACCACGAAAAGCAGGAGCACCAGATTGAGGAAGAGCAGCGTTCGATCGACGGAGACGATGAGGTTGAACCGGGCGTGGTGGTTGACCCAGATGATCCCGACCGTGAAGAAGCTCACCGCGTAGGCCGCGAACTCCGGCCAGCGTTCACCGAGCAGGTCGAGCAGGCTGCCGTGTCCCGGGCCCGGTACTGCGAGGTCGAGTGCGAGCAGCGTGATCGCCACTGCGATCACCCCGTCGCTGAAGGCCTCGAGGCGGTTCTTGCTCATCCTGTTCGAGGCGCCCTGCCGGCCCGCTCACACACACCAATTCTCCATACGCGCGCACGAGCGTACATGCAGATGCGCAGCAGAACCGCTCGTCGCGATCCGATCCGGCGCCCTATCGATGCGGTCGCGACGGCCGGTGCCGGGGTACCATCTGACGGCCACCGCGTCGCCGCGGGGGCCCGCCCTTGAACTCGTCGTTCCACTCAACGTCTCACCTGAGGTTCGAGGTTTGCCTCGTTCGCGTGATCTCATGGGCCGGCGCCCGGTGCGCCGGCGCCGCGCCTCCCTGAAGACCGGCCGCCAGCGTCTGGCACGGGGGTCGTTCGTCGCCGCCGGCTTCCTCGTGTCGATCCTCACCGGCATCGTTCTGTACTTCCTGCCCGCGATCCAGGTCGCGTTGCGCGACACGGGGCAGGCGAACACGTCGCTCGGCGGGAACCCGCAGCTCAAGCCCGTCTCGGCGAACGAGAGCCTGTCATCGACATCGCCGTTCACGCTGCTGCTGCTCGGCTCCGACAGCGACTCGAAGTTCAAGGGCGACTACCTCACGCAGTCGATGATCCTGACTCGGGTCGACCCGGTCTCGAAGCACGTGACCATGCTCTCCATCCCGCGCGATCTCTGGGTGCGTCTCTGCACCGGTGGGTACGGCAAGATCGACCAGGCGTTCCTGCACGGCGGTGCGCAGTGCGCGATTCAGACAGTCGAAAAGGACCTGAACGTGCACGTCGACTACTACGCCTGGATCGGGCTGCAGGGACTCGTCTCCGTGCTCAACGACGTCGGTGGCGTCAATGTCATCGCCAACAACCCGGTGATGGACGACTACTACCCCGCCGACCTCTCCGGCGGGAATCCCTTTGACTACGAACGGATTCTGGTGCTGCCCGGGGCACAGCACATGAGCGGGTCGCTGGCGCTCGAGTACGTCCGCGCCCGCCACGACGACGCCTACGGGGATTTCGCGCGTTCGCAGCGGCAGCAGCAGATCCTGATCGCGCTGCGGGCAAAGACCAAGCACCTCTCGCTTGCCGACATCCCGAACCTCGCCGCATCCCTCGGCACCGATTTCCAGACCGACATGAGCATCGTGCGGGTGAGCGGACTGCTGCCCATCGCGGGATCGGTGCCACTCTCGTCGATCACGCAGGTGGTGTTGCTCGCCCCGTACACGAGCAGCGAATTCGTGGACTCGCAGGATGCGCTCCGCCCGAACTGGTCACTGATCCGTCCCGAAGTCGCCAAGTACTTTCCGGCGACCTGATATGAAGCGCACCCTCATCCTCATCGCATGCATGGCGTTGTGCGGGCTCGCGGCCAATCGCGCGCTCGCCGCTTTCCAGACGCGCGGCGGCACGGCCAGCCTCGTGAGCACGACGAGCCCGCAGGTGCGGCTTCCGGGCACGATCTTCGTCAGCCAGGACGGCGCCATCTACGCACTTCGCGGTTCGAGCGTGCGGCGCCTGCCACTGCCGTCCGGCGGAGCCTGGATGCAGCCGCGCGTTCTGCCCGACGGCACCCTGGTGGTCGTCCGGCGCTTCGATCAGTACTCCGACCTGTATCACGTCACCGCGGCGGGTCACGTGATCAGCCAGATGACCGCGGACGCGCAGTCGACGAGCAACAAGACGCTGCAGCTCGATCACTGGATCCTCTGGCCCGCGATCGGTCCGGATGGCACGAGCGTCTTCTTCGCGACCGACTCGCCGAAGCCCGCTCCGGGACAGAGCTACGAGGTCGATTTCTCGCTCTGGTCCGCGCCGATCGCCGGGCAGATCGCCATCGGCGGTGGCGGCATCGGCGGCGGAACGCGCTGGTCGGTTCCGGACGCGTACACCGGGGGTGATATCGAACCGGTCCCGCTGCCGGAAGGCGACATCCTCTACTCGAGCTTCGCGAACACCGGCAAGGGGACCGTGGTCTCGGTGCTCGGTCTGCAGAAGGGCCCGGGCAGCCCGATGGTGGCCCTGACGACTCCCGCGCAGGACTGTGGCGCCCCGGCCGTGGCGGCGGACGGGGTCACCGTTGCGATGGTGTGTGACCGCGGTCAGGCTGCCGACATCGAGGTCGCGACGCTCGAGGGAACCAAGCTCAGCGCGCCGCGAGTCGTCGTTGCCAACTGCCTCTGCAACTCGCCGTCCTGGTCGCCGACCGGCGACAACCTTCTGTACATGAATGCCTCGGACCCTGACGGGAACTTCGGCCTCTGGTACGTCGCGAACGCGGGCGCTGCGCACCCCGGTGCCGCAAAGCGGGTAACCGATGCAAGCGTCGACCTCGATGCGACGTCGGCGGCGGCCTGGACGGATCGCTGAGCGGACGGCTCAGCCGGCCGCCTGCGTGAGGTCGTACACGGTGACGCCGTCGACGCGCGTCGCAGTGAAGTGCTGTTCCACCCACTGCGCGATCGCGCTCGATGTGCTGCTGCCGCCGCCCGCATCGAAGCCACCACCGATGAAGTAGTGGATCCTGCCCTGCGCGACGTATGACTCGAACTGGGCGAGCGTCGGTGCCGGGTCGGTGCCGTTGAAGCCACCGATCGCCATCACCGGGTCGTCGGTGGCGAGCTGATAGCCGGCCGCCGAGTTGGCGTCAATTGTGGCCGCAACCCACGAGTAGCGTGAGGCACCGGTCTCGAGCAGCTTGACGAGGTCCGCTCCGGGCGCGCTCGCGTTGAGGAAGTTTCCTCCGGCGCCACCGCCCCCGAAGCCACGGCCTCCGAATCCGCCGCCGAAGCCGCCACCCGGGATGAAGCCGCCGGGCGCGAAACCGCCGGGCGGAAAGCCGCCACCCCCGAAGCCACCGCGTCCGAGGCCGCCGAAGCCGCCACGGCCGAAGCCACCGGTTCCCGGCCCGCCTCCGGCGATCGCCGCGGTCACGGCGGGGCCGGCCGACGGGATCGCGCCGCTGTGGGGGGTCAGCACGGTGTCGATCGTGTACGAAGCCGGTCCTGCGAACACCGAGGCGGCGGCCACGACGAGCACCAGATTGGCGACGCCGCGGCGGAGGAGCGGTATGGCGAGGATGGCAATCGCGGAGGCGATCGCCAGTGCCGCGACGGCACCCGCGAGTCCCGGAGCGAAGGTTGGGCTCCGCTCGAGCAGGATCGCGGACCAGACGCCCGTGACGCCGACTGACGCCGCGAGGAACAGCCGTGACCACAGCTGTGCGCGGTGCCTCCAGAGCAGCACGCTGCCCATGCCGGCGAGCGCGCCGATCGCAGGGGCCAGCGCGACCGTGTAGTAGGGATGGATGATCCCGGCCGCGAAGCTGAACACCAGCGCAGTGACCACGAGCGATCCGCCCCAGAGCAGGAATGCAGCCCGCTTCCGATCGGTGCGCGCGCCGCGCATGGTGAGGATGAGCCCACCGACCAGGAGTATCAGTGCTGCGGGGAGCAGCCACGAGATCTGACCGCCGAAGCTGGTGTTGAAGAGACGATCCCAGCCGGTCGGACCCCACATGGAGCCGGCGATCGCGTTGCCGCCGACGCTGCCCGCCTCGTTGCCCGTGAGGCGGCCGAAACCGTTGTAGCCGAAGATCAGGTTGAGGATGCTGTTGTCCTGCGAGCCGCCGATGTACGGACGGTCGGCGGCAGGCGTGAGCTGCACGATCGCGACCCACCATCCCGATGCCGCGACCATCACCGCGGCGGCGACGGCGAGCTGCGTGATGCGCCGCCGGAGTGAAACCGGGGCCACGACGAGGTAGACAAGGGCACATGCCGGGACGACCAGGAACGCCTGCAGCATCTTGGTGAGGAACGCGAATCCAATCAATGTCGCGGCGAGCACCAGCCACTTGGTCTTGCCCGCCTCGATCGCGCGGACCACTGCGTACGTGGCGGCGGTGAGCAGCAGGGCGAGCAGGGCATCGGGGTTGTCGAACCGGAACATCAGCGCCGCGACCGGTGTGAGCGCGACGGTCGCGCCGGCGATCAGCGCCGCCGCGGGCGGAAACCACCGGCGGACGGCGAGGTAGGTGAGACCGACGGTTGCGACGCCTTCGAGCGCCTGCGGCGCGAGGATGCTCCACGCGTTGACGCCGAAGATCCGCGCGGCGATGTCCATCACCCAGAGCGCGGCCGGGGACTTGTCGACAGTGATGAAGTTGGAGGCGTCGAACGAGCCGAAGAAGAATGCCTTCCAGCTGGTCGACCCCGCCTGGACCGCGGCGGAGTAGAAGGCGTTCGCCCATCCCGAGGCGCTGAGGTCCCACAGATAAAGCAGCGCGGCCACGCCGAGCAGCGCGATCAGCGAGGGGCGCACCCAGGCGGCGTCGTCCGCGCGACCGCGGACCAGCTGCCGCGCCAGACGGAGGGGAGCGACATCACCGCCCGAACCCCGGGCGGCCCGCGGCGCCGGCAGGGCAGGCGGAGGAGGCGGCGGGGGATCGTCGAAGAACGGGCGCGATGTCATGGGCCCGAGTGTGCCGCCGCCTGCTCACGGCGCTCTGGGCGGTTGCTCAGAGTTCGCTGTGAAGCAGGCGGCGGGAGACGCTTAGGGGAGCAGGTGGTCCGGGGTGCCGTTGAACCCGACTTCGACGCCGAAGGTGTCACCGGCGGTCGCGGCAGGGTTCACGTTGTAGACGAGGTTCCAGTATCCGTTCGTGATGCCCTGTGGCACTTTGATCTGAATCTGAACCCATTC
>JBAUTG010000116.1:0-5427 GCA_049582105.1 Candidatus Dormiibacterota bacterium | reverse complement strand
GGGTCTCGTGTACGAGCACGCGCCCGGCCGGCCCTGCGTCACTCCATTTGCGCGAGTCGCGACCCCGGGCTAGTGCCCCGCGGTCGCGAGCTGCACGGCTTTGACGAGCAGCAGCAGGATGGCGAGCACAAGATAGCCGCGCATTCCGTACAGCGCGACGAGCCTGGCCCGCGATTGAACCGGACGCGACAGCAGAGCGAACGACGGCATCCGCCATGTCTCGCGATCCTCGTTCGCATATGGGTCGGGGCCCGCTGCGCGCCTCGCCCGGGTGCTCACGACGGTCGCGATGACGACGCCCACAGCCACGACGACTGAGAGCGCGGTGAGCAGGAGGATAACGTCGATCGATGGAAAGATCGTCGAGACGACAAGGATCACGGAAAGCATGATGAGCACGCCCAGGATCACGGTGGCGAGCACGTTCAACCAGGGGCGATTCACCCATGGTCCGAGAACGTCACGATCGTTGCAGAGCAGGAGCAGGAACAAGCCCGCACCAGGGAGCAGGACTCCCGCGAGTGCCTGGACGGCTGTGGTGATCAGGCCCAGTGGAGCGTTCGGGATGAGCACCAGCCCGGCGGCAAGGACAACGAGGGTCGTGAAGGCCCCATAGAAGGGCTTGGCGTCTCGCCACGAGCGATGGAGTGAATGCCTGATACCGAATGTGTCACCGAAGGCGTATGACGTGGCGAGCGTCACCGCACTGGCACCAATGATCGACGCGTCGATGAGCAGCACAGCGAAGACGGCGCCTGCTGCTGCACTGATATGGCTCTTGATTCCGTTCGCGACGCCGAGCGCATCTGTGAAGGACCCAGCCTGCGCCGTGCCTCGGAACGCGAACGCAGCAGCGACCATGATCGCCGTCGCTCCAATTACAACGACGCACGCACCGATGACCGTGTCAGCGCGTTCGTACGGTATCCAGCGAGGTGTGATGCGTTTGTCGACGACGTTCGACTGCTGGAAGAACAGTTGCCATGGAGCCACCGTCGTTCCGACGATCGCGATGATCAGCAGCACCCCATTTGAACTCAGCCCACCCTGCATTCCGGGAACGAAGAAACCATGAACGACCGGAGGGAGCGTCGGGTGACTGAGGATCACAAGCGGGATAACAAGTAGGTTCCCAAACAAGATGATGAACATCAGCCGTTCCCATGTCTCGAAGCGGCCGGTTACGGTGATGCCGATCAGCAGGATGCCCGCGAGTGGGACGGCAACATAGGGCGTGATGCCGAAGTACTGCACACCGAGAGCGATGCCGATGAACTCTGTCGCGATCGTGAGGAAGTTGAGCGCGAAAAGATCTCCGACTGCGAACCATCCCCAGAATGGGCCAAATCGCTCGAAGATGAGCCTGCCGTGCCCGACTCCGGTGACCGCGCCGAGGCGAACCACCATCTCCTGGTTGACGATCAGCACGGGGACGAGGAGGAGGAGGGTCCAGAGCAGGCTTGGGCCGTAGTTCTGACCTGCCTGCGCGTAGGTAGACACGCCACCCGCGTCGTTGTCCCCGACCATCACGATGAGGCCGGGGCCCATGATCACCGCAAGCGCAAGAAGGCGGCGGCGCCACGAGCGCGGCGTGTTGGAGTCGTGCTCGCCGATTGTGCCGAAGGCCCCGCGAATATCGCCAAGGTGCGCGGCATCGAGGACCGCCGTATTGCCAAGCTTCGGCTTGTCGACCGCCGTCTTGCGAGCCTTCTCCTGCGCCAAGTTCGGACCTCCCACCGTCGATACGGCAAGACTGAGCGGGCTCGACCGCTCAGGAGGTCACGACTGCGTGATCACCCCGCTGCGGGCGTGCCCCAAGGTTGCCGGGACTGGGTACTGCCGCCGCCGTCCATGTGTGAGCTGATGCACCCCAAAAGTGTGGTTGCCGTCCTCGGAGTGTACAACCCGCGTGACGCTCGAAGTCCGAACGTCAGTCGGCGTCGGCCTCGGCCCGACGCCGCCACGATTCGGGCAGCATCGCCGCGAGCACATCGTCGACCGTGATCACACCGATGACCCGGTCGTCATCGTCGACCACCGCGACGACGGTGAGGTTGAAGTCCGCCATGCGCCGGGCGACCTCCGGGAAATCGTCGTCGACGTTGACGGATGCATTGGTATGCTCGACCAGCTCGGCGACACGCATGCCGGGCTCGGAGCGGATCAGGTCGATGAGTGGAACTGACCCCGCGAGCTTGCCGTCCTCGAGCAGAAACACATCCGCGGACACCTGGGCGAGGACGTCCGCGGCGCGTGCGGCTGCAAGCGCTTCGGCCGCGGTCGCTGTGGGTGCGACCGACACGAAGTCCGTGCTCATCAGACCGCCCGCGCTGCTCTGCCCGTAGCTGAGCAGCGCGCGCACCTTTGCCTGTTGCGACGGTGGCAGCAACGAGAGGATCGGTGCACGTCGGGGTTGGTCGAGCTCGGTGACGAGGTCGGCAGCATCGTCAGGTCCCATCTCCGCAAGGACTGCCGCGGCTTCCGCATCGGATTTGTCGCGCAGGAACTCGACCTGGTGCTCGGTGTTGAGCTCCTCGAACACGTCGGCCTCGAGTTCCGGGTCGCCGTGCACCGCGGAGATGATCTCCTCGCCCTCGTCGTGTGACGCTGCCTCGACGAGATCGGCGATCTGCGCGGGATGGAGCCTGCGGAGGCGCCGCAACGGCATGAGCAGCCGCGACGTCGGGACATGGCCGACAAAGGGCTCGATCGCCGCCCAGTCGACGAATCCCTGAGGCTCGCCGCGGCGTCTCGAGAGCCTGCCCCGAAGTCCGCGAGGGCGCGTGTCGACGCCGGCGATCACCCAGCCCGCGTCGGCAAGTCGCAGCTCGATGTCATGCGCGACGACGAGGCGACCGGCCTCGACGCTGATCAGCCGGCGCCCGAGCACGTCGTCGCCGAGCAGCACCTCACCCTGGCGCCGCTCGAACTGCGCGAGGTTCAGGTCCTCGCCGGCGAGCTGAACGGAGCCGGTTCGCATCTCGGCGATCCGGTTGCGGGGGATGAAGAGACGGCGCCCCGCAATCCGGCCGACGAGCCCGGTGACGGGAGGGTAGCCTCCCTCGGCGAAGCGGGCGATGACGTCGTCCACCCGGCCGAGCCGTCCACCCGCCCGATCGACGAGGGGGCTTCGCAGAATCCCGGTCAGTGCCAGCCGGCCCGTTTGAGCGGCTGGCTCCCCGGCGTCTGAGGTCGACATACCGCGTTCAGTCTGCCACGTCACGGGCCCGCGTGTCTGTCCGTCCGGTGTCCCCCGCCGGGGCGGAAGGTTGCGGCATGTCTGTGTCCGCGCTCCTGATCCCCGGTACCCGCTCCGCCCCCTCTATGATCGGTGAGGCCGCGTGCGGGCACGGACATTTCCGTTCGCTCGCCGGGCCGGCTGAGGAGGGGTACCGCATGGAGTCCGACGACCGCCGCTTGATGCTGGGCGTCTTCGCGCCCGACCGGGTCCGGAGCATCGTCGTGGTCACCGACGACGGCGAGCTCGCGGTCGCGGTTCGCGAAGCGGTCCCGCGGGGGATCGCCGTCGTGCGAGACGCACGTCCCGATGATGCCTCGGAGGTTGCGGACGCGTGCCTCCCATGGCCATGGATGGTTGTCGGCGCAACGCGAGTGATGACTCCCGGCCTCGCGACGTTGCTGCGCTCCCGTCCTGTGCTGACGCTCTGGCTCGGTGTCGCACCCGCGCGGCTCCCCGCGCACGCGAGTGCTTTCGCCCGTCCCGGGGCGCTGCTTCACGCGATCAGCAGCGCGTGCGCCGCGCGAGTTGGCGGCATGCGACTGGCACCGGGCAGCGGTGTCGAGCTGAGCGATGGCACGCTGATTCGTGGTGCAACCCTCGATGCGCTGCTGGGAGCGTATCCGGGCGGCTTCGCGCAGCCGGTACGCGCGTTCCGCCCTGTCGCCACCGCGCTTGCACGCCACCAGGTGCCATGGGCGCCGCAGCGCAACGGCGATGAGCGCATCGCGCTCGTGCCGTGTCCGTGTGGGCCGAGCGCATGAGAGCGAATCCCGAAGTGCTCATCCTCGAGGATGACGCCGAGACGCTCGAAGGGTTGCAGAGTCATTTCACGCGCAAGCGCTTTCACCCACTCGGAGCCCGGAGCGCGGCGCGTGCGCTGTCGCTCCTGGAGCACAACCGATACTCGAGCAGGCCGGTCCTCGCGATCGTCGACTGGGACCTCGGCAAAGCACCGGACCGGAGCGCGAGCAGCGCGGACGTGCTCTCGCGGCTCGCTCGTGAGCTGCGCGAGTGCCCGGTCATCGTGTACTCGCAGAACATCGACGCCTTCAACGTGCGCAGCCAGATCCAGCGCTCGCATCCGCGCGCGCTGCTCCATGACAAACGCGACGGCGATGCGTCGCTGCTCGAGCGCGTGGACCGCATGCTCGACAGGACCGTCGGAGACCTGCGCATCCACGAAGGGACTGTCGTCGTCCATCTGCCGAGCCTCGACCAGCATCACCATCGCGAGGCGATACGGCTGGTCGTGCATCACCCCGACATCGTCACGTTCCACTCCGACACCGCGACCAAGGCGGTGCGCCGGTTCGGCGAGTGGCTGCGCGACCACGACTCCGCGGTGACGCTGGTGAGTCACGGCAATCGCAAGTACCGGCTTAGCGTCGCGACGACCACCGATCAGAACGTCCTCGACACCGAGTCGTGAACCTCACCATCGCGGAGATCGCCGAGCTGCCACTCGCGGCCGCGCTCATCGATTCGGCGGGCGGCGTCGTGGCCAGGACGCCCGAGTGGGACGGTCCGGGACCCGGCGCCGTCGCGTACCCGGTGCGGCACATGCGCCTCGTGGTGCGCACGCGCCCTGCGTCGTCACACTGCGATGAGCTGCTCAGCCGCCTGCTCGGCACGATCGACCAGGCCTCCGGCGGCCTCGGGGAGACGCAGGCGCAGCGTGTCCGGATGCTCGCCGGATCGCTCCGTCTCGTCGCCGGGCGCGAGGCCGGGGGTTGGGGCACCACCGACGAGGTCGTGCGGCTCGCCTGCGCCGGGATCACCGCTCGGACCGGGCTCGCCGTCGAGGTGGCGACCGGTGACGTGCGTCCGGTGCTCGCACCCGAGGTTGCCGCGCTCGTGCTCGTGCAGCTCGCGGTGAACGCCGAGCGTCACGACGCCGCTGAGTCCGTCCGAGTCGAGGTCGACAAGACGACGTTCCGCGTGATCTGGCGCCGTGGCGGACGGCACCCGGTGGCGGTCACCACCGCACGGCGCCGGGCGGACCGCGAGCGCTGGGGTCTCGGCTTCGCGCGCATCGCCGCAGACGCCATCGGCGGCACTGTCTACCCGCCGCGAGCGATCGGCGATGGCAGGGTTGCCGCGACACTCGAGCTCGGGGTCCGGCGTCTCGCCCTGCCGGTCGCGGCCGTGCGCGACGGGCAGGTCTGCCGGGCGACGCGGTCCTGGGA
>JBAUTG010000115.1:0-9075 GCA_049582105.1 Candidatus Dormiibacterota bacterium | reverse complement strand
ACGTGCGCTTGGGCGGCGTCGAGGGCGCCGGCGCCGGCCAGGCCGGCGGTTGCGGCGGCAGCGCCCAGTTGTCGAAGCTCCCGCCGGAAGGACCGTTCGTGCTCATCGATCACCATCGTGCATCGGCAGTCCTTTCTTTTGGCTTGCGTCAGCGGGCGCCGATCGCCAGCACGATCTTGCCGCTGACCCGCCGGTCGAGCAGGTCACGGGCCAGCTCGCCCGCCCGGCTCCAGTCGGCGGTCACGTCGATGTGGACGTTCAGCGTTCCTGCCGCAACGAGCGCGCACAGCGCCGCAAGATCCGACGCCGCGCTCGCCGTGTATCGCAACTCATCGAAGAGCAGGAAGCTGCGCAGAGTCGCGCCGAGATGCGCGCCGAACCACCGCGGACCGAGCGACGACGGCTCCAGAAGGGTCGACGCGTAGGACACCACCATGCCGTGCGGGGCGACGACGTCGAGACACCCGGTGAGCACCGCGCCCCCCACCCCGTCGAGGATGTGCGCGAACGGGCCTTCGGCATCGCCGATGTGGCGGATCACCTGGTGGCACGCGGCTGCGGCGCCCGCGTCCGCCTCCGGGTTGCGGATCAGTCCTGTGACGGTCATCTGGGCGCTGCGAGCGAGTTGCACCGCAAGGTGCCCCACCCCACCGGACGCGCCCGTCACCAGGACGCTCTTCCCGACCGGGAATCCCCCGAGCGCAAGGGTGCGAAATGCGGTCATCCCCGCCACGGGCAGGCAGGCTGCCTGCTCCGGAGTCACGCCGTCCGGCACCACCGCGAGGAAGTCGGCGGGCACGGCGACGCGCTCCGCCCACGCCCCCGTGTTCATGAGGCCGACGACCGTCGCTCCGGCGGGCGGACCGCCGACCCGCTCGGCCGCGCGCTCGACGATGCCGACCAGGTCCCACCCGGGGCGCTCCCCCGGGGGACTGTTCTTGCTGCGGATGATCTCGCCACGATTGAGGCTCGTGGTCAAGACGCGGACCACAGCCTCGTTCGGCGCCGGCGCCGGCTCGGCGACCTCGGTGAGCTCGAGCAGGTCGGCGTTTCCGGTGGTCGTCAGTGCGAGCATCGCTGGCCTCCGAGGAATCTGGGCGCTGGTGCTACGAAACGTACCCCGGCGGCCGTTACACCCGCATCGTGGCTCGGTGGCAAACGACGAGTTCCATCCCAGAAAGCTGGTAGCCCACGGACTTCGTCAGCCGGGCTCGCCGGTCCCCAGGCCGTCCGGGATGAACCGCGGATCGGGTTCGAGCACCATGTTCGCGCCGCGCGCTGCGATCTCCAGGAGGGACGCGAAATCCTGATCGCCGAATCCCTGGCCGATCAGGCTCACGACGATCTCGTGGGTCAGTGCCGTCAGCGGGAGGGGGACGTTGTTCTGCCGGGCCGCCGCGAGCCCGAGCTCCAGGTCCTTGCGGAGCAGGTGCCCGGTGAAGGTCGGCGTGTAATCGAGGTTCACGAAGGCCGGCGTCTTGTAGCGCGTGAAGGTGGATCCCATGACGCTCTCGTTGATGAAGGCCAGGTAGTCGGCGCGTGCGATGCCTGCGCTCTCTGCGAGCACGGTCGTCTCCGCGAGGATCTGCGCGACCACGCCGAGGATCAGGTTGTGGCAGATCTTCACGAGGCGCGCAGCCTCGCCGTCACCGACGTAGGAGACGCTTCGCCCGAGCATCTCGAGGTACGGCAGCGCCCGCTCGTACGCGTCGCGCGGACCCGACACGGCCACGCTCAGCATCCCTGCGCGCGCGGCCTTGGGATTGCCGCTCACCGGCGCCGCCAGCAGCGCGACACCGCGCCGCGCGGCGATCTCCCGGATACCGGTCGAGACGTCCATGGAGACCGTCGAGGCATCGATGACCAGCGATGGCGCCCGGTCGGTGTTCGAGAGCAGACCGCTCGGGCCGGTCATCACCTCTTCGAAGTCGCTCGATCCCGCGACCATCGTGATCACGATGTCGCGATCCGCCAGGTCGGCAGCGCGATCCGCCAGGTGTGCGCCTCGATCGGCGAGAACCCTGGTTTTCGCGCTCGTGCGGTTGTACACGGTGAGATCGCAGCCGTGGTCGAGCAGGCGGCCCGCGAGCACCTCGCCCATGCGTCCGACACCGATCCAGCCGAGGGTCTCGCCGTTCCGTGCGGCTCCGGTCATCTCCTACTCCACACAGCCGGTTCGGACAATGTTCGCGAGGTGAACAAACGATTGCCTAGCATAGCGGTCAGATTTTCGCGATGTCAAACGAGCTCGTTCCTACTCGGCGCTCACGCTCGGGCGCGCGATCCGCAACGATCCGGTCGCCCCGGCAACGGTCGACTCGCGCACGATCAGATCCGGCGTGAACCGCACGCGGCGACCGGCAGACGCGTCGCTGTCGAGCTGCTCGAGGAGCAGGCGCACGGCCACCGATCCGAACTCGTGGATGGGCACATGCATCGTCGTGATCCCGGGACTCACCCGGCTCGCGAGCGGGATATCGTTGTAGCCGACGATCGCCAGGTCCTCCGGGATCCGCATCCCCAGCTGGCGGGCCACCGAGGCGGCGCCGAGCGCGACCATGTCGGTGACCGCGAAGAGCGCCGTGGGTGGGTTCTTCAGCGCGAGAATCCGCCGCGCCGCGGCAACGCCGGCCTCCTCGGTGTACCCGGTCTCGACGACGAGTTCCGGATCCACATTGAGTCCCGCCAGCGTGTGGGCGGCGACGTAGCCACGCCGGCGCAGGACGCCGGTGCTCACCGTCGCCTTCCCGGCGAGGTGCCCGATCCGGGTGTGCCCGAGCTCGAGCAGGTGCTCTGTGGCGAGCTGGCCGCCGAGGAGATCGTCGGAGCCCACGAACGGGTCCTCACCTTCGTCGCTGAATCGATTGACGAGTACATAGGGGCCCTTCTGCCTGCGGAGCTCACGAACGCTCGGATCCTTCAGGAAGCTGCTCGCCACAATGACGCCGTCGACGCGGCGCGCCTGGAGGCTCTGGAGATGCGATCGCTGGCGGTCCGGGAGCCCGTCCGTGTTGCACAGCAGCACGTTGAAGCCGCGCGGGGCGGCCGCGTCCTCGACGCCGCGGAAGAAAGCGGCGAAGAACGGGTTGGTCACATCCGGGATGACCACGGCGAGGACCTTCGTCTGGCGAAGCTTCAGGCCCCGCGCGATCCCGTTCGGCTGGTATCCCGTCTCGCGAAGGAGCGTCTCGATCCGCGCGCGAGTGTCGGCGGCGATCCTGAGACCGGGATCGTTGTTCGCCACGCGCGAGATCGTCGACGGATGGACGTTGGCCCGCATCGCCAACTGCTTGAGCGTGACCTGCATCTGCTTCAGCCCTTGACATTCGTTTCCGCTGGGTCCTAGGCTAGCGCAATCGTTTGTTCATCGGCAAACAGCTCGCCATCTGCGAGCGGGGGACCAGCTATGCGGAAGCCTGCGTCCGTGGCCATGACCGGGATCGTGACGGTCGGCTTGGTCGGCCTCGCGGCCTGCGGCAGCTCCAGCTCGACCGGCTCGCCTGCGGCGAGCGCGCCGATCACGATCGGCGTGTCGGTCTCGCTCACCGGCGACTTCTCCGGGGACGGCAAGGCGCTTGTGCAGGGCTACGACCTCTGGGCGCAGGACGAGAACGCCAAGGGTGGCCTGCTCGGTCACCACGTGACGATGAAATACGTCGACGACGCGAGCAGCACGACCCAGGTCGTCACCAACTACCAGAACCTGATCACGCAGGACAAGGTCGCTTTGGTATTCGGGCCGTTCAGCAGCCTGCTGACGATCCCGGCGTCAACGGTGACCGACCGCTACGGGTACGCATTCCCCGAGCCCGCGGGCGGCGGCCCGAGCGTCTTCAGCCGCACGCCTGCGATTCATTCGCTGTTCTTCGTGCAGCCCGCCCCGGTTGAAGACAACCTGGTCAGCTTCACGCAGTGGGTGCTCTCGCTGCCCGCCAACGAGCGACCTGCATCCGCAGCCTATTCCACCGAGGACGACCCGTTCACGCAGCCGCAGGTCGACAAGGCCAAGTCGTTGCTCGAGGCCGCAGGCATCCACACGGCTCTCTACAAGGTCTATCCGGCGGAGACGACCGATTTCACGCCGCTCGCGCAGCAGGTGATCTCCGCAAACGCGGATATCGTGATCCTCGGCACGCAGGAACCGGACGGGATCGCGTTTATCAAGGCCTTCCAGCAGCAGCACTACAACCCCAAGGCGCTGATCGAGACAGCGGGCCCCGACCAGGGCAGTGACTTCTCGAAGCAGGTCGGCGTAGCGAACACCGAGGGCGTCATGGTGCCGGCGGGCTGGTGGTCCAGTGCGAAGTCCCCGGGCAACGCCCAGTTCGTCAGTGAGTTCGTGGCCAAGTACGGCGGCACGCCCGCCGACATCCCCTCCGACGCCGCCGAGGCGTACAGCGTCGGTGAGGTCGTCGACCAGGCCGCACAGAAGGCGCACAGCATCGCCAACTCTGCCCTGATCACGGCGCTCCACAGCGGGACGTACCAGACCGTGCAGGGTCCGATCGGGTTTGACTCGATCGGCAGGCCAAACGGCGCAAGCTTCCTGGTGCAGTGGCAGAACGGAGCCACGGTTCCCGTGTACCCGCCATCCGCTGCGGTCGCGCAGCCGGAGTACCCCAAGCCCGCCTTCGCCGGGTGACGCAGGGGCCGAAATGACCCTGATCCTGGAGGCGGTCATTTTCGGCATCCTGACCGGCGGTGTCTACGCGCTCATGGCATCCGGGCTCACGCTGATCTTCGGCGTGATGGGGATCATCAACGTCGGGCATGGAGCCCTGGTGATCCTCGGGGCGTATCTGAGCTATGCGCTCATGACGTCGGCGGCACACATCGACCCGTTCCTCAGCCTGGTGATCACGATGCCGGTGATGTTCCTGCTCGGCGTCGTGCTCCAGGTCGTGTTCATCCGCCCGCTCAAGGACGATCGCGAGGCGCTCTCGGTGCTCGTGACCTACGCGATCGCCCTCGGCATCGAAGGGTTGCTCGGGGTCATCTTCACCAACAACTTCGTGCAGCTGAACGCCTGGTATCAGACGGCGTCCTTCGCGATCTTCGGATTCCACATCACGTACGTCTACGTCTTCGGCTTCGCCCTGTGCATCGCGATCCTCGGCGCGCTGTTCGCGGTGCTCTATCGAACGGACTTCGGCGCCGCGATACGGGCGACGATGCTCAACCGCACCGCCGCACAACTGGTCGGCGTCAACGTCGACCGGGTTTCGGCACTCGCGTACGGCATCGGGGTTGCGACAGCGGCTGCGGGGGGCGTCGTGTTCGGAATGACGAACTCATTCAACGCGGGAAGCCACTACGACCTGATCTCGCGCCTCCTCACGATCATCGTGCTCGGCGGTCTCGGCAGCCTGCGCGGCGCGGTGATCGGCGCTGTCGTGATGCTGATGACCGAGGATGTCGCCGCTGTGGTGATCTCGCCGGTCTGGGCCAGCTTCGTATTCTTCGTCATCCTCGTCGTGGTCCTCGTGGTGCGCCCGCAGGGTTTGTACGGCATCCGCGTGCGCGAGCGGATATGAGCCGGGTACGGCGCATGGGCGTCGTCAAGGCGGCCGCGGTCGTTGCCATCATCGTGCTCGCGCTCCTCGTGCCCGTCTTCGCGCAGGATCCCGCGACGACGAACATGGCGGTGTTCATCGCCATGTACGCCGGCCTCGCCATCGCCTGGAACATCATGGGTGGCTACACGGGATACATCTCGCTCGGCCACGCGGCGTTCTTCGGGTTCGGCGCCTATGCCTTCGGGCTCGTGCTCGCGCACCTCGGCATCCAGGGAGGGTACGAGCCGTTCCTGTTCGTACCGGTGGCGGGCGCGCTCACCGTGGTGCTGGCCCTGGGGATCGGCTGGGTGGCGCTACGAACGCGCGCGGCCACCTTCGTGATCGTGACCATCGCGATGATGTTCATGGTCCAGCTGCTCGCCGAGAATCTTGTCGGGATCACCGGTGGTGGCGCCGGTCTGACCTTCCCGGTTCCGCCGTGGAGTGGCGATTTCTACAACGACCCGTTCTACTACGCGATGCTCGCGATGGCTCTGGTCGCGCTCGCAGTCTCGTGGTGGATCCGGCGTTCGAAGTTCGGGTTGGGACTGCTCGCCATTCGGGACGATGAGGACAAGGCGCTCGCAGTCGGCGTGCCCGCCCATGCGTACAAGCTCATCGCGTTCATCGTCAGCGCAGCCCTCGTCGGCATGATCGGAGCGCTCTACGGCTATTACGTGACGTACATCTATCCGCAGTTCGCCATCGACCCGCTGATCGGCCTCTCCATGGTCCTGATGGCATTTCTCGGGGGGCTCGGGACGCTGTGGGGACCCGTTATCGGAGCGGTGATCCTCGAATACATCCAGCTCAATTTCGCCTACAACTTCGGTGCCGGCCAGCTGTATCTCGTCTTCTACGCCGCCGTATTCCTGGTCGTCATCCTGCTCATGCCGCGAGGGATCGTCCCCTCGGTGATGAGCCTGGTGACACGGCTGGGCAAACGTGCAGCAGCCGGGCCGTCCGACGCCGCGGCCTCCCCGAGCGACGCCCAGGTCGTCGCGGGCATCGAGTCGCCGTGAGCATGCTCGAGGTCGAAGGTCTGTCCAAGCGCTTCGGCGGCGTGACCGCCGTCGACTCGTGCTCGCTGTCGATGGAGGAGGGCAGCATCACCGGCCTGATCGGACCGAACGGCTCGGGAAAGACCACCGTCTTCAACCTGATCACCGGCTTCATCGCCAAGGACTCGGGCGACGTTCGCTTCAGGGGCCGATCGCTCGCGAACATGGGACCCGATCGCGTCTACGCGCTCGGCATCGGCAGGACATTTCAGCTGGCGCGCATCTTCCCGCGGTTGACCGCACTCGAGAACATGCTCGTGCCGATGCGGCGTGAGGGGCTCAGAGGGCTCTTCTCGCGCGGGCAGCGGCACGATGAGCGGACGCGCGCGATGGAGATGCTCGCCGTGATGGACATCGCGCACGTGGCCGGGCTACTCGGTGGCTCGCTGTCGTACGGTCAGCGAAAGCTGCTCGAGCTCGCCGCCGTGATGATGGTGCGCCCGCAGCTCGTCCTGCTCGATGAGCCCGCGGGCGGTGTCAACCCGGCGCTCGTCGAACGAATCAGCGGGCACATCCGGGACCTGAACGCACAGGGTGTGTCGTTCCTGCTCGTCGAACACAACATGCCGTTCGTGATGGGACTGTGCCACGACGTCGTCGTCCTCCATCGAGGTGCCGTGCTCGCGCGGGGGACGCCCGCGCAGATTCGCGACGATCCACGCGTCCTTGACGCGTACCTGGGGTCGTAGATGAGCGCGCTGCTCGAGCTGGAACATGTCACCGTCGGATACGGCGGCGGCGACGTCATCCACGAGCTCGACCTGACTGTGCTCGAGGGTGGCATCACCTGCATCGTCGGGCCGAACGGCGCCGGCAAATCAACGATCCTGCGGCTCGTGAGCGGACTCCTCCGCCCGCGCATCGGCGCCGTCCGCTTCCATGGCGCATCGCTTGCGGGGATGAGCCCGCGCCAGATCCTCAAGCGCGGCATCGTGCAGGTTCCCCAGGAGCGGAGCCTCTTCCCGACGATGACGGTGTGGGAGAACGTGCGCATGGGCGCGTACACACTGTCGGATCGATCGCTCATCCAGCGCAGGATGCAGGACATCTGCGAGACGTTTCCCATGGTTGCGGAGCGCCGTCACGACCGGGTCGCGTCGCTCTCCGGTGGACAGCAGAAGATCGTGGAGTTCGCGCGAGCCCTTATGCTCGACCCGAAGCTGCTCGTGCTCGACGAGCCGTCCATGGGCCTCGACCCCAAGACACACACGGTGGTCTTCGACCTGATCCGCGAGATGAACCGTTCCGGCCGCACGATCCTGCTCGTCGAGCAGAATGCGCGCTCGGGTCTCGGACTCGCGAGCCACGGCGTGGTGCTGGAGAGCGGGCGCGTCAGGCTCGAGGGGTCCGGCGCCGAGGTGCTCGGCAACGGCGAGATCGGCCGGTTGTTCCTCGGGGCGCCGGCATGAGTGACGCGATGAACCGCGTGCAACTCGCGGCGCACCATTGGATGCCGCGTTTCGTCGCCAATGGGATCGACGTCAACGATTTCGAGAACGTCCTCGCCAAGACGGTGGACTGGGCCGACTGGGCTCCCAACTGGCAGGCGGTCGGGGCGATGCACGAGACGCTCGGACGCGAGGCCGAAGCGCATGGCCGGTTCGTGTCCGCCACCGCTGCGTATCAACGCGCCGCGTGGTGTTACCACCTCGGCAAGTTCCTCTGGTTCGAGGATCCCGAGTTGCACGCATCGCTACGCGACCGTGCCGTTGCGGTGTACGGCAGAACGCTGCAACATCTCGATCCGCCGGCGGAGCGCATCGAAATCCCCTTCGAGGGGCACATCATCCCCGGTCATCTGCGCCGCCCCCGCGGAGTCACCACTCCCCCGCTCGTGCTCATCGTCCCCGGTCTCGATTCCTCGAAGGAGGAGATGTTCGCCATCGAGGACGAGTTCCTGCGCCGCGGCATGGCGACTCTCGCCATCGACGGTCCGGGGCAGTCCGAGAACTCCGTGCATTTCGCGATCCGGCCCAATTGGGAGACCGTGATCACGCCGGTGCTCGATCATCTGCAGACACTCGGACGCGACGTGGAGTTCGGTCTCATCGGCCTGATGGGAATCAGCATGGGGGCGATCTATGGGCCGCGAGCCGCGGCGCACGAGCAGCGTCTCGCGGCGGTGATCGGGCTTGCGGGGCCCTACAACCTCGGTGACTGCTGGGATGCGCTGAACCCGCTCACCCGAGGCGGCTATGTCTTCTACACGAAGTCCGCCAATGAGCAGGAGGCGCGAGAGAAGGCCTACGGGCTGAACCTCGAGGGCGTGCTCGCGCAGGTGACGCAGCCGTTGCTCGTGATCCACGGTGCGCGCGACCGCCTCTTCCCGCCCGCGCAGGCCGAACGGATCGCGCGGGAGGCACCCAACGCGACCCTCGTCATGTATCCGGACGGAAACCACGTCTGCAACAACATCGCGTACAAGTACCGGCCGGTCATGGCCGACTGGATGCGCGAGC
>JBAUTG010000114.1:0-22642 GCA_049582105.1 Candidatus Dormiibacterota bacterium | reverse complement strand
CATATTCCTCGCTGACGGCGTCGGTGCTCGCTCCCACCGGGATCGACCCGTCGCTCGCCGACTGCTCGCCCTGCAGGTACGTGATCGCCCGAGACGCCGCGTCGACCTGGGTGGACGCTCTGCCGCTGCCCATGGCGAGGGCGAGCGTCATCGTCCCCATCGCTGCGGTGGTCGCGATCGCGGCCACCCTCCTGGACCTGCCCATGTCGGCACCCCACGCGGCGACGGGGCTCCATCCTTGCCGGAGTGTCCTCGCCGCATGAGGCTTCCTCCCGTCTTGCGCGGGGATGGAGGTCGACGCCTCGGGTCGGTCTCCTGGCTTGCGGATCAGCGCCGCACGGCCGCCTTCCCGGGTCACGGTCCCGGTGGCACGATGGCCGCTGGCTCCCCGCTCACAGTTGCGCGACAGCGCCGGATTCCCACCGGCTTCCCGTCACCCGGAGCGTTATTCAGATGTCGGCGTCGAGTATGCGCCGGGTGCGGATCGGTTCGCCAATGGGGTGGTGGGTACACTGGAGGTCATGCGTCAAGCCGGCTCGCAGGCGGTCGCCGTCATCTCTGTGCACGCGTCGCCGCTCTCCGACCTGGGCAGCGGCGAGAACGGCGGGATGAACCTCGCGATCCGCCGGCTCTGTGAAGGACTGTCCCTTCGCGGCGTGCCAACCGACGTGTTCGTGCGCAGGGATGGCCGCGGCCCCGATGAGGAGTTGATCGCGCCCCTGAGCCGCCTCGTGCGCCTGCCTGTCGGCCCGGCGACCGCGCTGCGCAAGGAGGAGGTTCGCGAGCTGCTCGACAGCTTCACCCGCGCGACGGTCGATCATGCTCAGTCGGAGCGCCGCAGCTACCGCGCCATCCACGGCCACTACTGGCACGGCGGGCTCGTCGGCCGCCGGCTCCGCGAGCAGTGGGACGTGGCGTGGGTGCAGTCATTCCACACGCTCGCGCTCACCAAAGCGCGCGCCGGTCTTCCGCTCGACGCGCCGCGCGGGCAGGCGGAGATGGAGCTCGCCACCCAGGCGGATCGCCTCGTCGCCGCAAGCGTGTCCGAGGCAAAGGACTTGATCCGGCTCTACCACGCATCACGCGACCGCATCTGTGTCGCCCAGCCGGGCGTCGATCCCCGTCTGTTCGGGCCGCACGACGGTCCGAGCCTCCGGCGTTCTCTCGACATCGCGCCCTCGGCGCGGGTCGCCCTGTTCGCCGGGCGCCTCGAACCGCTCAAGGGCGCGCAGATCCTGCTCGACGCGGCAGCCGCGCTGCGCGTCGATGATGACTTCGCCGATCTCGTCGTCGTGCTCGCCGGCGATGACAGTGGTGACGGCGCTCGCGACGATCACGGAGGTGAGCGCCGGCGCCTCGAACGCCATGCAGCCCGCATCGGCCTCGCCGGTCACGTCCGCTTCGTGGGCGCCGTGCCGCATGAGGAGCTGGGTGACTACTACGCGATGGCAGATGTGTGCGTCGTCCCTTCGTTGACCGAGAGCTTCGGGCTTGTCGCACTGGAGGCGCAGGCGCTCGGGACGCCCGTGGTCGCCGCATCGGTCGGCGGCCTGCGGGAGATTGTCGAGGACGGCGTGTCCGGCTACCTGGTCGAGGGCCACGAGCCGGCCGATTACGCTCACGCCATCGCGGCAGTCTTCGAGAATCCGGACCGCAGGGCGGACATGGGTGAGGAGGCGCGACGCCGCGCCGGGCGCTTCACCTGGCACCGGGCGGTGGATCGCCTCGCCGCGATATACGACCGGCTCAGCGCAGTGGGTCATCCGACCGGAAGCCCGTGCGGCTACGAAGACGAAGAGGCCACCGCGATGATGGGGAACGCTGCGAGCTAGGCTCCGGCTGCCGCGTCGAGGTCCCGCGCGCGCTGCGCGCGCAACGTGCCGTCCCGGCCCTCGCGAAGGATGCGCACCGCCGGGCTCGGGAGCTCCCCGCCCTCGAGCACCAGATCGATCGCCGATACGACGGCATCATCGACGAGGTGGGAGGGATACAGGCACTCCGTGAACATCTCCGCCTCATCGATCGTGCGTTCCGCCCAGACTGCCGGCAACGCGTCGAGGTACCGGGCGACGTACGGCCGCAGGAGCTCCGGGTCCGGTCCATGGGCCATCATCCCGGCGACGCCGACCGAGCCCACGTAGAAGCCCCGGAGGATCGCGGCCATGGACGCGACCGAAAGCTCGCCGTCGGTGGCGCCCTTCCAGTCTGCCGGCATCGGCACGCTTGGATCGTCGACCCGCCGCCAGGCCTCCTCCTTGGCCTCCCTGGTGGGCCGTGCCGCCAGGCACGCGGTGCCGCGCCGGCGGCCGATGTCCGAGGGATCCATGGCCATCGTCTCGTGGATCAGCGCGTCGTCCGCGTAGCCCTCCTCGGCGAGCTGTCCGACGATCAGCCAGCGGAGATCGGTATCCACGTCGACACCGGCGATGACGTCCCCGCCACTGAGCATCGACGCCACCTTCTCAAGCGATCCGGGGGACGCGGCGGTCGCGACCAGGATGCGGGCCCAGATGAGCCGGAGCTCGGCGGGTAGCTCGGCGGTGTCGACCTGGTCCTGGGCGACCTGGTGGAGACGCTCGCGCGCCGCCGTCCGGTTGCGCGGGTCGCCATAGAGGTCGATGGCCGAGCGAGCCTGGCTTGTGACGCGCTCGACGAGCAGGGAGTCCTTCTCGGCCGGTGCGTGGCGGGCGACGAGTTCGACGAACTCGCGAGCGGGCATCTCCGCGTCACGTGTCAGATCCCACATCGCCGCCCAGCAGAGCGCGCGAGCCAGTGGGTCGGTCAGCCGCGAGAGATCACGCTTGAGCGTCTCCAGCGAGCGATCATCGAAGCGGAGCTTCGCGAAGGTCAGGTCACCGTCGTTGAGCAGCACGAGATCGCAGACGCGCTCGCCGACGAGCTCGGTGATCGGCGTCACCGCGCCGGTCAGATCGGTCTCGACCCGCCGGCGGAGACGGATGTCGCCGTTGCGGTCGCGGTCGTAGAGGCCGACGCCGGCTCGGTGGGCGCGCAGCGTGGGGTGCGCCGGGATCGCCGACTGCTCGATGGCGAACGACGTGTACCTGCCGTTCTGCTCGGCGAGGCGCACGTGGAAGGTGTTGAGGCCGGTGGTCTGGAGCCAGTCCTGGCCCCATCGGGTCAGGTCCCGTCCCGAGGCGCGGCGCAGGCAGTCGAGGAACTCCTGCAGATCCGCGTTGCCCCATCGATAGCGTTTGAAGTAGTCCTGGACGCCGCGCTTGAACGCGTCGTCGCCGACCCACGCGACCAGCTGCCGCATGACCGAGGCACCCTTGTGGTACGTGATGCCGTCGAAGTTCTGGCGGACGGAGACGGTGTCGGGGACGTGGTCCGCGATGCGGTGGGTGGTGACCAGCTGGTCCTGGCGCGCGGCGATCGACTTGACGCTGTTCGCAAAGTCGACCCATGCGTTGGTGAAGCGCGTCGACTTCTCGAGCGCCAGGTTGGCCATGTACGTCGCGAACGTCTCGTTGAGCCAGAGGTCGCCCCACCAGCGCATCGTCGTCACGTCACCGAAGCCGTGGACGTGCGCCATCTCGTGGAGGATCGTCTCCGCGCGGCGCTGCAGCTGCGCCTCGCTCGCCTGGCCGCGGTGAATGTACGCCTCGTTGAACGTGACGCAGCCGGGGTTCTCCATCGCGCCCATGTTGAATTCGGGAACGAAGAGCTGGTTGTACTCGTCGAACGGGTACTGCAACCCGAAGTACATCTCGAAGAAGTCGAGGCCTGAGCCGGTGATGTCGAAGATCTCGGCTGCCTGCGCATCCACCCAGCTCGCGAGGGACTCGCGGCACCAGAGCGCCATGGGGATGTCCCCGTGCTTGCTTTCGACGATGTGGTATTTGCCCGCGACGACGGCGATCAGATACGGCGGCAGTGGCGGCGTTGTCTTGAAGTGCCACACCTTGGCGTCACCGCGATTCTCGACGCGCGTGACCGACCCGTTCGCGCACACGTGCCAGTCCTTCGGAGCGGTGACGGTCATGGTCACACCCGCCTTGAGGTCGGGCTGGTCGAAGCAGGCGAGGACCTTGTGCGCGTCGAAGGGTTCGAAATGCGTGTACACGTAGACCTCGCCGTCGACGGGGTCCTGGAGCCTGTGCATGCCGACGCCGGTGTGCTGGTACTCGCATTGCGCGGTGATCGAGAGGCGGTTGGACCCGGCGCGGAGCCCACGAAGCCACAGCAGCGTGCCGTCGAACTGGTGCTGGGCAGCGGTCAGGCGCTTGCCGTTGAGGGTGCACTCGTCGATGGAGCGCGCCGCGAGGTTGATGAACGTTTCCGAGCCTTCGTGCGCCGAGTCGAAGACGACGGTGGTCGCGCTCTGGAATGTTTCCGCGTCGGGGTCGTCGGAGAGCGAGAGCGAGACCTCGTAGGAGAGGTTGGACAGCAGCGCGGCCCGGGCGCGCGCGTCCGATTCGGTGAGGTTGTCCTGCAAGGGCGCCCTGTCGAGAGTGGTTACAGTCACCAACCGAAGCCTACTAGAAGATGCGGCGCTTCCCACGCCGGTGGCGCGGGATCCGGGAGGCCGAGCGAGCACTCACGGACGCCGGCCAAGGACGGTCGCCGTGGCGCGGCGCATCAGGGATCGGGGCGTGAATCGCGGCACCCCGGCGAAGGCAGCGTTGAGCCGCCCGGGGACACAGATGGTGGAGCCGCGATCGAAGGCGTGGAGCGCGGTCGCAACGCAGCGGTCGGCATCCATGGTCATCGGCGCGGCCAGGCGCATGTAGTCCTGGGTGCCGGCGATCGAGTCGAACTCCGTCCGCACCGGACCGGGGCAGAGGGCCATGATCCGGACGCCCGTGCCGCGCACCTCCTCGGCGAGGGCCTCCGTGAAGTGGAGGACGAACGCCTTGGTCGCCGCGTAGGTCGCCATGAAGGGAAGGGGCTGAAACGCGGCGGTGCTCGCGAGGTTGATGATCCCGCCGGTTCCCGCCTCGAGGAGGCCGGGCAGCGCGTCCCGGGTGAACTGCTCGACGGCGACGACGTTCACCTGCACCTCGGCTCGCTCGCGCGCGGCATCCAGGTTGGACAGTGCGCCGCGTGTGGCGAAACCGGCGTTGTTGACCAGGATCCAGGGCGACTGCTTGCGCAGCAGCGAGGCCACCGCGTTTCGGCCCGCCTGGGTCTCGAGGTCGGCGCCGAGGACGGTGACTGTCACGGGGTGTCTGGCGACGATCTCCTCGCGGAGCTGTTCGAGGCGATCGACCCGCCTCGCCACCACGGTCACGTCATGACCCCGCTCCGCCAGCCTGCGAGCGAACTCGGCGCCGAGCCCTGAGGACGCCCCGGTCACCAGTGCCGGGATGGACGGTGGGAGCGGTCTGGCCATGGGACCTCCTCCTGACAATGAGCCGCGACGCGTTCAAGCGTATGCGACTGCACCACCTCGTCCGTCGCGGACCGTTTGTTACGATCGCCCGCGATGCTGTCGGACTACGCGCCGATCCTCTTCTTCTTCGGTATCTGCGCGGCGTTTGCTGTCTTTGCACAGCTGCTCAACGCGCTGCTCGGCCCGAAGCGTCCGTCGTCGACCAAGGACCTTCCTTATGAGTCGGGGATCGTGCCGAGGGAGAGCGCCAGGCGGCGATTCTCGGTCGGCTTCTACGTGACGGCGATGCTGTTCATCATCTTCGACGTTGAATCGATCTTCCTCTTCCCGTGGGCGACGATCGTCCGCGACCTCAAGGTCTTCGGCATCGTCGAGATGGGGATCTTCATCGCAACACTGCTGGTTGGCCTCCTCTATGTCTGGCGCAAGGGAGCGCTCCGGTGGGACTGAACGACGAGCTTTCGATCCCGAGCCCCGCGAGCGGGAGGATCCTCATCGCCGACGCTGATGCCGGAACGATCGCGCTTCCACGGACCGGCGCCGCGGAGCGGACGGCCGTGCAGAGCGGGGTCGTCACCACCACATTCGGCAAGTTGATCCAGTGGGGGAGATACAGCTCGCTCTGGCCGGCGCTCTTCGGGCTCGCGTGCTGTGCGATCGAGATGATGAGCTCGACCGCGTCGCGCTACGACATGTCGCGCTTCGGGGCCGAGGTCTTCCGTGCGTCGCCGCGTCAGGCGGACCTCATGATCGTCGCGGGCCGGGTGTCGCAGAAGATGGCGCCCGTGCTGCGCCACATCTACGACCAGATGCCGGAGCCGAAATGGGTGATCAGCATGGGCGCCTGCGCCTCGAGCGGCGGCATGTTCAACAACTACGCGATCGTCCAGGGCGTCGACAAGGTGGTCCCGGTGGACATCTACGTCCCGGGGTGCCCTCCGCGGCCGGAAGGCCTGATCGACGCAGTCATGAAGCTGCAGAAAAAGATCGCCGGGGAACTCCCCGGCTCGCTGCTCGGGTAGCGCGGTGACCGCCGTGGGATCGCCCATGAGCGGCGCGCGAGCAGCGGACCTCCTCCAGCGGGAGCTTCCAGCCGCGGTGCGCCGTCGCGAGGCAGGGTTCGGCGAGGAGACTGTCTGGGTCGAACGCGACTCGCTGGTCGACGCCTGCACGCTGTTGCGTGACCACCCTGACGCCGCATACACGACCCCGGTGTTCGTCACCGCCGTCGACTGGCCGGACCGGGAGCCGGCGGGTCCGCGTTTCGACGTGGTCTATGAGCTCCGGTCGCTGCAACACAACGACACGTGCCGCCTGATCGTCCAGGTGACCGAGGACGACCCGAACGTGCCCTCGCTCGAGCTTGTGTTTGCAGGGATGGATTGGCACGAGCGCGAGTGCTACGACCTGCTCGGCATCAATTTCACGGGCCACCATGACCTGAAGCGGATCCTGCTGCCGACGGACTGGGACGGTCACCCGCTGCGGAAGGACTACGCGTCCTTCGGCGAGCCGATCGCCTTCACGCACAACCTCGAATGGGCGCTCCCCGCGCAGGAGCGTCCACGCGACATGCCGGGAGGATCGCGATGACCACGATGCCTCCGCCCGGCACCCCGACCGCGGACCTCGATCCGCTGTCGGAGCAGTTCGAGGCGAGCCGGGAACGTCTCGGCATCGAGCGCGGCCTCGACTCGATCGACCTCGTGGAGATCGGGGACAGCACCATGGAGCTGAACATGGGCCCGATGCACCCCTCGACCCACGGGGTGCTGCGCCTGGTGCTCAACCTGGACGGCGAGGTGGTTCGCGAGTGCCGTCCGGACATCGGCTACCTGCACACGGGCTTCGAGAAGGACTTCGAGCGCCACACCTATCACCAGTGCATCCCGTACACGGATCGGATGGACTACCTCGCGCCGCTGTTCAACAACCTCGGCTTCTCGCTTGCGGTCGAACGGTTGCTGGGCATCGAGGTGCCACCGCGAGGTCAGTACCTGCGCGTGATCATGTGCGAGCTCTGCCGAATCGCAAGCCACCTGCTGTGGTGGGGTACCGGCGGGCTCGACCTCGGCGCGACCTCCGCGTTCATGTACGCGTGGCGCGATCGGGAGAAGCTCCTCGACATCAACGAGCTGGTGAGCGGCGTGCGGATGCACACCTCGTTCATCCGTGTCGGCGGTCTGATGGCGGACGTGCCCGACGAGTTCTACGCCCTGGTCGGCGACGTCATCCAGACCTTTCCAAAGCTCATCGACGAGCACGAGCTGCTGCTCACGAGGAATCCGATCTTCCGGCAACGGACGATCGGGCTCGGCAGGCTGACCCCCGAGGACGCGATGGCGTATGGAGCCACCGGCCCGGTGCTCCGCGGCAGCGGCGTGCCCTACGACCTCCGCAAGGCGCAGCCGTACAGCTCGTACGATCACTTCGACTTCGACATCCCGGTGGGACGCACCGGCGACGTGTACGACCGGTACCTCGTCCGGATGCAGGAGATGCGGGAGTCGCTGAAGATCATCACCCAGGCGTTCGAGAACCTCCCGGGTGGGCCGGTGAACACCACCGACCGCCGCGTGGCGCTCCCGCCGCGCAACGAGCTGAACACCAGCATGGAGTCGCTGATCCATCATTTCAAGCTCGTCACCGAAGGCATGCGGGTTCCGGCGGGGCAGGTCTACCAGGCGGTCGAATCGCCGCGCGGCGAGCTCGGCTTCTACCTCGTCAGCGACGGCTCCACGCGACCCTATCGGTGCAAGGTCCGGGCGCCATCCTTCAGCAACCTGAGCGCATTGCCGCACATGGTGAGGGGCGAGCTCATCGCCGACGTCGTTGCGGTCATCGGGTCAATCGACATCACGCTCGGAGACGTCGACCGATGACACACCCCACGAAGTCCGCACCCGGCCACCGCGATTTCGCGGGGGCCCCGCTGTGACGCTTGCTCCTGCCACGCGGACCGCGATCGAGCAGGCCCGCGACCGTTATCCGCGCCCGCGCAGCGCGATCCTCCCAGCCCTCTGGGCCGTGCAGCATGAGCTCGGTCAGATCACGCCTGATGCGATGGGCGAGGTTGCCGGGATCCTCAAGGTGGCGCCGAGCGAGGTCGAGGCGGTCTCGACCTTCTATTCCATGTACTTCCAGCAGCCGCACGGGCGGCACGAGGTCATCGTCTGCATCAACGTCTCCTGCGCGCTGCGAGGCGCCGACGACATCGTCGACCACCTGGAGCGCTCGCTGGGATGCAAATCCGGTGAGACCACGGCCGACGGCGAGTTCACGTGGTCGAGCACCGTCGAATGCCTCGGCGGCTGCGGCGGCGCTCCCACGATGCAGGTAGACCACCACTTCGAAGAAAACCTCACACCGGAGAGGGTCGATGCGGTCCTCGGCGCCTTACGTCAAAGTGCGCCCGCAGAACCCTCTCCAAGTGAGGCTCGCTCCTCGACGCGGAAGCCCAGGACACGACGACCCGCTGAGGACGCTGGTTAGGATGGCGCACCGAATGACAGGCGGAGAGTTGCGCTGATGGCCGAGTACAAGCTCCTGACGAAGGACTTCGGCGCCGAGGCGTTGCAGACCCTGAAGGGATACGAGAAGACCGGCGGGTATCAGGGGCTTCGCGACGCCTTCAAGAAGTTCACCCCGGAAACGCTGATGGCCGAGGTGAAGACGAGCAACATTCGCGGCCGGGGAGGGGCGGGGTTCCCGACCGGGATGAAGTGGTCGTTCCTGCCGAAGGATGTCTTCCCGCGCTACCTCTGCTGCAACGCCGACGAGTCCGAGCCGGGGTGTTTCAAGGACCGGTATCTCATCGACGAGAACCCGCACCAGCTGGTGGAAGGCCTGCTGATCGCGTCGTACGCACTCCAGGTGAACACCTCGTTCATCTACATCCGAGGTGAGTACCACGACCAGCGTCTGCTCCTCGAGCGCGCGGTGGAGGAGGCGAGAGCCGCCGGCTACATCGGCAGGAACATCCTCGGCAGCGGCTTCGACTGCGAGGTGATCGTGCACGGTGGAGCTGGTGCGTACATCTGCGGCGAGGAGACGGCGCTCATCGACTCGCTCGAAGGGCTGCGCGGTCAGCCGCGACTCAAGCCGCCGTTCCCCGCGATCAAAGGCCTGTACGGCCAGCCGACGGTCGTGAACAACGTCGAGACCCTCTGCAACATGCCGCACATCGTTCAGCGCGGCGGCGAGTGGTTCAAGGGGCTCGGTACCGAGAAGAGCAGTGGGACCCGGGTGTTCTGCTGCAGCGGGCACATCAATCGGCCCGGCAACTACGAGATGCAACTCGGCACACCCATCCGCGAGCTGCTTGAAGAGGAGTGCGGCGGGATGTGGAAGGGACGGTCGCTCAAGGCATTCCAGCCGGGCGGCGGCTCGATGCAGGTGCTCCTGCCCCAACACCTTGATCTGCCCCTCGACATGAACGAGGTGCAGGCGGCCGGGTCGTCCCTCGGCGCCGGCGCGATGATCTTCATGGACGAGACGACGTGTCTCGTCGACGTCTCGATGCGGCTCGTCGATTTCTATCGACACGAGTCGTGCGGTAAGTGCGTTCCGTGCCGCGAGGGCACGTATTTCGAGTCGGAGTTGATGCATCGCCTCGAAGCGGGCCGTGCGACGCCGGCGGAGCTCGCGAGCCTCGCCGACATCTGCTCGAACATGGATGGCCGTTGCTTCTGCCCCCTCGGAGACACCGCGACGTGGTTCGTGATGTCTGCGTACAAGGCCTTCCGCGAAGAGTTCGAAGCGCACTGTGGCGCCGGCCGCTGTCCGGTGAGGGCGCAGGCACCGGCACTGGTGGCGTGAGCGTGGTGGCGGACGCACAGCCGGAGCAGCCGCCGGACGACGGCCGCGTCGGCATCACCATCGACGGCCGGGAAGCCCGCGTCCCGAAAGGAACGCTGGTCCTCGACGCCGCAAGCGAGCTGGGCATCCACATCCCCATCTACTGCGCGCATCCGAAGATGGATCCGGTGGCCGTGTGCCGCATGTGCCTCGTCAACATCGAGAAGTTCCCGAAGCCGCAGCCGGCGTGCGCGACGATCGCGAGCGAGGGGATGATCGTTCGGACCGACATTCCCGAGGTCACCAAGCTGCGTGAGGGGATGCTCGAGTTCCTGCTGCTGAACCACCCACTCGATTGCCCGGTGTGCGACCGCGGTGGTGAGTGCGATCTCCAGGACTTCACCTTCCGCTACGGACCCGGTATCTCACGATTTCCGATCACCGAGAAGGTGCATTTCAGGAAGGCGGTCCCCCTTTCGCAGCACATCGAGCTGGACCAGGAGCGCTGCATCCTGTGCTGGCGCTGCGTCCGCTACTACGACGAGATCACCGGGGAGAAGGAGATCGTGCTGGAGCAGCGCGGCGTGGACACCCTGGTCTCGACATTCAACGACCAGCAGCTGCAGTCGAAGTTCCAGGGCAATCTCCCGGAAGTCTGTCCGGTGGGTGCGCTCACGCATCGCGAGTATCGTTTCGTGTCGCGCCCGTGGGATCTCCAGCGCACCGCGAGCGTATGCCCCGAGTGCTCCTACGGCTGCAACATCAACGTCGACAGCCGCGACTTCGAGGTGCGCAGATTCGCCTCGCGTGACAACCCGCAGGTCGACGACATGTGGCTCTGCGATCGCGGTCGCTACAGCTTTCCGAAGTGGAACACGTCGGAACGCGTGCGCCGGCCGGTGCTCACCACCGACAACGAGTCGCACGACATCTCGGTGCAGGATGCGATCAGTCAGGCGGCGCGCCGGCTGCGCGAGATCTCCGATGAGTACGGTGCGGACTCGATCGGCGTCCTCGGCTCGGCGGCGAGCACCAACGAGGAGTTGTTCCTGCTGGAACGCCTCGCGCGCGAGGTGATCGGCACTCCGCATGTCGACCACCAGCTCGACACCTTCGACGGCATCTCCGCATCCGAGCACGAGCTCGGCATCGCCGAGATCGAGGAGTGTGACGTCGTGGTGGTGCTCGGCGCCGAGCCCGAGGAGCAGGCGCCGGTGCTCACCCTCCGCCTCTACAAGGCCGAGCGCAAGCACGGCGCGCGCGTGATCCGGCTGGCGAGCGACGTCGCGGTTGCCGACGCCGTCGCAGCGGCGAAGGGTGGGACGCGGGTGGGGTTGATCGCTGACGAGACCAATCGGGTGAATGCGGCCGCAGTCGCGAAGGGCCTCGGTTCCGTCCGCCGTCTCACCGTGACACGCGGCGTCAACGGGCGCGGTGCGAAGGACCTGGGTTTGCTGCCGAATGTCGGACCGGGCTACGCGCCCCTCGAGAAGCCGGGCAAGAACGGGCGTCAGATCCTCGAGGCCCTCGCGGCAGGTGAGATGCGCGCCGTGCTCGTGCTGGGACCCAACCCCGCGCTCGAGGCCGACGCCGACCTGCTGACTCGCGCGCTGCGCAGGGCCGCGTGTGTCATCGCGATCGATACACGTCCCGGCGTCGTCTCGCGTGCCGCGACCGTGCTCATCCCCGGCCACGCCATCTTCGAGAAGGCGGGGAGCGTCACCAACGTCGAGGGGCGTGTTCAGCGCATCCGAGCTGCGCTGCCACCGGCGAGCGCGACGCCGGTCGAGACGCGCGTCCTCACGAGGATCGCCATCGAGATGGGCGCCGTGGACTGGGGCAATGGCGATCCGCTTGCCGTCAACCGCGCGCTGCGCGAAGCGCATCCGGTCTACGCAACGGCGGCCAACGGTGGGCGGGCGGTGTTCACGGCGGAGGCCGTCGCGTGATCGGCGGCGACGTCTGGTGGATCCTGCTCATCAAGTCCGGCGTGCTGGTCGTGTTCCTGCTCACGGCATTCGCCTATCTCACGCTCGCCGAACGCAAGGTCTCGGCGCGCATCCAGTTGCGGTACGGTCCAAACCGGGTTGGTCCGTTCGGCCTGCTGCAGCCGGCCGCCGACGGCCTGAAGCTGTTCTTCAAGGAGAACATCGCCCCCGATTCACGCGACAAGTTCCTCTACCTGGTCGGGCCGAGCCTCGCAGGCGGCGCGGCGCTTCTGGCCTACGCGGTGATCCCGTGGGGTGTCAACAACTTCTACGGGTACGACTTCCACTGGGACATCGCGCACATCAACGTCGGACTGCTCTTCATCCTCGGGATCACGTCACTCGGTGTGTACTCGCTGTTCCTCGGCGGATTCGCGTCCAACAGCAAGTACTCGCTGCTCGGCGGGTTGCGCTCCTCGGCGCAGCTCATCTCCTACGAGATGGCGGTCTCATTCGCGCTCATCGGCGTCGTCATCCTCTCCGGCTCGCTGGACCTCGAGAACATCGTGGGCTCGCAGCACGGGCTCTGGTTCATCGTGCTGCAGCCGCTGGCGTTCATCCTGTATTTCACCGCGGCGTTCGCGGAGACAAACCGATTGCCGTTTGATCTGCCCGAGGCGGAGACGGAGCTCATCGCCGGCTACCACACCGAGTACTCGGCGATGCGCTTCGGTCTGTACTTCCTCGGTGAGTACATCAACATGGTCACGGTCTGCTCGATCGCGACGGCGCTCTTCCTGGGCGGCTGGCTCCCGCTGCTGCCGTTCCACCCGTTCGACTGGATCCCCGGACCGATCTGGTTCCTCGGCAAGGTGTTCGTGCTGCTCTTCGTGATGATCTGGGTGCGCTGGACGCTCCCGCGGCTGCGCTACGACAGGCTCATGAACTTCGGCTGGAAGGTGCTGCTTCCGCTCGGCCTGGTCAACATCGTCGTCACCGGCGCGATCGTCGCGCTGCGGGCGTAGTGGTGAAGGTGGTGCGCTCGTGATCAAGGAGCTCGTGCAGGGCCTGACCTTCACCCTGAAGAAGATGGGCACCAAGCCGATCACCATCCAGTACCCGGAGGAGCAGAAGCCGGTGTCGCCGCGACATCGCGGCCGGCACATCCTGCACCGGTACGACAATGGTCTGGAGCGCTGCATCGGTTGTGAGCTGTGCGCCGCCGCGTGCCCGGTCGGATGCATCTACGTCCTGGCTGCGGAGAACGATCCGGCGAACCCGGTCTCACCCGGCGAGCGCTATGCCGAGCGGTACGAGATCAACCTCATGCGCTGCATCTACTGCGGCTACTGCGCGGAGGCATGTCCGACCGAGGCGATCACGCTCGGTCCGCGCTTCGAGCTGGCGGAGTATCGACGCGAGCGCACGGTCGTGACCAAGGCGGAGCTGCTCGAGTCCTGGCCCGGGTTCACGCAGGGTCGCCGCCCCGCGAGCCCGGTCGGCGCCGGTGCCGATCAGACCGGACGCGAGGAGATGGAGCCCGGCGTCAGGCCGCGCGCGGCGTGGGCCGCAGAGGAGACGAAGCTCGATCACGAGACAGCGCCGCTTCCCGGCGACCTGGGCGTCCCCGTGGACGTTCCCACCGTCATCGAACCGCGAGCGCAGGGAAAGCAGCCGTGACGGTGATCTTCGCCGTCGTGATCGCGCTCGCCGCCGTGAGTGCCCTCGGTGTCGTGTTCTCACGCCAGACCATCTACTCGGCGCTCTCCCTCGTGGCCACGGTGTCGATGCTCGCGGTGATCTTCCTGCTCCTGAACGCCCAGTTCCTCTTCGCGGTGCAGCTCATCATCTATGCGGGCGCGGTGATGGTCCTCTTCGTGTTCATCGTGGCCCTCCTCAGCCCCGACGTGGAGGACCGGCCCGCGCTCGACCTTCGCGCGATCATCGGCGGCGTCGGTGTGGCGCTCGTCACGGTGCTGGTGTTCATCGCGGCGCGCAACGGCATCACGTACAACACCGCCGGATTCCATGCGACCTCGGTCGGCAGCGCGAGCAACCCCTACCACACGTTCTCGTTTCCCGCCGACACGGTGAACGCTGCGGGCAACGTCCAGACGGTTGCGGGTCAGCTGTTCACCAACTACCTGCTGCCCTTCGAGATCACCTCGATGCTTCTGCTCGTCGCGGCCATCGGCGCGGTCTATCTGACCCGGCGCTCGAGCCCATGAGCGAGGGCACGACGTGCTGAATCCGAACCTGTTCCCGTACCTGCTCGGACTCGCCGCCTTCCTGTTCACGGTCGGCGCGGCGGGTGTGCTGATCAGGCGCAACCCGATCGTGGTGTTCATGTGCATCGAGCTGATGCTCAACGCCGCCAACGTCGCGCTGGTCGCCTACGGCCGGTTCCTCAACAGTGAGGAGGGTCAGATCTTCGCCTTCATGGTCATCGTGGTCGCGGCAGCCGAGGTCGTGGTCGGGCTGGCGTTGATCACCCAGATCTTCCGGCTCGGACGGGAGCTGGACGTCGACGACCTCAGCGAGATGAAAGAGTGAGCGTCGACACCGCCTCCATCCTCGTCATGCTCGTGCTCCTGTTCCCGCTGGCCGGGTCGGCGCTGAACGGCTTCCTCGGGCCGTACCTCGGCAGGCGGTTCGTCAACATCGCCGGCACCGTCTCCATCTTCGGGGCGTTAGTGGTCGCGTGCGTCATCCTCGCCAACGTCGTCGGCGCGCCGGCAGGCCATGCCTCGATCACCGTGCGGCTCTGGCAGTGGATCAACCTCGGCGGTGGCACCAACCTCTCGGTCGGGATGGATTTCACGCTCGACGCGCTGAGCGCGCTGATGCTCATGGTCATCACGGGCGTCGGCTTCCTGATCCACGTGTACAGCGTCGGCTACATGGAGCACGACTCCGGGTTCGCGCGCTTCTTCAGCTACATGAACTTCTTCATCTTCTCGATGTTGACGTTGGTGCTCGCGGCCGACCTCGTGATCCTCATCGTCGGATGGGCGCTGGTCGCACTCAGCAGCTACCTGTTGATCGGGTTCTGGCACGACCGCCCGAGCGCGGTGCTGGCGGCACGCAAGGCATTCATCACGCAGGTGATCGGCGACGTGGCGCTGGTCATCGCGGCGTTCCTCATCGTGCTCAACACGCACACCCTGAGCCTGCCGAACATCTTCGCGCGCACGCAGGCGTTCCCCGCCGGTGGAGCACTGATCACCGGTGTGTGCATCCTCCTTGCGGTCGGAGCGTTCGCCAAGAGCGCGCAGTTCCCCCTGCACACATGGCTGCCGGACGCGATGGAGGGCCCGACGCCGGTGTCGGCGCTCATCCATGCGGCCACGATGGTCACGGCGGGCGTCTACCTGATCGCGCGATTCCATGTCCTCTTCAACCTCGCGCCGGTCGCCGAAGGGGTGGTCGCCTGCGTCGGGATGGGCACCGCGGTGATGTCGGGCATCATCGCCCTCTCGCAGATCGACATCAAACGTGTGATCGCGTACTCGACGATGTCGCAGATCGGCTTGATGATCTATGCGGTCGGCATCGGCGCGTACAGCGCGGGCATGTTCCATTTCGCCACGCATGCCGTGTTCAAAGCACTGCTCTTCATGGCTGCCGGCAACGTCATCCACGCGCTCCACGATGAGCAGGACATCCGCCTGATGGGCGGCCTCCACGCGCGCATGAGGTGGACGCACCTCGCGTTCGGCGCCGGGTCGCTCGCGCTCGCCGGGTTCATCTTCTTCTCGGGCTGGTTCAGCAAAGAGGACCTGCTCGGGTTCGGCACACTCTCGGGCCCTGGCATGTTCCCGTGGTTGCTGTACATCGTCGGGGTCGGCGTCAACGTCCTCACCGGCCTCTACGCCTTCCGACTGTATTTCACGGTGTTCCAGGGCGAGCCCCAGACGGCGCGCGTCTTCGCCGTCAAGGAGGCGGGCTACGCGATGCTCATCCCGGTGGTGATCCTCGGCGTGCTTGCCGTGCTGGTCGCATGGCCGCTCGAGTTCCCGCTTCCGAACACCATCCACGTCTTCAGCGATTTCCTCTCGCCGGTGTTCGCGGGATCGCAGTCGCAGCTGTTCCACGCACCCGGACTCGGTCTCGCCGCGGTGGGGTTGATCATCGGCTCGGTCGCCAGCCTCATCGGGATCGGGCTCGCCGTGCGGTTCTGGTACGAACACAAGCCCGATGCGCAGCTCGTGCTCGCTCGGCTCCCGCGGGTCATCCCGCTGCTCTCCTACAACAGGTTCTATTTCGACGAGATCTACGACCGCGCGCTGGTGCGTCCGACAAGAGCCGTCGCCCGCACCGCTCGCCGCATTGTCGAGCCCGATGTGATGGACGGCTGGGTCGGCGGCATCGGCGAGCTGCTCAAGGGATTCAGCATTGACCTGCGCTCGATCCAGACGGGAATGATCCGTGACTACGCGTCGCTCTTCACGGTGTTCGCCGTCGTGCTCGTGGTGGTCTGGGTGTTCATCGCGAAATGACGCACATCCCCTGGCTCACGCTGCTCATCGTCATCCCGGCGGGTGCGGCCATCCTGCTGCAGCTCGTGCCGAGACGGCTGACTGTCGCGGTCAAGGGGCTCACGCTGCTCGCCACGGCGGCCGGTGCGGTGATCGTCGCGCTGCTGCTGGTCTGGATGCCCGGCAACAAGGCGAGCACAGGCCCGATCCCCCTTCATTTCGAGGAGACACACGCCTGGTTGCCCGCGATCAACGCCTCGTATCACCTCGGCATCGACGGCATCTCCGCATGGCTGCTCGCGCTGAACGCAGGTGTGTTCCTGCTCGGTGCACTGGCGATCTCGCGCAAGTCCACCGACCGGCTTCGCTTCTATTGCACGCTGGTGCTCCTCACCGAAGCCGCGACCACGGGCGTGCTGCTGTCGATCGACCTCCTGCTCTTCTACATGTTCTGGGAAGGCATGCTCGTTCCGCTCTACGTGCTGCTGAGCAACTGGGGTGGCGAGAAGCGCGGGCCGGCGACGCTGAAATTCATCGTCTACACAGTCGCGGGCAGCCTCCTGATGCTGGTCGCGATCATCTATCTCTACATCCAGTCGTCGGCCGGTTCGTTCGACCTGGAGGCAATCCTCGCGCAGCCCATCGGCGCCGGCGCGCCGCTCGTGATCCCGTTGATCCATCTGTCGACGTTCACGCCCAAGCAACTCGCGTTCATCTGTTTCGCGCTCGCCTTCGCCATCAAGATCCCGATCGTCCCGTTCCACACCTGGCTGCCGGACCTCTACGAGGCCTGCCCCCCTGCGGTGCTCGTGTTCTTCGCCGGCGTTGTGAGCAAGCTCGGAGCTTACGGCTTCATCAGGTTCGCGCTGACGCTCTTCCCTGGCGAGATGAACCGGTATCGCTACGTGCTCGCGGCACTCGCCATCCTCAGCATCATCTACGGCGCGCTGATGGCACTCTCGGAACGCGACCTCAAACGCATCGTCGCCTACGCGAGCATCAGCCACCTCGGCTTCATCGCCCTGGGCATCTTCTCGCTGACGGCGAACGGGCTCAATGGGGCCGTGATCCAGATCGTCAACCACGGCATCATCATCAGCGCGCTTTTCCTCATCGTCGGCTTCGTCGAGGCACGCACCGGGACGCGGGACCTCGGCGAGCTGTCCGGGCTCGAGCGACGAATGCCGTGGCTGTATTTCTTCTTCCTCGTCGCCACGCTCGCGAGCCTTGGCCTCCCGGGCATGAACAGCTTCGTCGGTGAGTTCGCGATCATGCTCGGCGCCTTCCAGCTCAACTGGATCTATGCGGTCCTCGCGGGAGGGGGAGTGATCCTTGCCAGCTGGTACATGCTCCGCCTGCACCAGGGGCTGATGCACGATCCGCCGAAACCGAGGACCGAGGGAGTGCGCGACCTGCGTGTCGGTGAAGCATTGATGCTGGTGCCGCTGGTTGCCTTGATGATCTTCATCGGCCTCTATCCGAAGCCGATCACCGACGTCTCGAAGGGCTCGGTGAGCGCGTACGTCGCGATGGTGCAGCCGTCCGCTCCGGACACGGTCGGACAGTGATGTTCATCGCGGCGAGCCCCGTTCCGCTCACGTTCCCCGGAGGGCGCGATCTCATCGGCATCCTCCCGGAGCTGGTGCTCGGAGGCGCGTTCCTGGTCCTCATGCTGCTCGACCTCGTCGTCCCGGCGGCGCGCCGGACGTGGCTCGCGTGGTTCGCGATGCTCGGGGTTGCGGCAACGTTCGTGGTCACGATCTTCTGCTGGTACAACGCGACTCCGGGGCGGCTCGTCTACTCGGGATCGTTCGCGTACGACCGCTTCGCCCTGTTCGTCGACGCCATCCTGCTCGTGAGTGCGGGCCTGGTCATCATGATCAGCCCGAACTACCTGAACCGCCGCGGAATCCACTACGGCGAGTACTACGCGCTCATCCTCGCCGCAACGGTGGGGATGATGCTGCTCGCCGGTGCGTCGAGCCTCATGGTGATCTTCCTCGCGATCGAGCTGCTCTCGCTCGCGCTGTACGTGCTCAGCGGCTTCGCCCGCCACGAGGAACGCTCACAGGAGGCGGCGCTGAAGTACCTGCTCCTCGGTGGGTTCGCGTCGGGGTTCCTGCTCTTCGGCATGGCGCTCATCTACGGTGAGACGGGACACACGCAGCTCGCGCAGATTGCCGCCGCGATCCAGGGCGAGAAGGGCATCGACCCGTTGCTCCTGGCCGGCGTGATCCTGCTCTTCATCGGCTTTGCCTTCAAGGTGAGCGCGGCGCCGTTCCACTCTTGGACGCCGGACGTCTACCAGGGTGCCCCGACGTCGGTGACGACGTTCATGAGCGTCACGACCAAGGTCGCCGCATTCGCCGCGCTCGTGCGCGTCTTCACGTACACCTTCGACGGCGGTTCGACCAACTTCTACACGAACTGGGAGCCCGTGGTCGCGCTCGTCGCCATCGCGTCGATGGTCGTCGGCAACATTGCCGCGCTGACGCAGACGAGCGTCAAGCGGATGCTCGCCTACTCGGGTATCGCGCAGGCCGGCTACATCCTCATCGGCGTCGCGGTCGGAGCGGTCGTGCTGCCGAGCGGGCAGTCGAGCTCGCTGGGAACGATCGCCGTCCTGTACTACCTTGCCGCGTACGCGGTGAGCAACATCGGCGCCTTCGCGGTGATCACGGTGATGGCCGGCCGTGGTGAGGACCTCGACAGCTATGACGGCCTCCGTGGCCTCGCGCACCGCCGCCCATTTGTGGCTGCGAGCATGGCGCTGTTCCTGTTCTCGCTCGGAGGCTTCCCGCCAACCGCCGGTTTCTTCGCGAAGTTCCTCGTGTTCACCGCTGCGATCAACGCGAACCAGACCCCGCTCGCGCTCTGGGGCATCGCGACGAGCGCGGTGGCCGCCTTCTACTATCTCCGCGTCGCCCTGCTGATGTACCAGCGCCCCTCCGCCGGGACCGAGGAGTACCGGTGGTCGCGGACCGGCTTCGGAGGCACGTCCGTCCTCGTTGCGACCACTGCCGGAACACTCGTCCTCGGGGTGCTGATCGTGCTCGTCTACACCGCGGCGACCGCCTCGCTCAAGGGGTTGATCGTGTGAACGACGACCTGACGAAGCAGTTCGCGGCGATCGTCACTGCCAACGGCGTGACCGGCGATGTCGTGAGCCCGCCGGATCTCGGGTCGCTCGCGGCCGTCGCTCATCTCTGCCACGAGAACGAGGTCGCGATCTCGCTGACGTGCGGGGCGCCGTCGACGCATCAGAACGCCCCCAAGGGCGGCATCGTGATCAGCGTCCACCGACTCAATGACGTGACCGTCGCACCAGCCGGCCTCACCGTGCGCGCCGCTGCGGGCGCCACGGTCGCGCAACTTCGCGATGCGGTGGCCGCCGAGAAGCTCGCAATCGTCGGACTTTCCGCTCAGACGGGATCCGGCCACGTCGGCACGCTGATCGCCCGTGGCGACGTGCCTCGCCGGAGCCTGGCGGGGGTCGAGGCCGTGCTCACCACGGGCGAGACGGTGAAGGCCGGCGGCGGCATGCTCAAGGACGTTGTCGGCTACGACCTGCTCGCGGCGCTCCTCGGCAGCGCGGGCCACCTTGCCATCGTCGCGGCTGTGACCTTCCGGCTCGAGCCCGCGGCGGCGCGAACCGCAACAGCCAAGCCGCCCGGCGCCCGCACGTGGCAGCCGGGACTTGCCGACGCCTTTGACCCGAAGCGACTGCTGCGCTCGGGCGCGTCGCGGTGAAGCGGAGGTTCGGGGAGGCAGTCGGGCGGTCCTGGCACGAATACACGCGGATGCGGACCGCGATCTTCCTGCTGCTCGGCATCCTGGTCATCGTTCTCATCGGCTCGTTCGTGCCTCAGCAGAACACGTCCGATCCGGCCAAGGTCGAGGCGTTCCTGACGTCGTGGCCCAACCTGAACGTCCTCTTTGCGGATCTGCAGCTGCCGCTGACGCAGGTGTTCGTCTCGCCGGTGTTCTATGTGCTGCTGGGGCTGCTCTACGTCTCGCTCGGATGGTGCGTGATCCGGCGCGCTCGTGCGCTGGTCATGCGCACGCTGCGTGGCTACAAGCGGACACCGCAATACTGGGGTGAGTGGGGGTCGTGGCTCTTTCACACATCGTTCTTCCTGCTGCTCATCGCGGTCGTGTGGGGGAAGGCGACCGGGTATCAGGGACTGGTCACCGTCACCGAGGGGCAGAGCTTCACCAACACGCCCTCGGGGTACGACACGCTGCAGCAGGGGTTGCTCTTCAACGGCAGCTACGCGCCGTTCACGCTGCGCCTCAACAGCTTCCAGGCCACGTACGCGTCGAACGGTGAGGCGAGCGACTACGTCAGCAACGTGAGCGTCTTCGACCACGGCAAGGAGCTGCAGACCAAGAACATCCGCGTCAACGACTTCCTGAGCGTCGAGAACGTCAACGTCTATCAGCAGGACTACGGATGGGCGCCGACGATCGTCGTGACCAATCCCGCGGGTCAGACGGTTTTCGACGGACCGATTCAGTTCTTCGATGATCCGAGCAACGTCGGCAACAAGGCGCTCGGCGACGGCGTGCTCAAGGTCCCCGCCTTCGACTACACGATCAGCGGTGCCTCGCAGCCGATCCAGATCGGGGCGAAGATGTCGTTCTTCCCGGATGCGACGCTGCTGCCGTCAGTCGGCAGCAACGGGACCATCGATCCCACCGCCACGACCTACGGACCCGGGGGTGTCTCGACGCGCAACCCGGTGCTCGAGCTGCAGCTCTACGTCGGCAACCTGGGGCTCAGCAGCGGCGCCCCGCAGAACGTGAACCAGCTCGACACGTCCCAGATGCAGCCGTACTTCAGTGATGCGCACGTGGTGCCGATCCTCCTCGGCCAGTCGCTGCAGCTCCCAATCGACACGGTCAACGGCAAGAACGTGAACTTCACGATCTCCTTCCCGAAGATCCAGCAGTATTCGCTCTTCCAGGTCAACGACGACCAGGGTGTGCTGCTCGTCTACACCTCGTTCATCCTGATCATGACCGGGCTCCTGACAAAGCTCTATCTCAGGCCGTTCCTCGAGCGGCGCCAGCGCAAACGCAAGCGTCCGATCACGCTCGACCGTCGGTGGTCGTCCGAATCGAGCGGTGAGCCTCAGGCCGAACCGGAGCGAGAACCCGCGGCGGTCTGACCTGGCTCGGGCGACAGCTCGGCGACCCGGGCGGGGGAGAGGTATGCGAGCTTCTCCAGGTGCGCACCCTCGTAGTCGAGCTCGAGCATGCCGCCTTTCGCGCACTGCAACCGGTGCAGCGCATAGAAAGGACGGCCCTGTGCCGCGACCCAGAATCCCTGGATCGGATCGCCGTGACTGACGCAGAGCCCACCGTCGCCGGGATGGTCGGCGAGGAGGCGCATGAGTGGCCGGCGCAGGCGGGCCGCGAGGCCCGCAACCGACTCGTCGTTGCGCAGCAGCCCCGGCCAGACCATGTGGATGAACCAGAGCGGACGCCGCCAGGGCACCTGCTTCGGCGGGATGCCTTGCAGGTAGAGACCGAATCGCGTTTCGACGAGGTCCTCGGTGTACGTGATCGGGACGGAGTCGAGGTACGACGCGATGATCTCCGCCGTCTGGCGAGCGCGCTCGAGCGGGCTCGAATAGATCTGGCGAACGGTCGTTTCCGCGAAGTACCGGCCCAGCGCGTGCGCCTGCCGGACCCCTTTCTCGCTCAGCGGGAAGTCGGGGAGGTGACCGTAGAGGACGCCGTCAGGGTTGCGGACGTCGCAATGGCGAACCAGGTAAAGGCGGGTCGATGCCGGGGCTTGGCTCACTCACGGCGATGCTACGGGATGGCGGCTCGTCGACGGCAGACAAAGAGTGACCCACCGGCTCGGTAGCCGATGGATCACTCGAAGGAGGGGAGTAGCGAGATGTGGTCAGACGTGGGCGCCGCGGAGGGACGGAACGGTCACATGGCTCGTCCGCTCCTCGCTGACCGCACGCCGCCAGCTGACGATCTCGAAAACGAAGGCTCCGAACACCACGAGGGCTGCGATGGCCAGTCCGATCGCCGCGAAGAAGGCGTACTGGCCGATCTGCCACCAGCCG
>JBAUTG010000113.1:0-31033 GCA_049582105.1 Candidatus Dormiibacterota bacterium | reverse complement strand
TCGCCGTTCCGCCCCTCGCTCTCGCCCCGGGGGGTAGCCGGGGCTGCGAGACGGCCCTCCTCCGTTCATGCCCTCCCCGCCCGAGGTCATCACGTCACGGCCGGGTCCATCGCATGAGCGTGCTGGTCGATCGCAACAGCCGGGTGCTGATACAGGGGATCACGGGACGTGAAGGAAGCTTCCATACGGGACAGATGCGCGCGTTCGGCACCAATGTCGTCGCCGGGGTCTCGCCAGGAAAGGGCGGCACCGACCAGGACGGAGTCCCCATCTTCGACACCGTCGCCGATGCGGTTGCGGCAACAGAGGCCGATGTCTCCGGCATCTTCGTCCCGCCGCCGTTCGCGGCCGACGCGATCATGGAGTCGGCCGCCGCCGGCATCCGTCTGACGGTCTGCATCACCGAGGGCATCCCGGTGCAGGACATGATTCGCGCTCGCGAGTTCGTCCGCCGCTCCGGCCGCGATCTCCTCGGTGCCAACTGCCCGGGGATCGTCACGCCGGAGCAGTGCAAGATCGGGATCATCCCCAACCACATCAACACCCCGGGGCCCGTGGGCATCGTCGGCAGGAGTGGCACCCTCACGTACGAGGTCATCCAGGGACTCGGTCAGGGCGGGATGGGACAGACGACGTCGGTCGGCATCGGTGGCGATCCGGTCATGGGGCTCAGCTTTCCCGACGTGCTGCAGCTGTTCGCCGATGACGCGGCAACGCGCGCCGTGGTGCTCATCGGGGAGATCGGCGGCTCGGACGAGGAGACCGCCGCGGCGTGGATACGCTCGACCGGATTCGACAAGCCGGTGGTGGCGTTCATCTCCGGACGCACGGCGCCGCCGGGCAAGCGCATGGGACATGCCGGCGCGATCATCAGCGGAACGACCGGGAGTGCGCAGAGCAAGATCGACGCGCTCACTGAGGCGGGCGCCGCCATCGCCGACACCATCGAAGACGTCGTCCTCCTCGCGGCAGCGAGGCTTGGAAGGTAGCTTGGCTGACGGCTGCGTCCTCTGCCGTGGCGCCGCAGGTGACGCCGAGCTGGGGCGCGAGCAGGTCTGGGAGGACGCGCTCTGGCGGCTGACGACGAGCGTCGGTCCCGGTGACGTCACGCCGGGTTTCAGCTACCTCGAGCCGAAGCGCCACATCCGCAGCGTGGCCGACATGGACGGCGACGAGGCGTCGACCTTCGGCTCCGTGCTGGCGCGGTGCGCCTCTGCGCTGCGTGAGGCGGCAGGCGCCGAGCTCGTCTACGTGTACATCTTTGGAGACCACATCCCGCACATGCACGCCCACCTCGCCCCACACGTCGAGGGAGACGCGCTCAACGGATCCATGCTCAAAGGGGAGATAGAGGAGCGGGCCCTGCCGTCAGGTGCGAAGGCGCTCTTCAGCAGGGATCACCCCGAGATCGACGAGCAGCGCCTCCGCGCCGTTGCGGAATCGGCGCGGAGGCTGCTCGGCGGACCGTAGCGTCGGTCGGCGTCAGCCGCGGACGCGCAGGTAGACGACGGCTGCCAGGTACGCAAGGCCCGCGATTGCTCCAAGCCAGTCGTAGGGCTCGCCGCTGTGGCCGTGAGCGACCTCAACGATGAAGGCCACGATGATCGCGATGATCAGCGCCAGACCGGTGATCGCCGTGGCCTGCAGGTCGAGCATCGCGAAACGCTCATCGCGCCCGTCCCCACGGAGGCCGCGCACGGTCTCACTCCGCCCGCCAAGGAGCACCGCCAGTCCGAAAACGGTCATGACACCGAAGCTCCACAGCCCGAGCCCGAGCTGATGACCGGCGATGTTGGCGACGAGCAGGATGATCCCGAGCGCGACGCTGAAGACCGGGATCGTCCACTTCGAGTGCATCACGCCACGCCTACCGTCCGTTGTCGCCATCGAACATCTCCTCCACCCGTGTGTCGAAGAACCTCGCCAGCTGGATCGCCAGTGGCAGCGACGGCGTATACCGCTCGGTCTCGATGGCGTTGATCGTTTGCCTCGAGACGCCGAGCGCCTCACCGAGCTGACCCTGCGAAAGCCCTCGTGCCGACCGAAGCTCTCGGACGCTGTTGTGCATATGGAAAGCTTACTTGACACCCTGGGTCGATGTCAAGTGTACTTTACATGACGACCTCATCCCGCCGCGCTACCGTTAGACGGCAGTGAACTTCGATCTCAGCGACGAGCAGCGCCAGATCCGCGACGCCGTTCGCGACTTCGCCCAGGCGGAGATCGCGCCGCGCGCCGCGCACTACGACGAAACCGGCGAGTTCCCGTACGACCTGGTCGCCGGAATGGCGCGCCTCGGACTCTTCTCGCTGCCGTTCCCGGAGGACATCGGCGGGGCCGGGGGTGACTTCATCTCGTACTGCCTCGCGATGGAGGAGATCGCCCGCGCGGACGCGAGCTGCGCGATCACGCTGGAGGCGGCGGTGTCCCTCGGGATATCGCCGATCGCCAAATTCGGCACGCGGGAGCAGCACGAGCGATGGCTTACACCGCTCATGAAGGGCGAGCGTCTCTGGGCCTTCGGGCTCACCGAGCCCGACGCCGGCTCCGACGCGGCGGGGACACAGACCCGGGCGGTTCGCGACGGTGACGAGTGGGTCATCAACGGCCACAAGGCCTTCATCACCAACGCGGGCACCGACATCAGCGCCGGGGTCACGATCACCGCGGTCACCGGAAAGCAGAACGGGCACAAGGAGATCAGCACGATTGCCGTGGAGCAGGGGACGCCCGGCTACACGCAGGCGCCGAAGTACCGCAAGCTCGGCTGGCACGCGTCCGATACCCGCGAGCTGATCTTCGAGGACTGCCGCGTCCCCGCGGGGAACCTCATCGGCCAGGTGGGCGGTGGCCTGACGCAGTTCCTGCAGATACTCGAGGGCGGCCGGGTCGCGATCGCCGCGCTTTCCGTCGGCGTCGCCCAGGCGTGCCTCGACGCTTCCCTCGCGTATTCCTCGGCGCGTCATCAGTTCGGGGTGCCGATCGCGACCTTCCAGGCGACGCAGTTCAAGCTCGCCGACATGGGCACCCAGATCGAGCTGGCCCGGCTCATGACGTGGCGTGCCGCGGCTGCGATCGACGCCGGGAAGAGCGCTGCCCCGTACGCGTCGATGGCGAAGCTGCACGCGTCGGAGGTCGCGACTGCGTGCGCGAACCAGGCAGTGCAGATCCACGGCGGAACGGGGTTCATGGAGGATTCACCGGTGGCGCGCCTGTATCGCGACGTCAAGGTCAACGAGATCGGCGAGGGCACGAGCGAGGTGCAGCGGATCCTCATCGCCCGCCATCTGCTCCGTCCGTTCGAGGTGCTGGAGGGCGATCGTGGCAACTGAGGCGGTCATCGTCGCCGCGGCACGCACACCATTCGGCAAGCTCGGGGGCGGTCTCGCATCGGTGCCCGCCGTCGACCTCGGCGCGCGCGTCATCCGCGAGGTGCTCGAGCGGACCGGCACCGATCCGGCGGCCGTCGACCAGCTGATCATGGGCATGGTCCTCCCGGCGGGTCAGGGACAGGTGCCGTCGCGCCAGGCCGGACTTCGCGCGGGATTGCCCGCGACGGTGTCGTCGTTCACCGTGAACAAGGTCTGCGCGAGCGCGCTGAAAGCGGTCAACCTCGGTGCGCTGCTGATCCGCTCCGGTGAGGCTGACGTGGTCGTGGCGGGTGGGATGGAGTCGATGTCACGGTCGCCATACCTGCTCGAGGATCAGCGTTTCGGCAGCCGGTTCGGTGACCGCGTCGTGATCGACAGCATGATGCGCGACGGTCTGTGCTGCCCCGTCGACGGCGTGCTCATGGGTGTGCACGGCAGCGCCGTCGCCGCCGAGCTCGGTGTCAGCCGGCTCGAGCAGGATGAGTGGGCACTGCGCTCGCAGACCCGCTACCAGGACGCGCTCACCGCCGGGAAGTTCGCCGAGGAGATCGTGCCGGTCGCGGTGAACGGCGGCAGCGTCGAGTACGACGAACAGCCGCGTGCGGACACCACGCTCGAAAAACTCTCGGCGCTCCGGGGCGCGTTCGGCGAGGGCTCGACGATCACCGCAGGCAACGCGCCGGGCATGAATGACGGCGCGACAGCGATCCTCCTGATGAGCTCGGATCGCGCCCGTGCTGAAGGGCACACACCGCTCGGAACGTGGTTGACCTACGGCGAGTCGGCGGCCGAGCATCCCTATCTCGCGACGGTGCCGGCACTCGCGATCGAGGCAGCGCTGGCTCGCAGCCGTGGCGAGGTCGACTCCGGAAAGCTCGAGGCGGTGGAGATCAACGAGGCGTTCGCCGCGGTCGCGATCACGAGCACACGGATGCTCGAGGTCGACGCGGACCGCGTCAACGTCAACGGCGGCGCGATCGCGATCGGACACCCGATCGGCGCCAGCGGGGCCCGCATCCTCATGACGCTGCTCTACGAGCTTCGCCGCCGGGGCGGCGGATACGGCGCCGCCGGGATCTGCAGCGGCATCGCGCAGGGAGAGGCCACCCTCGTCCGTGTTGACTGACATCGAGCATGCGGCGATCGCCGGCCGCGTTGCCGGGTTCGTCAAGGACGTCGTCAGTCCGATCGCGCCGGCCATGAGCCGCGGTGAGGGGCCGCACCCGAAGCAGATCGTCGAGGCGGCGGGCGAAGCTGGTCTGGCGGGCATCCTCACGCAGGTCAGCCACGGCGGCGCCGGCGGCACACACCGCGATTTCATCGACTTCATCGAAGCGGTCGCGCGAGCCGACGCGAGCAGCGCCGTGATCCTCGACGTCCATCTCTCGGTCGGCACCGAGCCGCTGCTGGTTTTCGGCAATGATGACCAGAAGTCGCGATATCTCCCGAAGCTCGCCGCCGGTGAATGGCTCGCCGGGTTCGCGCTCACCGAGCCCGCCGGTGGCAGTGACGCGATCGCATTGCAGACTCGCGCCGCGCGCGACGGTGACACATATGTGCTCGACGGCTCCAAGGCCTTCATCACCAGTGCCGGGGACGCGGACCTCTACATCGTCATGGCGCGGACCGGCGAAGGATCGAGAGGTGTCAGCGCCTTCCTTGTCGAGGGTGCGTGGCCGGGCGTCAGGGCGGGGAAACCGCTCGAGAAGATGGGACTCCACGGATCGTGGACTGCGGAGCTCGTGCTCGAGGGTGTGCGTGTCCCGGTCGCGAACCGCCTCGGCGACGAGGGCATCGGGTTCACGGTCGCGATGTCGGCACTCGACAGTGGTCGCGTCGGCATCTCCGCCCAGGCGGTCGGCATCGCCCAGGGAGCACTCGACGCTGCGGTCGCACATTCGCGTGTGCGACGCGACGCGGGTGTAGAGATCGACGGGACCGCGCTCGCGGACATGGAGGCACGCACGGCTGCGTCGCGGCAGCTCACCCGGCACGCCGCCGCGATGGTCGACGCCGGGGAGCCGGTGACACTCGACGCATCGATCGCCAAGCTCTACGCCACGGACACGTGCGTCGCGGTCTCGCAGGCTGCGGTCGACCTCTGCGCGCCGGACTCTGCTGCGGACGACCACCCCGCCGCAGTGCGTTTTCGCGATGCGAAGGCGTGCCAGATCTACGAGGGGACCAATCAGATTCAGCGCGTGGTGATCGCACGCCACGTCCTGCGCCGGTGACCCGTCCGTTGCGGGCTTGGTAGCATCAGCCGATGGACGTTCGTCTCAACGAAGAGCAGGTCATGATCCGCGACACTGTTCGCGACATCGCACGCGACAAGATCGCTCCGCGCGCAGCCGAGATCGACCGGAGCGGAGAGTTCCCGTGGGACGTGGTCGACCTCTACCGCACGCACGATCTCTTTGCGCTGCCGTTCCCTCCCGAGTACGGCGGCCTGTCGGGCAGCGCGCTGACGCTCAACGTCGCCATCGAGGAGATCGCCAAGGTCTGCGCGACGAGCGCGCTCATCCTCACGGTGCAGGCCCTCGGCGGCTATGCGCTGATGATCGCCGGGACCGACGAGCAGAAGGCGCGGTTGCTGCCCGACCTCGCCACCGGCCGCAAGCTGAGCGCGTACGCGCTGAGCGAGCCGGGCGCCGGCAGCGACCCCGCCGGCATGGAGACGCGAGCCGAGCGACACGGCGACGAGTACGTCATCACCGGCAGCAAGATCTGGATCACCGCAGGCGGAATCGCCGACACCATCACCGTGTTCGCCAAGACGGATCCCGCGCAGCGCGCCAAGGGTGTCAGTGCGTTCGTCTTCGAGGACGCGCAGCACCTCAAGGGCTTCAGCGCGAACACGATCCACGGCAAGCTCGGCATCCGGGGCAGCAACACCGCGGAACTCCACCTCGACGAAGTCGTCATCCCCGCGGCGAACCGGCTTGGGGAGGAGGGCGACGGGTTCCGGATCGCCATGAAGGTGCTCGATCGCTCACGTCCCGGCGTCGCGTCACAGGCGCTCGGCATTGCGCAGGGAGCGCTCGATTACGCCGTGGGATATGCCAAGGAGCGCAAGCAGTTCGGCAAGGCGATCGCCGAGTTCCAGGGGATCCAGTTCATGCTCGCGGACATGGAGGCGCAGACCGCCGCCGCGCGGGCGATGGTCTACTGGGCTTCGCAGCTCATCGACGACAAGAGCCCCGACGTCGGGCATTTCGCGGCAATCGCAAAACTGCTTGCCGCCGACACCGCCATGAAGGTCACGACCGACGCGGTGCAGATCCTCGGCGGCTACGGCTACGTCAACGAATACCCGGTCGAACGCATGATGCGCGACGCGAAGATCACCCAGATCTACGAGGGGACGAGCCAGATCCAGCGTGTCGTGATCGCGAGAGATCTCCTCAACAACTAGGCTCGCCGGGCGCACGGGGTGGCTCCCGCGCTCACGCCGGCGGGAGGCGAGGCGGAAGCATGAAGGTTGTGCGGTCAGCGCCGTCGATGAGCGTGACGCCCACCTGCTCCGCCTGATCGATGGATTCTGGGACTCGAATGATGCTGGTGGTCGGCCCGTAGTCGGCTGTACAGGCGGCGCCGACCGGCGACGATCCGCTGCTCACCGTGATCGTGAGGGCGTTGCCCGTGGACGTCACGAGGTCGACCGGCAGCTTCGGGCAGGTTGAACTCCCGAACGTAACGACGGCAATCTGATCTGCGGCTCCCCAGACAACCGTATCCACGAGAGCCGCACCGGGTTGGGTGGGTGATTCGCCACTTGGGAAGCCCCGGTATTCGCGTACAAACCACGGTGGAGTCGTGGCGCTCGTGCCGCACGCAGCGAGCGCGAACGCAACGAAGACCAGGCGCGAGCAGAGCCGCCGGTTCACGGTCCACCAATGGTGCGCGGTTACATGCGCAGGACGATCTTCCCGATTGCCTGGCGCTGGCCGAGGAGGTTGAGCGCGGCCGGGGCCTCCTCGAGCGGATAGCTCTTCCCCACGATCGGGGCGACAGTGCCTGCCTCGATCATGGTGTTGAGCGCGCGCTGGGTCTCACCGAACAGCGACGGCTCGACGCCGAGGAAAGCACCCCAGGCGGCGCCGACGATGTCGATGTTGCGCAGCAGCACCCGGTTCACCTGCACCGACGGAATCCGGCCTTCGGTGAACCCCACAACGATGAGCCGACCCTCCGGCGCCAGGCAGCGGACGCTCTGGTCGAAACGCTCGCCGCCGACGGGATCGAGGATCACGTTCACCCCGTGCCCATCGTTCTGGGCGCGCAGAGCCGACACCCAGTCTCCTTCGGCGTCGAGCACGCGATGAGCGCCCGCGCGCTCGGCGATGTGCATCTTGTCGGGGCCGGCCGCGATGGCGATCACCTCGGCGCCGAGGCCGCGCGCGACCTGGATGGCCGCGGAGCCGATGCCGCCTGCTGCTCCGTGGATCGCGATGCGCTCTCCGGCTCGCAACCGCGCCCGGCGCGCGAGCGCGAAATGCGCGGTGTGGTAGTTCATGATGAAGCCGGAAGCGGTCTCGAGGCTCAGACCGGCGGGAATTGCGAGCGTGAACGCGGGCTCGGCCAGTGCCACGTCGGCGAAACCTCCGAGCATCGTGAACGCCATCACGCGGTCGCCCGCGCGGAATCCCGAGCCCGGCGGCGCCGAGCGGACTGTGCCCGAGACCTCGACGCCGGGGACAAAGGGCAGCGGCGGCTTCATCTGGTATTCGCCGCGCGTCAGCAGCAGATCGGGGAAGCTCACCCCGGCCGCCGCGACCTCGATCACCACACGGGCGTCGTCGGCCGGCTCCTCGACATCGACGAGGCGAAGGCCCGAAGGGCCGTCGAGACCATGAACCTGCTGTGCTCGCACCCTGATTCCTCCACCCGATATGGCCGCTGATGATGCCACTCCACGGCTCCCGCTCAGCGGACCGTGGGGTACCCTAGACCGCTCCGGCGGGTAACTCATCGTTCCCCAACGGCGTTCCCCTCACAGGAAGCCCGCCGAAGCGCGCCGACCCCGCGAAGCGCTCGCGGTGGTCCGTACAACCGTTCGGAATCCCGAGAGAACTCAATTCATGGCAACACTCAGCAGGTCCGCGTCCCGGCGCCGTCGACGCTCGCGGTACAACCTGTTCCCGCGTTGGATCACGCGCCGGCGCGTTGTGGTCTCGGTCGCGCTGATGTTCTCGGTCGTCTTTGTGAGCGCCGCGGTCTACGGCGTTCGCCTCTCCTTTGCGCTCGCCAAGACGTTTCACACGAGCCCGATCAACGCCGCGATCGATGCCCTCGGGGGCGGCGGCGGGTCCAGGATCGATCAATCGCGCAAGAGCCTGCAACGGGTGAACATCGTCCTGTATGGCTACGGCGGTGTTCAGCACTCCGGCGGCGACCTGACCGACTCGATCATGGTCGTGTCGATCCAGCCGATCCTCAACCATGCCCCGCAGGTCGCGGAGATCTCGATCCCGCGCGATTGGTACGTGCGCATCCCGCTCAAGAACGGGCAGTTCACGGAGCAGCGCATCAACTTCGCCTACGCCGCAGGTCTGCTCGGCGAAGGCCCGGTGGCGCCGAGCGCGGTCAATGCCGGAGCCGCCGTCGCGGATCCGCTGATCGAGCACCTCCTTGGCATCGGCGTCAATTACTTCGTCGGTGTCGACTTCAATGCGTTCAAGCAGGCGGTGGATGCGGTCGGGGGTGTCGACATCAACGTCCCCGCGGGGTTCACCGACAATCAGTACCCGGCCGGTGAGTGCGCCGAGGGTAACTGCGCCTACGAGACCATTCATTTCAACGCCGGCGAGCAGCACCTGAACGGCGCGAGAGCGCTCATCTACGCCCGGTCCCGCCACGGCAACAACGGACAGGGCTCCGACTTCGCGCGCAGCCGCCGCCAGCAGCAGATCATCGTCGCGCTCAAGGCACAGATCGAGAGCATCGGCGGCATCGGCAAGCTCCCGGACCTGATCAGTGCGCTCGGCGGCGACATCCTCACCAACCTCACGATCGGTGATGCGGAAGCGCTCTACGGCGAGGTCCAGGGCGTCAACCCGGCGAGCATCGAGCACATCAGCATCGACAACACGAACTTCCTCTACAACTGCCAGTACCCGGCCAAGTGCGGCGGGTACTACCTCTTCGCCCACGACAGCAGCTTCCGGTCGCTCTCGCACTTCGTGCAGCACATCTTTCCGTCCGCGGCGGCGCTTGCCGACAACGCCCAGATTCGATTCATCGATGCCAGCGGCGGCGGCAACAACGCATCGGGGCGGTGGGGCTCGATCATGAACATGCTCGGGTTCGCCACGGTCGACGGCGGTAAGGGGAAGACTCAGGGCGTCACCTCGGTCATCGATCAGAGCGGTGGAAAGGACGCAGCGGCGGCGGCATGGCTCGCTGCATACTTCGGCGTCAGCGTGACCGTCCAGCCTCCGCCGACCCCACCGCCGGCCGCGACCGGCACCGCATCGCCGGCATCGACCCCGGCCGCTGCGGCGGGCAGCGTCATCGTCGTGCTGGGCGCCAACGAGGAGCAGTCGTTCCTCGGCGACCCCGGGATCGGCAGTTAGCCTTTGCCCGGACCACACGCAGCACGCATGCGAATCGCTGTCCTCACCGGCGGGGGTGATGCCCCAGGCCTGAACGCGGCGATCCGAGCCATCGGCAGACGCGCGATCGCCGCCGGGGACACGCTGTTCGGCATCCGCAACGGGTGGGCGGGACTGCTCGGCGACGGCGATGTCTTCAACCTCGAGCGCCCGAGGCTCTCGGGCATCCTGCAGCTCGGCGGCACCATGCTCGGCAGCTCACGTGTGAACCCGATGAAGGTCGACGGCGGCGTCGACGATGTGATCCGCAACATGGAACGGCTGCGGCTCGACGCGCTCGTCGCGATCGGCGGCGATGACACGCTCAGCGTCGCCGCGCGGCTTGCCGAGAAGCACGCGCACGTGGTCGGTGTGCCCAAGACGATGGACAACGACCTCAGCATCACCGAGTACTGCATCGGCTTCGACAGCGCGGTGAGCGTGGTGACCGAGGCGCTCGACCGGCTCCACACGACGGCGACCTCACATCACCGCGTCATGGTGTGCGAGGTCATGGGCCGCGACACCGGATGGGTCGCCGTGATGGGCGGGCTCGCCGGTGGCGCCGACATGATCATCATCCCCGAGTTCGCGGTGACCGTCGACGAGGTCGTCGCTCATCTCGAGGTGCGTCGCAACGCGGGCAGTGACTTCAGCATCATCGTCGTCTCCGAAGGGGTCGAGATGGAGGGTTTGCAGAGCAAGGAGGAGGCGGAGGGCGCTCGCGACGCATTCGGTCACGTGCAGCTGAGCCGGCGAGGCGTCGGTGAGACACTCGCGCGCATCATCGAGGAGCGGACCGGGCACGAAACGCGCGCGACCGTGCTCGGGCACGTGCAGCGCGGCGGCTCACCGACGGCATACGACCGCATCTGGGCGACCCGAGTCGGTGCCAAGGCGTATGACCTCATCGTCGAGGGTCGCTTCGGAGAGATGCCCGTGGTGCGCTGCGGGGACGTCGAAGTCGCTCGCATCGCCGACGTCGTTGCCGAGCAACGCCGTGTCCCCCGCGAGCTGTACGACCTCGCAGGGGTCTTCTACTGATCCGACCCTAGCGGGCCATCACCGGCACGGTCGCCAGCGGTGACCACGATGGCGGCGAGGTGGCGTCGAAGTCGAGGTTCGTGGTCACCTGCTTGGCAGGGGAGGGCGTCGCAGTCAGCGCTCCGGCGATCCACCAGAGCTGGAAGTGACCCGTGGAGTCAGCGGGGTTGAAGTACACGAGCCCGCTGCCGTCCGGAGCCCATTCGGGCGCCGAGCAGAGGCAGTTGTTCACGAGGATGCGGGTGGGCCCGAGCGTGGTGCCGACCAGCGGCGCGACCTCGAGCCGTGTGCTCTGCAGGCCGGTGCCGCCGATGCAGATCATGGCGACCATGGTCCCGTCAGGCGACGGCGCCGGCTGTCCGCAGTCCTGGGTCGCGTTGGTGAGGATGATCGGCTTCGCGAGCGGCTTCGTCTGCAAAGCGATGAACGAGAAGGCATTGCCGCTGCCGATCGAGTAGCGCGAGTACATGATCTCGCCGTTCGCCATCGGCGTGGCGTCGACGTCGCCGCCCGTGAAGGGGTTGGAGTCCGTGAGCCGCGTCTGCGCAAGCGCCCCGTTCAGCGATCCGGCCCACACGGAGAAATCGACTGCGTACGAGCTCGGTGTCTTGGGCTGGTCATAGCTGAAGTACAGGGTGCTGCCCGTGGTGTTGAAACGCGGCCAGAACATCCAGTGGTTGAGCCAGACCTTCGGCGCCTGGAGGGTGGCGTTGTTGCTCAACCGACGCATCACCTTGCCCTGCCCGTTGATCAGGTAGAGGTTCGAGTACTCCGGCGATCGGAGCACCGCCACGAGGTTCTGGGTGCCAGGAACGAATGCCGGCTGCATCCATGACCCCGTGGATATGGAGAGGTGCAGGCTGGTGAAGAACCCGTCGCTGAGCGTGAACAGCTCCCCGTTCTGCGAGAGGTACAGCGTGCCGGGCAGGACGATCGAAGGACGCGTCGCGCTCGGGATGTAGACCGTCGCCTCGGTCGGGATCTTCGCCTTGCGCGACGCGATGAGGCGGTTCACGCCGATGCCGAATCCCGCCATGAGCGCAAGGAGCGTGGCGACGGTGATGGCCCGCTTCATCGCGTGTCCATCACACAGCCGGGAAGAACTTATGGGTCTCCGGGAGGATGAGACTCCAGTTGGGCTGGAGCGCGTCCTGGTTGTCGATCTGGAGGGTCGACGTGTACGGCGATGCGAGGATCACCTGCTGGACGTTCTGGAGCTGGACGCTGCTCGCGATCGGCAGCAGCCCCGCGATCTGGCTGATGGTCATATCAGTCGAGAAGTCGTTCGCCATCGCAGTGGCGATGTCCGGCAGGTCCGCGATCCCGAGCAACTTCGCCTTGGCGCGCAACGCCAGCAGCACCTGCTGCTGCCGTTGGGAGCGTCCGAAGTCGCTGCGCAGATCGCCATGTCTCGAGCGGACGTACATGAGCGCCTCGATGCCGTTCATGTGCTGCGGACCCGGCAGCACCGCCACCCGCTCATACGCATACGGGTTCTTCCCGCTCAGGTCGGCAGGATAGAAGTCGTCCATGACCGGGTTGGTCGCCACCACGTCGATGCCGCCGACCTGGTTGATGAGGTTGACGAGCCCGAGCAGCCCGATCCAGGCGTAGTGGTCGATGTGGATGTTGAAGTCCTCTTCGACGGTCGCCACCGCGCCACTCGCGCCGCCGTGCGCGTAGGCGGCGTCGATCTTTGCGCTGCCTCCCGTGGCGAGCGGAACCCAGAGGTCGCGGGGAATCGACTCCATGACGACCTGTCGCGTCGTGGGGTTGACGCGGGCAAGGATCATCGACTGCGTCAGCACTGTCCCCCCGAACTTCGCGTCGTTGTCCGAGCCGAGGAGGAGCACCGTGAAGGGGGCGCCCGGCGGCGCAACGGCCGGTGACTGCGTGGCCGCAGCCGAAGCCGACGCGCTCGCGGATGCGCTTGCCGTGGCCGTGGCGGACGGGGTGATGGCGGTGATCGAATGACCGGTGTCCTGGATCGCGGTCACGATTGCCGGCATGAAATAGGCGAGCGCGCCAACCGCGCCGGACAGGATGAAGCCGACCGGAATCAGAATACCGATCAGCACCTTGTTGCGCCGGACGTGGCGCCGGCGCACTCCGGCGCGTTGTCGTCTCACCTGAGGCTTTATAACGAACTCGACTGACGACAGGGTTACGGTGGGCAGGTTCTCATCGACCCGCCGGTAGACTCGACCTGATGCCCCAAGCGCCGCTCGCCGAACGTCTGATGGCCGGCGAGACCCGGGCTCTCGCTCGCGCGATCCGGATGGTCGAGGATCGCGATCCGGGCATCGCGAGCCTGTTGCGAGAGGTTCGCGGGCACACGGGCCTGGCACGGGTCATCGGCGTCACCGGGCCGCCCGGGAGCGGCAAGAGCACCCTCTGCGATCAGATCATTCAACGCTGGCGAGCCGAGGGGCATCGGGTCGGGGTGATCGCCGTGGACCCGACCAGCCCGTTCACCGGCGGTGCGATCCTCGGCGATCGGGTGCGGATGGTTCGCCACACCCTCGATCCGGGGGTCTTCATCCGGAGCATGGCCGCCCGCGGGCATCTCGGCGGCCTTGCAGCCGCCGCACGCGAGGCGACCCGCCTCGTCGACGCCTCGGGCAGGGACCGCTGCCTTCTCGAGACGGTCGGGGTCGGCCAATCGGAGCTCGAGGTGATGGAGACGGCCGATACGACGATCGTGGTTACGACGCCTTCGAGTGGGGATGCCGTGCAGATCATCAAGGCGGGGATCCTCGAGATCGCCGACATCTTCGTCGTCAACAAGGCCGATCTCCCCGGGGCGGCCAAGGTCGTCCGCGATCTCCGTGAGCTCGTGCGCCACAACAAGGTCCGCACCGGCTGGGCTCCGCCCGTCTTCATGACCACGGCGCAGACCGGCGAGGGGGTCGACGAGCTGGTCGCGGCGATCGAGCTCCACGGCGCCTCGATCGCCGCTTCAGGCGAGCTTGAACGCCGCCGGATCTCCCGGCTCCGTGCCGAGGTGGAGGCGATCGTCGTCGAGCGGGCAGCGGATCGCGCGCGAACCGCGTTACATGAGGGGACAATGAGGCAGGAGCTCGAAGGCGATCTGAGCCAGGTGGACCCGTACGCCCTGGCTGAGCGAATCCTCCACGGGCACAGCAAGGAAGCAACGCACTGATGACCCAGACGATCGACCGTGCGGGAGCGAAGGCCGGCCGGCCGGAAGAGCCCGCCGACCGCACCACGCCCCCGATTCCGCTCGACACTCTCGGCGGCCTGCCGCTCGAACCCTGGTACGGCCCCGGCGATGCGGCGTTCGACGTCGACCGCGACCTCGGTGAGCCCGGCGCTTTCCCGTTCACGCGCGGGGTGCACCGGACCATGTACCGAGACAAGGTCTGGACCATGCGCCAGTTCGCCGGCTTCGGGAGCGCCCGCGACACCAACGAGCGCTACCGGTTCCTGCTGGCGCAGGGTCAGACAGGCCTTTCGGTCGCGTTCGACATGCCGACGCTGATGGGCATCGACTCGGATTCGCCGCACGCGATGGGGGAGGTCGGTCGATGCGGCGTCGCGGTCGACTCCGTCGAGGACATGCTCACGCTCTTCGACGGGATCGACGTGGGATCGGTCACCACGTCGATGACCATCAACTCACCGGCGCCGATCCTCTTCGCGATGTATCTCGCCGCCGCCGACGAGCGCGGGATTCCCTACCGACGGCTCGGCGGCACACTGCAGAACGACATCCTCAAGGAATACATCGCGCAGAAGGAGTTCATCTTTCCCATCCGGCCGTCGATGCGTCTGGTCACCGACGTCGTGGAGTTCTGCACGCGCAATGTGCCGAGCTGGAACCCCGTCTCCATCAGCGGGTATCACATCCGCGAGGCCGGCAGCACCGCAGCGCAGGAGCTCGCCTTCACGCTTGCCGACGGATTCGCCTATGTGGAGGCCGGCATCGCGCGCGGGCTCGACGTCGACGAATTCGCGCCGCGACTCTCGTTCTTCTTCAACGCCCACATCGACTTCTTCGAGGAGATCGCCAAGTACCGCGCCGCCCGCCGCATCTGGGCGCGCCACATGCGTGACCGCTACGGTGCCAAGGACGAGCGCTCGCTGAAGCTCCGTTTCCACACGCAGACGGCGGGATGCTCGCTCACGGCGCAGCAGATCGAGAACAACGTCGCGCGCACCGCGTTCGAAGCGCTCGCAGCGGTGCTCGGTGGCACCAACTCGCTGCACACCAACTCGATGGACGAGGTGCTCGCGCTGCCGACCGAGAAAGCCGCGCAGATCGCGCTGCGAACCCAGCAGATCCTCGCGTACGAGACGGGCGTGCCATCGGTCGTGGATCCGCTCGCGGGCTCGTGGTTTGTCGAAGACCTCACCAACCGCATGGAGCAGGCGGCTGAGGACTACTTCGCCGCGATCGCGGAACGCGGCGGGATGATCGCCGCCGTCGACGAGGGATACCCACAACGCGAGATCGCGGACGCCGCATTCCGGTACCAGAGCCAGCTGGAGACCGGAGAAAGAGTCATTGTTGGCGTCAACGTGTTCGATCAGAGCGTCGACACCACCCAGCCGCCGACTCTCGTCATCGACCCGGAGGTCGAGACGTCACAGGCTGCGAGCCTGAAGGCGCTGCGCGAGACTCGCGACAACACGAGCGTCGCAACCCGTCTCGACGCGCTGCAGGAGGTCGCGAAAGGCACCGACAACATGATGCCCGCGATCATCGAATGCGTTCGCGCACGTGCCACCGAAGGCGAGATCGTCGAGGCGCTGCGCGCCGTGTTCGGCACGCATCGGGAGACCCCGGTCTTCTGACAGCTTTCCTTAACCCCTCCATAAGAGAGCTCCGCGTAGGCTCACTGAGAATCGTGGGAGCCAAGCACATCCTGGTGGTCGAGGACGAGGAGGTCATCCGTGAGACCCTCCGATTCAACCTCGTGCGCGAGGGCTACCAGGTGAGCCAGGCCGGCAACGGCATCGAGGCGCTCGAGAAAGCCCGCGAGCTGCGCCCCGACCTCATCGTGCTCGACCTCATGCTCCCCGAGCTCGGCGGCCTCGAGGTGTGCCGGATCCTCCGCCAGGAGACGACGACGCCCGTGCTCGTGCTCAGTGCGCGCGACAGCGAGCTCGACAAGATCGTGGGCCTGCGCGTCGGTGCCGACGATTACATGACCAAACCGTTCTCGCTCGCGGAGCTCACCGCTCGCGTGATGGCGCTGCTGCGACGGGCACAGCCGCCGCCGGAGGAACGCGGAGTCGTCGAGGTCGAGGAGCTCGGTGATTTCCGCTTCGACCGCGGCGCGAGATCGGTGCGCGTCGGGTCCGAAGACCTGCGGCTCTCGCCGAAGGAGTTCGACCTCCTTTCGTTCCTGCTCGCGAACCCTGGCAGGGTGCATTCGCGCGAGCAGCTCATCCGCCGCGTCTGGGGTCCCAAGTTCTTCGGTGAACGGAAGACGGTCGACGTCCACGTCCGCTGGCTGCGTGAGAAGTTCGAGCCCTTCGAGGCCCTCCCCTTCCGCATCACCACCGTGTACGGCGTGGGCTACCGCCTCGACCGGATCGTCGCGGAGGCCGATGCCGCCCCGCCGGACGTGGCGCCGATCAGAAGGCTCTGAACTCCCGAGAATCGGTGCTGCCTATACTTGCCGCTCCCGCCCGGGTTCGCACCAGGGAGATGGCCGCCGTCGATTCCCCCCTCGCCGTCATCGACATCGGGTCGAACTCGGCCCGAATCGCAGTCCTCCGACTCGATGCCGCGGGTCAGCTCGACATCATTGCTGACGCCCGAACCTCGCTCCAGCTGGCTCGTCATATTGACGCTCGTGGCCGCCTCGAGGCGAGTGCGGTCGCCGCCGCCGTCGCCGCGGTGCGTGACTTCCGCGCGGTTGCGGCCGCCGCCGGGGCGCAGCGGACGGTCGCTGTGGCCACCGCAGCGATCAGACGTGCCGCGAATCGCGACAGCGTGCTTGCACGCCTCGAGGCCGACACCGGGCTCGCCATCAAGGTGATCGACGGCGACGACGAGGCGCGTTACGCGTTTCTCGGCGCTGTGCACGGTCTCCCGATCGACACGGGGTACCTGATCGACGTGGGCGGCGGCAGCTTCGAGCTCGCCTATTTCGAGCGGCGGCAGCCACTCCGCTGGTGGACGTTCGAGCTGGGCGCGCTGGTCACCACCGACCGCTTTCTCAACAGCGACCCGCCGCGAGCGTCCGAGGTCACCGCGCTGCGCGACCACGTCGCCCGCACGCTGCGCGACGCGGGCGTCCCGGTGCTGCCCGACGACGGGGGCATGGTCGGCACCGGGGGCACCGTGCGAAACCTCGCGAAGATGCACATGCGGTCCATCGCTCATCCCATCGCCCGCGTCGACGGCTATGTCCTCCAGCGGCGCGACGTGCGAGACCTGACATCACGCCTGGTGAGCCGCAACCTCACTGCATTGCGAACCGTGCCGGGGCTCTCCACCGACCGTGCCGACTCCATCACCGGTGGCGCGCTCGTCGTGGCCGCGGCGATGGAGGCACTCGGAGCGCGCACGCTCATGGTCTCCGGCCACGGCCTGCGCGAGGGGATCGCGCTTGCGGAGCTGAACCTGCCACTCCCTGAGGTGTGGGCGGTGCGGCGTGGATCGGTTGCCGCCCTCGCATCCCGGTTCGCAACCTGGGATGAGCAGCGCGCCGCACGCCGGCTCGACCTCGTGCGCGCGATCCTGAGCGTCGCGGACCCGACGATGACCGCCGAGATGCGCGAGGTGCTCGACCACGCCACGACGCTCCTCGACGTCGGTCAGAGCATCAACTACTACGACCGCTGGACCCACGCGGCGAGCGTGATCGCATCCGCGGACCTGCAGGGCTTCACCCACCGTGAGGTCGCGCTCATCGCCACGACGCTCGCCCGTCTTGGCAGGGGGCGGAGCAACCTGCCCCGCTACGCACGGCTCTGCACGAGCGACGACATCAAGCGCATCGACCGGCTGGCGGTGGTTCTCGAGCTCGCGGATGAGCTGGATCGCCGGGTCAACGGAGGCGGGCCGCCCACCGTGCGCCTCGACGAACGGCGCAACCGCGTGGTGGTCACGACCGGCCTACCGTACGCCTGGGAGCCCTCGGATCTGACCCGCCGGTTCCGGACCCGGGTGGGGAAGACGCTCAGCCTCCGTCCCGCAGATACGGGGAACGACCGAACGAAGGGCTCGGATCCTCCAAACGGTCGATCGACTGATAGAGGTCCTCGACGAGGGTGATGAGGATCGGAGATGTGGTGGTGACGCGATACGCCCACTACAGTAGAGAGCGATGAGCGAGCCGTTGCTGCACCCGCACCGAGCCACGCTCGTCGAGGAGCTGACCCACCTCCGGCGCATCGTCGCCGACATGGGGGAGCTGGTCGACGCAGCGATCACGCAGGCGACCAGCGCCCTCGCCGAGCGCGACGTCAGCCTCTGCGCCCGGGTGATCGCCGACGACGCGCTGGTCAACGACCGGCAGCGGGAGCTTCGCGAGCTCTCCTTCACGCTCATCGTCAACCAGGCGCCCCTGGCGCGCGACCTGCGCGAGATCATCGGGCTGCTGAACATGTCGTCCGAGCTCGAGCGGATGGGCGATCACTGCGTGAGCATCGCCAAGCTTGCGCGCAACCTCGCCGACCTGCCGCCGCTCGAGACCTACGTGGACGTCCCCAAGATGGCCGCGTACTGCAGCGACCAGGTTCGCGGCATCCTCGCCGCGATGGTCTCGCGCGACGTGCTCCAGGCGCGCCGCATCGCCGCAGGCGATGACCGGGTCGATCGCATCTACCACCGGCTTTTCGACGATCTCATCCAGATGATGACCGAGGACAACACGACGGTCTTTCGAGCCACGAACCTGGTCTTCATCGCGCACCACCTCGAGCGGATCGCCGACCGCGTCACGAACATCGCCGAGGACCTCGTCTTCCTCGACTCCGGAGCGATCGAGGAACTCGGCTGATGGCACTCTCTGAAAGCTCGGAGGTGCCCGACGAGGCCACCGACGATGCTGAGGCGACCGCCGCCGGGACGGACGACCACGCCGTCGAGCTGAACGGCCGGCATCGGTACATCAACCGGCACCTGAGCTGGCTCGACTACGACACCCGGGTGCTCGAGCTCGCCGAGGACTCGTCGAGAGTGCTGCTGGAGCGCGCGAAGTTCCTCGCGATCTCGAGCACGAACCTCGACGAGTTCTTCCAGGTCCGGGTCGGGGGCCTCATCGAACAGCGCCGGGCCGGAGTTGCGGCGCTCAGCCCCGACGGCATGACCGTCGACGAGCAGCTTTCTCAGATCCGCACGCGGGCGATCGACATCGCGGCGCGGCAGATCCATGCCTTCCGCGACATCGTCGAGCACCTGGCCGATGTCGGTCTCCGATTCTCGAACGACGCGTCGCTCGATCCCGAGGATCGCGAGTACGTCGATTCCGTGTTCGAGGAACGCATCTTCCCGGTGCTGACGCCACTCGCCGTCGACCCCGCGCATCCGTTTCCCTACATCAGCGACCTCTCGCTGAACCTCGCGGTCGTCGTCGGCGCGCCGCGCAGCACCGAGCAGCGCATCGCGCGAGTCAAGGTCCCGCCGCTCCTCCCGCGATTCGTCGTCATGCCCGACGGCGAGCGGTTCGTGCCCGTGGAGCAGGTCATCGCATCGCATCTCGACCGTCTCTTCCCGGGCATGCGCGTCGTGGGCCAGTACCCGTTCCGGGTGACGCGCAACGCCGATCCGGCGCTCGAGGAGGAAGAGGCCGAGGACCTGCGCGCCGCCGTGCAGGAATACCTGCGACGCCGCCGGCGCTCGCCGCAGGTCGTGCGCCTGGAGATCGACGACTCCATGTCGGACGAGGTCCAGCGCCTGTTGATGCGCGAGCTCGAGCTCTCCGAAGAGGACGTGTACACCGTGGAGGGACCACTCGACCTGAGCGGGCTCTGGGGTCTGTACGAGCTGAACAGACCGGACCTCAAGGAGCGGCTGCCGGCGCCGGTGATCCCGCCCGCGCTCACCCTGCCCCTTGGTGAGGAGGGCGAGGTCGACATCTTTCGCGTGCTCGACTCCGCCGACGTGCTCGTCCAGCATCCGTACGAGTCCTTCGCGAGCAGCGTCGAGGCGTTCATCGACCAGGCGGTGGACGACCCGGACGTCCTCGCGATCAAGCAGACCCTGTATCGGACATCCGGCCCGGACAGCCCGATCGTCCAATCCCTGATCCGCGCAGCGGAGTCCGGCAAGCAGGTGGTCGCGCTCGTGGAGCTCACGGCACGGTTCGATGAGCAGGCGAACATCACGTGGGCGGAGGAGCTCGAGAAGGCCGGGGTGCACGTGGTGTACGGGGTCGTCGGCCTGAAGACGCACGCCAAGGCGACCCTCGTGGTGCGCCGCACCAACGGCGGCATCCGCCGCTATTGCCACATGGGCACCGGCAACTACAACTCGGCGACCGCCCGTCTCTACGAGGACATCGGCCTGCTCACGTCGAACGAGGAGATCGGCGAGGATCTCACCGACCTGTTCAACTACCTCACCGGCTACAGCCGCCAGCGCCAGTACCGCAAGCTCCTGGTGGCGCCGGTCACGCTCCGCAGCGGGATCGTCGAGCTGATCCGGACCCAGACGCACAGCACGGGCCGGATCATCATCAAGTGCAACCACCTGATCGACCCGGAGGTCATCGAGGCGCTCTACGCGGCGTCGTGCGCCGGAGCGCGGATCGATCTCATCGTGCGCAGCTCCTGCGGCGTCCGACCCGGGATCGCGGGGATGTCCGAGAACATCTGGGTCCGCTCACTCTGCGGTCGCTACCTGGAGCACTCGCGGCTCTATCACTTCGGCCCCGACCACTGGTACATCGGCTCGGCAGACCTCATGGGGCGAAACCTCGACGGCCGGATCGAGACGGTGGTCCCGGTGACCGACCCGAGGCTCCAGGCACGGCTTGCCGAGATCGTCGAGGTGCTACTCGCCGACGATGTGCTCGCCTCGGAGCTGCAGGCTGACGGCAGCTGGCGAAAAGTGCCGCGCGTGCGAGGCCTCGACGCGCAGGAGGAACTGCACCGGCTCGCTGTCGAGCGCAGCGCGCGGTGACCGCTGCGGGCGCCGCCCCGCACTCGCGAGGGCTGCGGCTGGAAGTGCCGATCACGTTCGCCCCCGCGCCGCTCGACGGCATCGAGGGTGCCGCCGCGGTGATCGCGGAACCGGTGCGTCGCATGCGGACCACGCACTGGGACACCGCGGATCTCCGGCTCGCCCGCTGGGGCGTCGCCCTGGATCACTCCAGTGAAACCGGCTGGGTGCTGCGACTGCCGGCGACCGCGGAGGGCATGACCGCTCCCGACGGCGCGGAGCTGCGGTTCGACGGTGGCTCCGAGCGCCCGCCGGAAGCGGCGCTCCACCTGGTGCGTGGCTACGCGCGTCACGCCTCCATCGAGCTCGTGGCCCGGCTGGTGACCCTGACCTGCGAGACGGTGCTGCTCGACGACTCGGGTGGGCAGTTGGCGCGTCTCGTCGATGAGACGGTCTCCGTGTATTCCGGCCCGCGCATCACGCAGCGGTTCCGCGAGATCGACCTGTTCAGCGAGGACCAGTCCCTTCTGCGCCTGATCGCCGAACGGTTCGAGGCTGCCGGAGCCCAGCCGGCCGCACCGCGAGCCCTCGTCGCCCGGGCCCTCGGGCTCGTGGGCTCGCCGCCCCCGGAGCTGGCTCCCGTCGCCCTCGGTCCATCGGCTACAGCCGGCGACGTCGTTCGCCGCGCGTTGAGCACGTCGGTGATCCGTCTCCTCCGTCACGATCCGGGCGTGCGTCTCGGGATCGATGCCGAGGATGTTCACCAGGCGCGTGTCGCAACGCGCCGGCTGCGCAGTGATCTCCGGACATTCCAGCCCCTTCTCGACCGCGAATGGACCAACTCGCTGCGCGATGAGCTCCGCTGGCTCGGCGCCGAGCTGGGGAGGGTGCGCGACGCGGAGGTTCTGCGGGACCGGCTCCGAGCCGCGGCTGCCACGCTCCCCGCAGTTGACCGGCGCTCTGCGAGCGCGGTGGTCGCGCCTCTGGTCGCGCAGGTGCGATCGGCGCGCCGCCACCTTCTCGTCGCGATCGAGACGGACCACTACTACGAGGTGATCGACCACCTCATCGCGGCGGCTCGGGCGCCGGCATTGACCGCCGCCGCAGCGGAGCCCGCCCGCGAGGCGCTCCCGGCGCTCGTGCGAAGGCCGTGGCGGTCGTTGCGCTCGGGTGCCATCGCGTGTCGTGGCGGCGTGCCCGACGAGCAGCTGCACGATCTGCGGATTCGCGCCAAGCGGTGCCGGTACGCGGCCGAGGCAGCGGCCGCGGCGACAGGCAAGCGCGCGGCGAGCTTCGCCCGGGAGGTCGCGGCGCTGCAGGAGGTGCTCGGCGAGCTGCACGACGCGGTGGTGGCGGAGGAGTGGCTTAGGGAGCGCTCACGGGCGCCCCGGATCCACGAGACCGCACTGTTCACCACCGGGGAGCTGGTTGCCCTCCAACGCGATGCGGCGGAACGCGCGCGGGCCGGATGGCCCGCCGTGTGGAAACGGGTCGAGGAGCGATGGACCGATGCCTGGCGCTGAGACGACCAGCTTCCTCGTCCGACACGCCAAGGCCGGCTCACGCGAGCGCTGGACTGAGCCGGATCGGAACCGGCCGCTGACCGATGCCGGCCGCGTCCAGGCGACCGCGCTGGTCGACTTGATCGGGAACGCCGTCCGAGCGGTGCAGTCGAGCCCCTACAGACGCTGTACGGAGACGGTCGCACCGATCGCCGCGGCGCTCGGACTGCTGGTCGAGGAGGAGGAGCGGCTCGCAGAGGGGGCGGGTCCGGAGTGGGCGATCAACCAGCTTTCGACGGTGCCCGGTTCGGTGCTGTGCACGCACGGCGATGTCATGGCCGAGATGGTCCAGCTCCTCACCGACGAGCATGTGCCCATGCGGGGAGGCATGCAGTGGGAGAAGGCCGGCACCTGGGCGGTCGAGGTCGTCCGCGGCAGCATCGTCGCCGCGCGCTATCTGCCGCCCCCGGTCTGAGCCGCCGCCCGTCTGCGGAGCGCGGCGACCGCCGTGACGGCAGCCAGCGCGTAGACCCCGGCAATCGGCGCGAGTGCGACGGTGTCCAGCGGCCAGGTGACCCCTGCTCCCTCCGCGGCCCAGAAGGTTCCGAGGCTCGTGAGCGCGACGCCGACGGTGAACTTCAGCGTGTTCTCGGGAACCTGGGCAAGCGGTCGCCGGAGCGCAATCCCGGCAGCGGCGACCAGCAGCACGGCGACGCCGGCGCCGACAGCCGCCGGTGCGATGGACGGCCCGCCGGCTCCTGCTGCGAACACGATGAACGCAATCTCGAAGCCTTCGAGGAGCACGCCCTGGAACGAGGTTGCGATCCCGAGGTGGTCGAGAGACTCGCGCCCGCCGGCGGCGAGCCGGGCTCGCTCCGCATCGAACGCCCGCGCCTCGTCGTGGAGTGCCTTGAGGCCGGCGGCTCTGAGCACCGCCTTGCGGAGCCAGCTCACGCCGAGCGCGAGGATCAGCAGGCCGATCACCAGCTCGAAGAGAGCGCGGGGCACGTGCGCCAGCACCGTTCCACCGAGCAGCGCAACCCCGCCGGCGAGGATCACCAGCGCGCCCGTTGCCCCGAGGAGCGAGGAGCGCCAGCCACGCGTGATCCCGACCGCGAGGACGATGGTGAACGCCTCCACGGACTCGACGCCCGACCCGGCAAACGCCGTCAGGAAGACGGCGATGTTGCGACCGATCATCGATCCCCGGCGAGCCCGACCCGGTCGCCGGCGACGCGGATCAGGACGCTTGTCCAGGTCCGATAGGGCTTCCAGGCTTCGGCGATGCGTTGCAGTTCGGCGGGCGTCGCAGGTTCCGGCAGTCCGTAGCAATGCGCGACGTATGCGGGAAGGTGCGGTTCGTTGAGCGTGAGGATGTCTGTCGCGCCCGTCGACCGCAGCAGGATCAGGCCGGCGTACATCGGGCCGATGCCGGGCAGGCGTTGCAGATCGGCGAGGGCGGCTGCCGGCTCCAATGCGAGCAGGCGAGCCGGATCGAGAAGGCCGTCGAGCGCCGCCCGTGCAACCGCATGGAGGCGGTCGATGCGCTGCGGCTCGAGGCTCTGGAACGTCGACACTCGCAGCAGGTCCTCCGGGAGCGGAAAGGCCTCCACGTCCCCGCTCGGCAGTCTGAAGACGCGTCCGTGGGCAGCGGAGAGGCGTCTCCGAACCGCGGTCGCCTGAGCGTGGTGCCGCCGCTGGCTCAGCACCGCCCATGCGGCCGCCTCATAGGGGGAGTGGAAGAGCACCGGGCGCAGCCCGGGATGCTCGGACTGGAGACGACCGATCACGGGGTCGCGTATGCCGACGGCAGCCCATTCCGTACCCGAGTGGTCGAGCGAGAGGATCCTTCGCACCTGCGCCAGCACCAGGTCCGGGTCGGCCTCGCCGAAAATCCGGGTGCGGAGTGCGCCGTCCGCGTCCTGGTGCAGGATTGCCGCAGCGTGATGAGCGAGGTCGTCGGCGACGAACGCGAGGGTCATCGAGTCGCCGTCGGGTTTCGGCCGTCCGGTGTTGGGCCCGAAACCGAAACTCGCAGCAGCGGCAAGGGAGAACGTCCCGTCGGGCGTGATGATGAGGTCCCCGGTCGCGTCGGTCACCGCACTCTCCGGCTTACTGACGAAGGCGGACGATCAGGTTGATGACCACCGTGAGGACGATGCTCACCACGATGCAGAAGGCGACCGGGAAGAAGAACGAGAAGTTCCCGCCGCTCACCGAGATGCTCCCGGGCACCGAGGTGACCCCGAACCGCGTGAGGATCAGGATGACGCCGCCCAGCACCGCGATCACGGCGCCGGTGATCAGGAGCAGCTTTCCAACGTCACCGAATGCCATGACGTCACTCTAAGGTAGAGTCCGCCGGACGCATCCACTTCAAGCAGGTCCGAGAGGCCGGCAAGGGATCGCGGCGCCGCCGCGCGGCCGCCCCTGCCCGCACCGCTCGGGCTGGAGGACATGGCCCGATGACGGTCGAGACGGCGCGAAAACATGCCTTGCGCCACGTCATCAGCAGCGAGCAGTTCGATCGTGCCCAGCTCGACCACATCTTCCGGCGGGCCTCGACCCTTGCGGATGTGCGCGACGACCGTCTCGCCCACCGCGTCATGGCCTCACTCTTCTACGAGCCGAGCACACGGACGAGGCTCAGCTTCGAGTCGGCGATGCTTCGCCTCGGCGGCGCGGTACTCGGCACCGAGGCAGCTCACACGTTCTCGAGCGCCATCAAGGGCGAGACGCTCGAGGACACGATCCGCATGGTGTCGACATACGCCGATGTGATCGTGCTCCGTCACGACCAAGAGGGGGCCGCCGCCCGGGCAGCCGCAGTCGCGTCGGTCCCGGTGGTGAACGCGGGAGACGGTCCCGGTGAGCATCCGACACAGGCGCTCCTCGACCTCTTCACCATCGAGCGTGAGATCGGACATGTCGAGGGGGTGCGCATCGCGTTCTGCGGTGATCTCCGTTTCGGCCGGACGGCGCGCTCGCTCGCGCTCCTGATGGCGCTGTACCCGGGTGTCCGCATGACATTCGTGGCTCCCGACGTCGTGCAGGTACGACGCGACATCCTCGACCGCCTCGAGGCCCGCGGCATCGAGTGCCGGCTCGCCGACCAGCTCACCGACGTGCTCGACGGCATCGACGTCGTCTACCAGACGCGCGTGCAGAAGGAGCGCTTCACCGATCCGGCGGAGTACGAGCTCGCACGGACAGCGATCCGCATCGACGCGGCGCTCATGACGCGCCTGCCGGCGAAGGCGATCGTCATGCACCCGCTCCCGCGCATCGACGAGATCGCGCCTGAGGTTGACGCCGACCCGCGCGCCGCGTACTTCCGTCAGGCCGCCAACGGTGTCGCAATCCGGATGGCACTGCTCGAGATGTTGCTGACGTGAGGGCTGCACGGTGACCGGTCTTGCGCAATCGCTCGATGACAGCCCGCGGCTCCTCGACGGCGCGGCGCTGCGCCGCATCACGCTTCGCCTCGCGCACGAGATCGTCGAGCGTCATCCCTCGCTGGACGCCGTGATGCTGGTGGGAATCCCCACTCGCGGCGTTCCACTTGCACGGAGCGTCGCGCAGCAGCTCGCGGTGCTCGGGTATGCGGTACCGAAGGTCCTGGTGCTCGACCCGAGCGGGCACCGAGACGACCGGCCGCGCCCGGCCGCACCGCAACACGCGCTGTCGGATGCCGACGGTGGACCTGCTCCACGCATCGATGGTGCGGTCGTGATCGTGGTCGACGACGTGCTCTTCACGGGCCGCACCGTTCGCGCCGCGCTCGACGCGCTCGTGGACTGCGGACGGCCGGCGGTCGTGGAGGTGCTGGCGCTCATCGATCGCGGTCATCGGGAGCTCCCGCTCCGCGCCACATATGTCGGGAAGAACGTGCCGACAGCGAGCGGTGACCGCGTTTTCGTGCGCTTCCGCGAGGTCGACGGTGTCGACGGCGCGTGGCTGCGACGGGGTGAACGCGCGTGAACGCGATCCTTCGCGGGGTCCGTGTGATCGACCCGCTCGGACGTCTCGACGCTGCAGGTCAGGACGTCTGGATCGATGGCGGAAAGATCCTCGCGATCTACCACCACATCGACGCAGCGGGTGTGCCGATCGTGGATCTGACGCCCGCCGACGGCGCGGAGCCGTGCGTGCTCTGCCCCGGGTTCATCGACCTGCACACGCATCTGCGGCAGCCGGGTGACGACGAGGCGGAGACGCTGCAGTCAGGTTCGCAAGCAGCTGCGGCGGGTGGCTTCACGGCCATCGTCGCGATGGCGAACACGTCCCCGCCGGTGGACACGCCGGAGCGGGTCGCCGAGGCACGAGTCATGGCCGCGGGCATGCCGGTGACAATCCTCCCGGTCGCGGCGTTGACGCGCGGTCTCGAGGGCGTGGAGCTCGTCGACATCAAGCGGTGCATCGAGGCCGGCGCCGTCGCCATCAGCGACGACGGACGCAACGCCGTCGCACCGCGCCAGCTCGCCATCGCACTCGCCGAAGCCGGTCGTCAGTACCGGCCGGTGTTCGTCCACCCGGAGGACGAGGAGATGATCGCGCAGGCCAACGGAACGCAGGGGGCGGTGACGCGAAGCGCGCTGCGTCCACCGGACAGCGAGACGCGCGCGGTCAACCTTGCAATCCGCGCGCTGACCCACGCACGTGCGGGTCATCTTCACCTCCAGCACCTGTCCTGCGAAGCCTCGGTGACGTCGCTGCGGCGCGCGCGACACCAGGGCCTCATGCTGAGCGCCGAGGTGACACCCCATCACCTTTCCATGTGGCTGCCCGTTGAGCAGGAGCCGGATCCGCCGGCGCTCCTCAAGGTCAACCCGCCGCTTCGCAGCGAACGTGACCGGACGGCGCTGGTCCGCGCGCTGCGTGAAGGTGTGATCGAAGCCGTGGCAACCGACCACGCGCCGCATCGCGCAGCCGAGAAAGCACTCGGCTTCGACGACGCGGCGCCGGGCATGGTTGGACTCGAGACGGCGCTCGCGACCTGCCTGACGATCGGCGGCATGGGCGGCGAATGGCTCCCCACGCTCGTGGAACGCATGACCACCGGGCCGCACCGGATCCTCGGTCCGAATTCGGGCGTCCCCGAGCCACGTCTGCGCATCGGGGAGGCGGCGACGTGCACGCTCTTCGATCCGGCTGCGGAGTGGACGGTGGGTGAGGGTGCGTGGCATTCACGATCGCGCAACACGCCCCTGCTCGGCGCCAGGTTGCGCGGCAGGGTGTTGCTGACCATCGCCGGCGGTCGTGTCATCCATCAGGATGCCGTGCGGGTTCCGGTGACTGCGGAACAGGTCGCCGGTGCCTGAGGTGCGTGGGCGTCTTGCACTCGAATCGGGGGCCGTCTTCGAGGGCATCCTCTTCGGCGCGCCGATCACGGAGCACCGCAACGGCGAGGTCGTCTTCAACACCTGCATGAGCGGATACCAGGAGGTGATCACCGATCCCTCCTACGCGGGGCAGGTCGTGGTGATGACGTATCCCCTGATCGGCAACTACGGGTGCCGCGACGACACAGCGGAGTCAGGGCGCGTGCAGTGCCGGGCGCTCGTGGTTCGCGAGCTCTCCGCGGACATCGGACATCCCCGTGGTGAGCGCACCCTCGAGGAGGAGTTGCGTCGCAACGGCGTCCCCGGCCTGCGCGGCGTCGACACCCGCGCGCTGACGCGTCATCTTCGCGATCACGGAACGCTGCGTGGTGTGATCGCCGCTTCTTCGGAGATGTCGGAGGCGGAGCAGATCACTGCCGCGAGGTCGGCACCCTTCGTCGGCGACGAGGACCTGGTCGGGATGGCGTCGATCGACGAGCCATGGCAGGCCTTCACTGAGCCTCTCGACGTCACGCTGCATCGCGGCGTCGTGCTCGCGGGCAGCGCCGACACCGGGCGTGGCATTCGAGTCGCGGTCATCGACTACGGGGTCAAGCTCAACCAGTTGCGCGCGCTGGCGAGCCGGGGGGCCGAGGTGATCATCGTGCGTCAGGACGCGACCATCGATGACGTGGTGCGACACCGTCCCGACGGGATCATCCTCTCGAACGGACCCGGCGATCCCTCGCGCATCCCGCATGCAGTGCAGCTATGTCGCGATCTCCTCGAGCGCCGCATCCCGATGCTCGGGATCTGCCTCGGTCATCAGATCATCGGTCAGGCGGCGGGTGCATCGACATCACGCCTGCGATTCGGACACCACGGTGGAAACCATCCCGTGCGCGAGGCCGATACCGGTGCGGTGTATGTCACCTCGCAGAACCATGAGTTCCAGGTTGACGCCGCGTCGCTCCCACCCGACTCCGGCTGGTACGTCAGCGAGCGCAACCTGAACGACGGCAGCGTCGAAGGGCTCCGGCATCGTGAGCTCCCGGCCTTCAGCGTTCAGTACCACCCTGAGGGCGCTCCGGGGCCGCAGGATCGCGCTGGCGTGTTCGACGAGTTCCTGCGCATGTGTCGCGCCGCGCACGGGGAGGACCCCGTTGCGCGTGTGCAGAGCGGGGCGGGATCTCCCAATACCTCCGTGGAGAAACCGAGGTGCGTGGTCGTGATCGGCTCCGGGCCGGTCGTCATCGGGCAGGCTGCCGAATTCGATTACGCGGGAACGCAGGCCTGCCGTGCGCTGCGCGAAGAGGGCATCCGCGTGGTGCTCGTCAACAGCAACCCGGCGACGATCATGACCGACGATTCGTCAGCGGATGCGGTCTATGTCGAGCCACTGACCATCGAGGTGCTCGAGCGGGTCATCGCTGCCGAGCGGCCGGATGGCCTGCTGGCGACACTTGGTGGGCAGACGGGATTGAACCTGGCGGTTGCGCTGGATGACGCCGGCATTCTCGAGAAGTACGACGTTCGTGTGCTCGGCACCGGGTTGCGCGCGATTCGCATGGCTGAGGATCGTGAGAAGTTCAAGGATCTGCTGACGTCGATCGGAGAGCCGACGCCCGAGTCAGCGATCGTTGCTTCGCTCGCTGAGGCTCGTGCGCTCCGTGAACGGATGAACCTCCCCCTGGTGGTTCGGCCTGCATTCACGCTTGGTGGCACCGGTGGCGGGTTGTGCGAGACAGAGGATCGATACACGGAGACCGTGCTCGCAGGTCTTGCCGCGTCGCCGATCAGCCAGGTGCTCGTGGAGCGGTCGCTCGCCGGATGGCGCGAGATCGAGTACGAGGTGATCCGCGACGCGGCGGGGACGTGCATCACCGTCTGCAACATGGAGAACCTCGACCCCATGGGCGTGCACACCGGCGACTCGATGGTGGTCGCGCCCGCGCAGACCCTCACGGATCGGGAACACCAGCAGCTGCGCAGCGCTGCGCTGCGCATCATCAACGCCCTCGGCATCGAGGGGGGGTGCAACGTCCAGTTCGCGCTCGCGCCGGACTCGCACGAGTACCACGTGATCGAGGTCAACCCCCGGGTCTCGCGGTCGTCCGCGCTCGCGTCGAAGGCCACCGGCTATCCGATCGCGCGCGTGGCGGCGAAGATCGCGGCCGGGCGCCGTCTCGACGAGATCCCGAACGCGGTGACGGGGAAGACATGCGCGGCGTTTGAGCCGGCGCTCGACTACTGCGTCGTCAAGATCCCGCGCTGGCCGTTCGACAAGTTCCCCGAAGCCGACCGTCGCCTCGGGACGCAGATGAAATCGACCGGTGAGGTCATGGCCATCGAGCGGTCCTTCGAAGCCGCGTTCAGCAAGGCGCTCCGCTCGCTGGAGCAGCAGCCCCCCGACCCTGCGGCACTGCACGAACCGGTGCTCGTGGACGTCGCCAACGACCGGCGAGCCCACGCACTCCTCGAAGCCCTGCGCGGCGGCGCGACCACGGAGGACCTGGCACGCCGGAGCGGCATCTCCATCTGGTTCCTGCGCCGTCTCGCGACGATCGTGGCGTGCGAGGAGCGACTGCGGTGGGGTGGCCTGGACGACGCGTCGCTGCGCGCCGCGAAGCTCGTCGGCCTCACCGATGCGCGCATCGCCGCGCTCTGCGGCGCCGATGTCGAGAGCGTCCGGGCGCTGCGTCGCGATCTGGGGATGCGTCAGGTCTTCAAGTGCGTCGACACCTGCGCAGCGGAGTTCGAAGCCGCCACGCCCTACTACTACTCGACCTACGAGACCGAGGACGAAGGCCCGGCTGCCACGGTGCTCGCGCCCGACACCGTGGTGGTGCTCGGCAGTGGACCGATCCGCATCGGGCAGGGCATCGAGTTCGACTACTGCAGCGTGCATGCAGCGATGGCCCTGCGTGCGCAGGGCGTCGACGCAGTGATGGTCAACAGCAATCCGGAGACGGTGAGCACCGACTTCGACTGCAGCACACGCTTGTACTTCGAACCGCTTGACGAGGAAGCCGTCACCGCCATCATCGACGAGGAACAGGCGTGCGGCGTCGTGGTTCAGTTCGGTGGCCAGACAGCCATCAACCTTGCGGAACCGCTCGAC
>JBAUTG010000112.1:0-5129 GCA_049582105.1 Candidatus Dormiibacterota bacterium | reverse complement strand
GCCCCACCTCCGACGTCACCGATGTCGAACAGGTCGACGTTGATCGTCTGACCCGCATACGACGGATCGACGCTGAAGAGCGGGATCGAGAACTGCGTGGCCGACGCACCGTTCACCGGCGTGTAGACGACCATGTCGTCCATCGCGGAGATGGTGCCGCACGTCGAGTTGCACTGACTGCCCGGGAGTGTGCCCTGCACGGGGGCGGGGCTGCCGGCGTCTGACACGAGGCGCACCGCGTAACCCTTGTGCGCTTCCGATGCGCTACTGGTTCCAGTGGACGGGTATGCGCAGGAGCCGTTCGCGCACGTCACCTGGCCGTTGAACGAAAGCGTGTCAACCTCGAGGCGGAAGTACACATTCTGCGAACCCGCGTTGGAGAGATATGCGCCGAGCTTGTTCGTGCCGTTGTACAGCTTCTGATCATTGGCGCTCGCGGGAGTGTAGTTCAGCGCCGAGACCCAGTTGTGGTACGTCAGCGGGAATGTCGCCGTCTTCACGCATACCTTGGTCTGCGTGGCCGCCCCACTTGTCGGGGGATTGAAGTAGAAGTAGCTGTACGGCGTCGTTCCGGGGCACGAGCCGTCGGTCGAGGCGAGGTTCGTGGCGTTGTAGGGGTAGAAGACCTCCTGGCCGATCTTCGTGTCGCTGAGTCGCGACGACAACGTTGAGACCTGGAAGATCGTGTATTCCATCGCCGAGTATTCGGCCATAGGCGCACCGGTACCGCTGAAGCTTCCGTCGTTCTCGTGGTAGCAGTAGTACGGGAGCGTGCCGCCGCACGTGTCAGGCGCGAAGCTCGGACTGTAGATCTGCACGTCCGCGGAGTCGCCGGGTGGGATGGTGATCAGGTAGTTCGATCCACCCGGATAGTTGAGGCTCGAGATCGACGCCTCGGTCTGTGCCTGGGGACTGATCAGGTGATAGTCGGGCGCCGAGGACGCATTGCAGCTGTCGCCGGATCCGCTCGGTCCGCAGGTGCCACCCTGGTTCGGAGATGGGTTGAACGGATCGCCTTCCGAGCGTGGGTTGCCCCAGCCCTCGGTGCGCTCGAAGTAGTAGCTGCCGCTGCTGCCGAGGCCGGAGGGAGGGCTGGCGCAGTACTGGCCGGGCGGGTTCGTCCCATCGCAGCTGGTGTTCAGGTCCGAGCCCTGCTGCGAGCCGGGCTGGCCGAGCGAGATGGGAGGCAGGTATTCCGCTGTCTCGGAACGCACCACGGTGTGGTTGCCGAAGCCGACGATGCGCAGGAAGATCGTCGAGACGGAGACCGAGATGGTGACCGTGAGCTGGTTGGTGGCCGGCTGCGAGGTGACCACGCAGGGCGACGGATTCCCCGCGCAGGCGTTGCCCGCGCCGGCATTCGCAAAGCCGTCGCGAGCCGCCTCGACCAGCGCGGCGTTCTGCGCGTCCGGGTAGTCGCCCGGCAGATACGCGACTCCGGCAAGCGCGGCTGCTGCCGCGGCACGCTCGATCTTGTTGCTGGTGAGATAGCTCGTGCCGGCGTCGACGGCAAGGCCCGCAACGACGAACAGCAGGACCGAGACGAGGGCGAAGATCGCCATCGCCTGACCCTTTGTAGAGCGCCGGGAGGGCCGGATCGGTTCTGGTCTCATTCTCTTCCTCACGATGTCGGCGCGAGCCGCATGACGGTGTACTGAGAGTCGGTTTGGGTGAAGAACGACAGGGTTGGCGACGTGTACGTGAAGACAAGGCGGACGCCGAGCTCCGACTCGTTCGGATGCACCTGGCTCCGCTGGTCGAGCGTGTACCCGGCGGTGCCGGACAGCGTCGCGGTGGTGCCGCTCACCGTGTACTTGTCGATCAGCTCCGTGACCCCGGCGCAGACCGGCGTGAATGAGTTCTGGAACGAGCTCGTGCAGTAGGCGCCGTTGTTCGGCGGGCACGTGCCACTCGCGAACGGGGTGGTCCCCGTGCAACCGCTCGGCTGGTAGATGTCGATCTCGATGACCTTGGCGTTGGTCAGCTGCGGCGAGACGATCGGCAGCACCTGGTCGATGATGTCCTGGTCGATCTGGCAGGGATTCTTGGAAACCCCGCTCTGGCAGGCGGCGAGCGTCGCGGTCGGGTACCCGCCGTTGCCGAGCTCCGCGGCGAGCCTGCCACCGGCGCGCGTCGCCTGTGCTGCCGCGTTGTTGTCGTCGATCAGGTTCGCAGCAGTCCACGCGCCGAGGAACAGCAGCATCAGGACGGGCAGCAGCATCGCCATCTCGACCATGGCCTGACCCCTGCCCGTGTTGCGCAGCCGGCGCGTCACGTCTGCGGCTCCAGGCGGAAGAGGTTGAGGGTGGTGCTGTTGAAGGTCGTCGTCCCGATCAGGAGGGTGTACTTGAAGTGGATGACGAGCTTTGCGTAGTCAGGCGTGGCGTCCACGTCGCGCACGGACGGCTGCCAGGGTGCATTCCCGGCAACCGGGTTCTGGAGCACGCCCTGCCCGTTGTAGATGTTCTCGCATGCTCCGCCGCCGCACGCGGCGTCGCTGGTGTCATCACTGAAGACGCCACCGCTGCTCACGTTCTCCTTCCAGATGTCGATCTCGGTGACCGTCACCAGGGGGGTGCTGTCGAGGCCGTCGGTGATCATGCGCGCGATCGCGACGGTGTCGGCATTGTTCGGAGCGGGCGCCCCTGTGTTGTCGTAGTCGCCCTCGGCGGCGATCGTCGCGACGCCGATGTCGGCCGCGTACTGCATCGCGTTCGCGCCATAGAGGTAGAAACCGGCGTTCATCACCGAGAAGATCAGGAAGAAGAGCAGTCCACCGACAATGGCGAACTCAACCAGGCCCTGTCCCCAAGACCCGGATCGCTGCTTCCGCGTCGCCCGTGTATGAATGGTCGCTCCTCCAGAAAGGCTCCGAGTGGCGGTGTCTGGCGACACTGCCCAGTCCCCGGATGCCAGTATCGACGCGATCTCGCCCCGCGCTCGATGGCAAGGTGTGAAGATTTGGTTGCAATGGGTGACGGAACGCCGATAGACGCCTGACACCGGCTATCCCGGCCTGGTTGGACGGCCAACCACATCCTTTGGGTGTCGAGCGGATGGCGTCGCGGAGGGCTTTGAGGCTTTGCTGCTTGCCCAAGGCGCCCCACTAGTGCAATTAATGCGCGACAAATAATTTCTGCAGGCAGTCGTGGGGAGATCGGGATGAGCGAGAACGTCAGGACCATCGATACGCTGCTCGACGAGCGCCGCACCTTTGAGCCCAGCGCTGAGTTCCGAGCGAAGGCGAGGGTCACTGACTCGAGCCTCCATGAGGCGGCTGAAGCCGATCCCGAGGCCTTCTGGGCCGAGCAGGCGAAGAAGTACATCACCTGGTACCGCCCGTTCGACAAGGTCCTTGAGTGGGATATCCCCTTTGCCAAGTGGTTCCTCGGCGGCGAGCTCAACGTCTCGTACAACTGTCTCGACCGCCATGTGGAGGCGGGGAAGGGTGAGAAGGTCGCCTATCACTTCGAGGGCGAGGGTGGCGACACGCGCACGATCACCTACGCCGAACTGCTCGCGGGCGTCTGCCGGTTTGCCAACGCGCTCCGCCGCCTCGGCATCAAGCGGGGCGACCGCGTCGGGATCTACATGCCGATGATCCCCGAGCTGCCGATGGCGATGCTGGCATGCGCCCGCATCGGCGCCGCGCACTCGGTGGTCTTCGGAGGGTTCAGCGCGGACGCGGTCCGCGACCGCATGAACGACGCCTCCGCCGTCGCGATCATCACCGCGGACGAGGGCTGGCGCCGCGGCAACCTCGTGCCCCTCAAGCGCAGTGTCGATGAGGCGTGCGAAGGAGCGCCGACGGTCAAGGACGTTGTGGTCGTCCGGCGCACGGGCAACGAGGTCCCGATGCAAGAGGGCCGCGACCACTGGTACCACGAGCTGGTCGAGAAGGAGTCAGACACGTGCGAGCCCGAGCACATGGGCTCCGAGGACCTGCTCTTCACCCTCTACACGTCGGGGACGACCGCCAAGCCCAAGGGCATCAAGCACACGACGGCCGGCTATCTGCTCTACGCGATGTTCACCCACGACCTGGTGTTCGACATCCAGCCGGACACCGTCTACTGGTGCGCCGCCGACGTCGGCTGGGTCACCGGGCACTCCTACATCGTGTACGCGCCGCTCGGCAACGGCGTGACCTCGGTGATGTACGAGGGCACGCCGGATTACCCGAACAAGGACCGCTGGTGGTCGATCATCGAGAAGTACAAGGTCACCGTCCTGTACTGCGCGCCGACCGCGATCCGGACCTTCATGAAGTGGGGGGCGGAACATCCGCAGGCGCACGACCTCTCCAGCCTTCGCATGCTCGGGACCGTCGGAGAGCCGATCAACCCCGAAGCCTGGATGTGGTACCGCAAGTACATCGGTGGCGACCGCACACCGGTTGTGGACACGTGGTGGCAGACGGAGACAGGCGGGATCATGATCGCGCCACTCCCGGGCCTCACCACGCTCAAACCCGGCTCGGCGACCAAACCGCTGCCGGGGGTCGGCGCCTCGGTCGTCGACGAGGCGGGCGTGCCGGTCGCGCTTGGCGGCGGTGGGTTCGTGACGCTGACGCGTCCGTGGCCGGGCATGCTCCGCGGCATCTGGGGCGACGACGAGCGGTACAAGGAGACGTACTGGAACAAGTTCGGGAACCAGTACTTCGCCGGCGACGGCGCGCGCATCGACGAGGACGGCTATTTCTGGTTCATGGGTCGTGTCGACGACGTCATGAACGTCGCCGGTCACCGCATCTCCACCGCGGAAGTCGAGTCGGCGCTTGTCGACCATCCCGCGGTCGCGGAGGCGGCCGTTGTCGCGAAGAACGATCCTGAGACAGGGCAAGCGATTTCGGCGTTCGTCACGCTGCGCGCCGGTTACGACGAGTCGACCGAGCTCATCGCCGAGCTGCGCAACCATGTCGGCAAGCTCATCGGTCCGATCGCGCGACCGAAGTGGATCGCGTTCACACCCGACCTGCCCAAAACGAGAAGCGGAAAGATCATGCGCCGCCTGCTCCGCGACATCGCCGAGAACCGCAAGCTCGGCGATACCACGACGCTCGCCGATGCGACGATCGTCGCGGACCTCCAGCGCCGCGCCACGGAGGAGGAGAGCAAGGAACAGTAGAT
>JBAUTG010000111.1:0-5408 GCA_049582105.1 Candidatus Dormiibacterota bacterium | reverse complement strand
CGGAGGGACTTAACATCCCTCACCCGCTTAGCAGGCGGGCGCTTTCGGCCGCTCAGCCACCTCCCCAGGCCGCGGCCAGTATATGTCGTGTCCGTCGCGCGACAACCAGAACGGCAGGCGCGCCTAGAGTCTGGTCGTGGCCTATGGACGAATGGGGGCCGCAGCGATCGTCGCCCTCGTGATCGGGTCTGCCGCAGTCGCGGCGTCCCCTCTGAGAGCCGAGGCCGCCATGTTCCGGCTCCCGGTCGGAACCCAGCGCATGCAGATGCCGCTCGACTGCGAGGCGACGTCGCTCACGATCGCCCTGGCGTCGGTGGGCGTGCACACGACTCAGCAGTACGTGCAGGGCCACTTCCCCACCGATCTCCGCGCCCCAGTCCTCGGTGCGAACGGCCTGCCCAGCCAGTGGGGTGACCCGTACGTCGATTTCGTCGGACACGTCATGGGCTCCGAGCCCGGGAGCAACCCGCACTGGGCAACCTATGCGGGCTGGGGCGCGTACGCACCGGTCGTGGCGAAGGTCGCGAAGTCGCTCGGGGTGCCGGTCGCTCCACAGCTCACCGGCTGGAACCCACAGGCGCTCTACGCGGCGGTCGAGGCCGGGCATCCGGTGCTCGTCTGGTCGACCGTCAACTACGTGTCGGAGACGGCGCGCACCTGGACGGGGTGGGACGGTCGCGTCGTTCCCTGGACCGAGGCCGGCCATGTGGTCGTCCTGATGGGCGTCGACCCGACCGCGCGAACGCTCGAGTTCAGCGATCCGCTCACCGGCAGATACAACGGCGCGACGATGGCGCAGTTCGCCAGCACCTTCAACATCTATGGCGACATGGCGATCGTGATCGAACGCGTCGCCAAAGGGGCGACGCAGGTGGTTGTCGCCAAGCCAAAGCCCGTCAGAACCCATCAGGTCGGCCGCGTGACGGTGGTTCCCGCCGCGGTCGCGCCGCCCTTCATGTCCATCCACCACGTTCGCCGGATCACGAGCTTCAGCACCGCGACGGCAGCGGGCTCTGCCGCGGCGACGCTCGGCATCCTCACCGACGTGACGGCATCGAAGCGCGCCACGGAGCTCGGGGCCTGGCCGTTCGTTGCCACGGGTCTCGTAGCCGTTATCGTTGCCGTGGCACTGCTGGGTTTGTTCATGCGGAGGCGACGGCGGATCGATGCGCTGGGTGAGCTTCACGCACGGCGAGGATCCGGCTGAGCGCACCGGCCTCGTGGTTGACGGTTGCATCCACGCCTGCGCACCGGGGACGACGCTGCTGAGCCTGCTCGGTGACGACGGCGAGCGGCTCGCGGCAGCCGCGGAGGCTGTCCGGAGCGATCCTCGCGATGTGATCGATCTCGACGTGCCGCAGCTGCGCCCGCCGGTGACGCACCTGCGCGCGCCGGTGCCGCATCCACCGACGGTGCGCGACTTCTACGCATTCGAACAGCACGTGCGCACCGCACGACAGCAGCGCGGCCTCGAGATGGACCCCGACTGGTACGAGCTGCCGGTGTTCTATTTCAGCAATCCGTACGCCATCTGCGGGCCGGACGACGTCGTGGCGATCCCGCCCGGTTCGGCGGAGATGGATTACGAGCTCGAGGTTGCAGCAATCGTCGGGATGGGCGGAGCCGACCTCGCGCCGGACAACGCGGGTCGCAACATCGCCGGGTACTGCGTCATGAACGATTGGAGTGCTCGCGACGTGCAGCGACGGGAGATGAAGTTGAGCATGGGACCCGTGAAAGGCAAGGACTTCGCAACGTCGATCGGACCGATGCTCGTCACGCCCGACGAGCTCGAGGACACGCGACGCGGCCGCAGCTTCGACCTCACGATGACCGCGACGGTCAACGGCGTCGAGTACTCGCGTGCCTCGCTTGCGGACATCTACTGGAGCTTCGAGGAGATGCTTGCCTACGCATCGCGCGGCACGCGCGTCGAGCCGGGAGACATCATCGGTTCCGGCACGTGCGGGACCGGATGCATCCTCGAGCTCTCGATGGTGCACGGCCACGAGCAATATCCGTGGCTGCAGCCGGGGGATGTCGTCGAGCTCAGCGTCGAACGCCTCGGAACCCTCCGCAATCGGGTCGTGGCCGGCGCAGCGTTGCGGGCACTGCGATGAACACGAGGGACGCCTACCTCGCGCGTCTCGATTCCGTCGAGGCGAGGCTCTCCGCAGCAGCGTTCCGTGAGCCGGTGCCGGGAGCGATCACCGGCGCGGACCCCGAAAGTGGCGAGCGATGGGATCGCGGCCAGGTGTGGGCGCATCTCGCCGAATTCATTCCCTACTGGATCCAGCAGGCGGGACCGGTGTTGCGCGGTCAGTCATCCGGCGAGCCGGTGCCGTTCGGGCGCACCAAGAAAGACCCGGAACGCATCGGGGCGATCGAGCGGAGCCGGCGTGAGTCGGTGGCAGTGCTCTGGGCGGACACGAGCGCCGACATTGCCCAGCTCCACGGCTCTCTCGCAAAGATTGACCCGGAGCAATGGGACATGCGTGGACTGCACCCGACCCGCGGCGTGATGACCATCGACGAGCTCGTCGAGCAGTTTCTCGTTGGGCACCTCGAGGAGCACGCCGATCAACTCGAAAGCCTGGGCTCGACGGACTGACGGATCCCTTACAGCGACGGGCAGAAGGTGGCAGACTCACCCCGCCGGCGGAGACTGAGCCGGTGATGGAGATGGAGGCGCAGGGCGCTGCGCGGCGCGGAAGCGTTGAGCATCGCCGCTGTCGAGGAGTGGAGGAGCGGCAATGGCTGGAGTGAACGATCCCGGGCAGATGGGTCCGCCGGCGGTGCCGCCGAGCTGGCCGCCGGCAACGCCTCCCGCCGGACCACCGCCTTTGCCGCCCGGCGTCCCACCTGCCGGTCTGCCGCCGCAACCGCAGGGGTGGGTTCCGCCGGCGACAGCTTCGGGCGGCACGCCACAACCGTCCGGAGGTGGCGGCAAGATGTGGCTCGGCATCGGGGCCGTGGTCGTCGTGCTGCTCATCGCCGGCGCGGCCGTTTTCTTCCTGACCAGGTCCACGAAGCCGACCGTTGCGGCCAACCTGCCCGGGAAGTCCACAGCGACGCCGTCGGTGGCGGCGACTGCTACCCCGACACCGTCGACGCAGAGCACGCCGACACCGGTGGCATCCAACGGGACCACCGGCGGTTTCGGCGACACCGACGCGAACCCAGACTCAACCTTCATCTGCGGAGCCTCCGCGAGCACCAGTGGCACGGTGATCGCCTACACAACCGTTGCCGGGAGCGATGCTGCAGCGGGGAATACGCTCTGCTCGGCGCTCGAGGCGGACAAATCGTGGACCGACATCTCGAGGATCGCGGCCTCCTCGTATGAGGCGGTTCCGGAGTGCTACTTGACGACGTCCGACGGGAGCGTGACCGCGCGAATCTACACAGCGATTCCCGGCGGCAACGTGGGAGCGACACAAACGCTCTGCAATACGATGTTCGATTCCGCGGGCGTCACGCCGTCACCCGGGCCGAGTCCGACGCCGGGCTCGTAGGACGGCCGGCGCGTTTATCCTTGATGTGTCCGCGCGGAGGGATGCCGGAGCGGTTGATCGGAGCGGTCTTGAAAACCGCAGGGGCCGCCAAGCCCCCGGGGGTTCGAATCCCTCTCCCTCCGCACCCGCCGACGGCGTCCGATCGGTCGAAACGTGCCCGAACTGCGCTGACGGTCGGGGCGACGACTGCCTCGGCGTCTTAGGGGTCGGCCACACTATCGATGCCTGTTGTCACAACGGCGGAAGGGTCCGGGCCAAACTGAGCCACTTGAGGGGTTGCAGTGAACCAAGACTGGAGGCGGTTCTTCGACATCCCGCGCGTTGCCTGGGCCGGGGCGGCCCGCCAGCGGCCCGAGCGCGGCCTTGTGTGCACCGATGTGTCGGGGCAGCGCCAGCTCCACAGCTGGAATGTGGAGACAAACGAATTGCGTCAACTGACAAACGTGGCACACGGCGTGGCCACAGGCACTCTCGCTCCAGACGGCAGGCATGTCTACTGGGCGAACGACGTCGATGGCAAGGAAAAGGGCCATCTGGTGCGCGTGCGCTGGGAGGGCGGCGATGTCGAGCAGGTCGATCAGGAGGCCAAGCCCTTTGCGGTGCCGGCGTTCATTCTTCCCGACGTCACCGGGACGAGGATCGCGTTCATCGTCGCCGAGCCGGACGGATCCCGCGTGGAGCTGCTGCCGCTGAGTCCGGAGGGAGATCTTGGTGAGCAACGTACGGTCTGGAGAAGCCGCGCTCTCATCAGGCGCGTCCTGTGCTCTGCTGACGGTGCTCTCGTTGCGGTGCGCCACAACGAGAGCACCCAGGGACTCCACGAGTCGACCTCCGTCATCGACACGGCGACCGGCAGAAGGGTCGCAGATTTCGGGGACGGCGCCGATGCCACCGTCTCGCCGATGCTGTGGGCGCCCGGAGCCGGCGATCTCCGCCTGCTGGCCGTCACCAGCACGAGTGGCCGCGAGCTTCCGATCTTGCTCTCGCCTCTGAGCGGTGAACGGCACGCACTGGCGGTGAACGACATCGAGGGGACCGTGTTACCGCTGGACTGGGCATCCGATCCGGAGACGATACTTCTGCTGCAGGTTCACCGTGCCATCACCTGCCTGCACCTCTACGACCTGACCACCGGGCAGCATCGACCGGTCCCGCTCGTCGGCGCGTTGAATCCCTCTGTGTCGCGACCAGCATGGTTCGCGCCAGACGGCATTCGCGCCGTGCTCGAAGATTCGACGCATCCCGGCCGGGTGGTCGCGATCGACCCGCAATCAGACGAGAGAGAACGAAGCATCCTCACCGTCGACACCGGAGGTGCGGGTGCGCGTGAGTGGCGATCCATCGAGTTCGAGTCACGAGGAGATGTCGTCCAGGCATGGCTGGCGACGCCGGGCGACGCCGGTCCGTGGCCGGTTGTCATCGAGACGCACGGCGGTCCCGAGGCCGTGGAGCTCGAGACGTACTGGCCGGAAGCGCAGGCATGGCTCGACAACGGCTTCGCGTACTGCACCGTGAACTACCACGGGTCGACGACCTTTGGCAGCGCGTTCAGGGACTCGATCGTCGGCTGTCCCGGCGACCTCGAGGTGGACGACATCGTTGCCGCGCGACAGTGGCTCGTCGACCACGGGGTGGCCATCCCTGAGCAGGTCCTGCTCACCGGGATCAGCTACGGGGGATATCTGACCCTGCAGACGGCCGGCCGGCGGCCGGAGTTGTGGGCTGGTGGCATCGCGATTGTCGCGATCGCAGACTGGCGTGGGATGGTGGGAGATGAGACGACGCCGGCGCTGCGCCTCTATGCGGAGCGGCTCCTCGGCGGATCGCCCGCCACGAATCCCGACGTCTACCGCTCCGCCTCACCAATCGCCTATGCCGAGCGGGTGCAAGCCC
>JBAUTG010000110.1:0-9262 GCA_049582105.1 Candidatus Dormiibacterota bacterium | reverse complement strand
CCCAGGCGTCGCTCGGGCAGATGCTCGGCACGCGGCGTTCGACGATTTCCGTTTCAGCCGGCGGCCTGCAGCGCGCGGGGCTGATCCGCTATGCGCGAGGCCGCGTCACGATCATCGATCGGCAGGGGCTCGAAGCCCTTTCCTGTGAGTGCTACGCCATAATCAAGACCGAATTCGACCGCAGCGCCCGCCGAGACTCATGCTCACAGATACGAGCGAGGCCGCTCCTGTGACCTGGCGCACTGACAGCATTCTCATACGTCTGTATCGTCGCGAGCGGGGCCGGGCAAGGCCGATGCAACCCCCTGAATCCGCGTCGACGACCGCCCCCCGGCCGCCCGCAAGCCTTGCCTGGCTCCGCTCCCTTCAAGACGACGCGAAAGCATGTGACCGAAAGACTGTATCCACCGACGGCACGTGAACGAGCTGCCTTCGACTCTGCAACCCGGGCAGCACCGAGTGCATTCGTCAGCCTGTGCCGCATGGTCGAGAAGGACCCGAAAGAGCTCCTCGATAGCTTTGATGCCGCGCCCTGGCGCTGGCTGTTCTATTTCTCGCCGTCAGATCTCGTTTCGGAGGCCATGCGGGATGTTTCATTCCCACCACCGATGCGGGCGCGTCTCGATGCGGCTCGCGAATACATCGAGACCCCGTGGTGGCGACAGATTCTCGGATGGTCCGCACAGCACCGACCAGAACCAAGGTCGGGCCGCACCTAGCCGCAGGTGCGCATCCGATGCGCCGCCTCAAGACAGCCGTAAGCTTCGAGATATAGAACAGGGACTCGCGCGGGGTTCGCCGTCCCTGTCGAGGTCGCGATTAAACCGAGCTCGTCCTAGCTCACGACGGCGCCGGGACTCGCGGTGCCGACCGGCCACGATGTGGGTGCCTTCACTCCGATCGGCGACACGTATCGCGGCTCCAGCGAGACGTATGATTCGGTACGTCCAGCCAGTCGCGTCCGTTCGCCCAGTGCGGAGGGCTTTGGCACAATCGGGTGTGCGACCAATGAAGCTAGGTTCTCCCGACGAAGGTTAGAGGTACGACTGGACCCGTCGGGTAGTTGTCAAGCAATTTGTCTTTGGCCTAAACGCGGTCCGGGCACGGCCTTCCAGCGTGCGAGAGTCGATACTTCGCGAAGCTCGAGACTAGGTTTGGTGAACCTAGGTCCTCCGGGCGCGGGGTCTCCGGCCCGTTCTCTGACCGGATCGAGAGCCTCGACCAGCCTTCTACGAGCTTGGCGGCGACCAACTGCCGGGTCGTGTTAGTCGTTGAGGAGCATTGAGTTCGGTAGATCAGGCGCTCGGAGTGCGCGCGCAGCTATTCTCAACGGTGCGCCTGGCCAACACCATATTCTGGTCGCCGTCGAGTGACGTATGGTCGCAGGTGGCACCCGTAAGTCAACTTTGATCATCTATTCGAGAAACTCAGTTAGTCTCTTGCTGCGTGACGGGTGACGCAGCTTGCGCAACGCCTTGGCCTCAATCTGACGGATGCGTTCGCGAGTGACGCCGAATCGCTTGCCGACCTCCTCCAATGTCAGCTGACGGGCGTCGACAAGGCCGAAGCGGAGCTGGAGGACGCGACGTTCGCGCGGGGTCAACGTGTCGAGGATGTTCTCGACCTCGATGTGGAGCATGGTCAGTGACGCCACCTCCGACGGCGCGATCGCCTGCGTGTCCTCGACGAAGTCGCCGAGCTCTGCATCCCCCTCCTCCCCAATCGGACTGGACAACGAAACTGGCTCCCGAGAGATCCTGAGCGCCTCCCGCACCTTTTCGGGCGTGAGACCCATCTCCTCCGCGATCTCCTCGTCGTCGGGCTCGCGGCCGAGTTCCTGAAAGAGACGCCTCGAGACACGGCCGAGCTTGTTGATGACCTCGCCCATGTGCACCGGGACGCGGATGGTGCGGGACTGGTCGGCCAGAGCCCTGCTGACTGCCTGGCGGATCCACCAGGTCGCGTAGGTCGAGAACTTGTAGCCTCTTCGGTAATCGAACTTCACAACGGCGCGCATCAACCCGGTGTTGCCCTCCTGGATGAGATCCAGGAAGGGCAGCCCGCGGCCGATGTACTTCTTGGCGATGGACACGACCAAGCGCAGGTTGGCCTCGGTGAGCTTGTCGCGTGCCACGTCGTCGCCCAGCTCGATGAGCATGGCGTACTCAACCTCCTGCTCTTTGCGTAGAAGGGCAATGCGCCCGATCTCCCTGAGGTACATCCGGATCGGGTCATCGAGGGAGAAGGTGTCGACCGCCTCAGTGTTGCCCACCTGGTCTTCCGGATCGTCCCGCTCTCCTGCGTCGTCATCGCTGTCGCTGATCGCGACGCCCATCTCCCGGAACACCTGGAAGACGCGCTCCAGTTGGTCAGGCTCGGCGTCGACAACAGAAAGGCCCCGCAGGACGTCGTCGGGGGCCAGCCGCCCCTGCTCCTTGCCTCGGATGATAAGGATCTCAGCAGCGTCGACGACCTCGTCGTCGGCTCTCCGGGACGCCACGGCCGCTCGCGCGTTCACTCTCCGAGGCCTCCATGCCTGTTCTGCGTTGCCGCTAAGAGACAGCGGGGAGTCGGCGACGGTCACCTTCACTGTGAGGGCCGGCAGGCGTGCCGAGGCAGCATTGACCGAATGCGTTGCTTACTCTACCGTTGATCCCAAGCCACACGTCGTAGGTATCGTCGAAACTCCGATTCTCAAAGCTGCGTTGCCGTCGCGCTGGTGGCGATCTGGAACGCGTCATCGATGAGCAGTGTGGCGTGGTTACCGTCGAGTGACTCGACGCTCAGCTACGAGCCCACGACGGCAACGTTGCAATTGGCGGAGCAGCCCTGACCAGACGACCGGCTTCTCGGGTTGAGTGAGAGAGCCGGGCCAAAGCCCTGCGGACGCACCTGCAAAAGGTCGTCGCTCCAGGGCTAAGAGGGATGTTTTTGCCTGTTGCCCGGCCCTCAGTCTCCAGCATAGGCTCATTGGCGAGACAAATGGGGGCGGCGTCAGTCGCGTTGGTCCAGTCGTGGCCGCTGTGCGCGACCCGAGTGGTCTCGTTGCACCCGCCCTGCTACCTCGACTACGATCGGCCCACGGCGTGAGACGCGTTGCCGTCCCGGTACTGCAGGTTGCGAAGGAGCCGCGTGGATTGGCTGCTCATCGTGGCCCTCATGATGGCCATTGTCTTCGCCTTCACCAATGGCGTTCATGATTCTTCGAACGCGGTCGCTGCCCTCGTAGCAACGCGCGTCGCCCGGCCCGCGCAGGCGGTCGCATTGGCAGCCACCTTTCACATCGTCGGACCCATCCTCCTCGGCACAGCGGTCGCGAACACTGTCGGAGGGATCGTGCAGGTCGGCCACAAGGAGGTGGTCGCTGTGGTCGGCGCCGGGCTCAGCAGCGCGGTTGCATGGAACCTGCTCACTTGGTGGCGTGGTCTGCCTTCCAGCTCGAGTCATGCGTTGGTTGGTGGCCTGGTCGGAGCGGCTGTCTTTGAGGCGGGAGGAACCGCGGTGCGGTGGGGCGGCCTGAACGGCATCTTTCCAATTGGGGTGCTCGGGGTCTTGTTCGTGCTGGCGATCTCCCCGATCCTCGGCTTCGTCGCAGGACTGCTCCTCGAACTCCTCGCCAAGCGGCTGCTGCGACGCGCGCGCACCTCAATTGAAACGGTCATCCGGCGCAGCGAGTGGGTAACCGGAGCCGCTCTCGCATTCAGTCATGGGGCCAACGACGCGTCCAAGGCGAGCGGTGTGATCACCCTGCTGCTCCTCGCTCACGGGGAGATTCACTCATTCGACGTTCCCGTATGGGTCAAGCTCGTGGCAGCCATGGCTCTGACCGCCGGCACGGCGCTGGGAGGCTGGCGGATCGTGCGCACCGTCGGCTCCGGGATCTACCGAATCCGCCCCCTTGACGGCCTGATCAGCCAGGGTGGATCGGCCGCGATCATCTTCGGATCGGCGCTTGTCGGCGGTCCGGTGAGCACCACCCACGTCGTGGCCTCGTCAATCGCCGGGGTGGGCAGTGGCCGGCGCTGGCGTCACGTCCGCTGGGCGGTCATGGGTGAGATCCTGCTCGCGTGGGTGGTGACACTTCCCGCGTCGGCAATCCTCGGCGCCATCGCGCTCCTTGCATGGAGGCCCTTCGTGTGAGGCACTGGTTCCTGCCGCATTCCCCGGATGTGCTCGCAACCTTGCGCGAGCAGAGCCGCCTCACCGTCGACGGGCTGGACGCATTCCTCGAGTGGTCATCGGGCGACGGCGACCGCGCACCTGCCGTGCGCGAAGCGGAGCATGCCGCTGACGCCGTCCGACGACAGCTGCAGCAGGAATTGCGCGTGGCATTCAGTGTGCCCTTTGACGCGGAGGACATCTACACCCTTTCCGAGCGACTCGACGTTGTGCTCAACGGCGCGAAGGACGCGGTGCGAGAGGCTGAGGTCATGACCATGCGGCCCGACGCCCACCTCGCCGCCATGGCCGCATCGATCCTCGACGGCGTCCGCCATCTGGCCAGCGCATTCGAGATGCTCACCCACGACCAGGACCGTGCCACGGCTGAGGCGGACGCGGCGATCAACGTCTCGAGGGCTGTGGAAAAGCGGTATCGCGTCGCAATGTCGGAGGCGCTGAACATCGCCGATATCCGTGAGCTTTTCGGCCGCCGGGAGCTGTATCGCCGCTACGCGCGTATGGGCGACCAGGTCGTGCGCGTGGCCGAGCGGGTTTGGTACACAGTCGTCAAGCACTCCTGATGTGCTCCGGCAGTCATCACTCGTGCGTGCGACGATGAATCAGGTTGGAAACCTCGCGGCGGTGCCCTGCGTTGCCAGCACCTCGGGTGGACCACAGCCAGCCCGCGGCAGTGGACGGATGACGAGCGCCCCTGCGGAACGCGACCAACGACAGGGCGTCCCGAGGTCCCGGCAGCGGCGCGCGATACGAGCGGCGATCGTCTCCGCCAGCTGTCCGTGAGCGCGGCGGGCCGCGAAGTCCTCGATGAGCACTGGGTGCAGCAGCACCCGCCGTAACCCGCGCTCGTCGATGTCGACCGTGACGAGACACGACCAGTCGTTGTGCTCGACGGGGTCGACGGCATAGTCGTCCACGAAGTCGCCGGCGGAGTAGATGATGACCCGCCGCCGGTACACCTCGATGCCCCGAACGATATGGGGAGAATGCCCGAAGACGATGTCGGCGCCCGCGTCGATGATCGTACGGGCGAAGCTGATGTGCTCGGGTGGCGGACTTCCGTCCCAATTTGGGCCCCAGTGCAGTGACACGACGACGACATCAACATGTGACCGCAGTCGCCGCACGTCGTCGATCAGGGCAACCGCGCGCCGGTCGCGGGGGTCGATGGGTAAGTAGCGCACCCCAGGACGGTCGGGGCCGGCCTCCCACCCGGGCTCGTTGTCCGTGCAGGCGAGCATAGCTACAGAACCCGCACGGCTGTGCACCATGGCGGCTGCCGACGCAAGCTCAAGGGAAGCTCCGGCTCCTGAGTGGGCGATGTCCGCGCGATCAAGAGTCATCACTGTGTCCATCACGCCTGCGTCACCGAAGTCCGCCACGTGGTTGTTGGCGATGGACACGGCGTCGATGCCGGCAAGGCGCAGCGCGGCGACGTTGGCGGGGTCGGATCGGAACCTGAACTCCTTGGAGGGAAGCGAAGCGGGATCCCTCTGCATTGTCAGGCTGCACTCGAGGTTGCAGATGCGCACGTCGGCCGCTGCGAACAGGGGCAGCGTGTCTCCCCACACCGACAGGATCGGCCGTTGGCGCAGCACTTTGTCGACGAGGCGTCCCAACATGACGTCACCTGCGAGCGCGATTCTCAACTTGCCTCCTCGAGCGCGTGAGCATTTGCGACCTCCATGGCGAGCGTGTGCAACGTTGCCCTCACTGCGGAATGAGCAGCCCCCCGTATCACTGCATCCCCTGGCCTATGCCGACCGTCGCTGCGACGGTCTGCGTAGGAACCGCCGTGGCTAGCCAGCCAATGGGAAGCATGTTGATGACCGCGTCCGGGCCGACCCATCACCTCTGCGCAGTGGCGCACTCGACACGGGTCGCCACCCGAGATCGCCAGGAGTTCGGCGAACTCCCGGAGCGCTGCCGCCACCCTACCGTTGGATTGGGCCATGGCTTCACGCTAGGCGCGCGTGCTGGTTCCTACCAGGGTCTTTCGGCCCATGATCTCCTTGCGGCACGACAGCCCGAATCCTGGTCCACGGAGCTCTGGCGCGAGCCACTCCACTCCGGAGCCCACTTCGAAGAGGGCGATGACGCCGGCTCTTCTGTGACGTAGCCATCGCGCGCCGCGGCATCAGCATCGGTCACCTGCTGGCCCGCGAGTCGTGCAGGTCCCACCAGTCAAAGCGTTGCAACCTGCGGCAAGCTAGGCCTGTGTCACGTTGGCCCGCTTCCGCCACCGAGCTGGTCGTCGAGCAGCAGGCATTAGCCGAACTGTCGCCACATCCGTGGTTCTGGACGGCAGCCGCCGTCGTGGGAGGCTGCTTCGTCTGCTTCGAGCGCGGTCTTGCCGGTTCCGGCCGGAAGGGCGACCACGGTTGGGCTGCCGCGTCTGCGCACGGGCACACAGCGGTTATCAGCGGTGCGGCAGGTGAGGGATATCAAGCGGGGATGCTCGCCCTGCGCGAGGGTGCGCTGCTTGAGACGGCGGTGCGCGCGCTCCCAGGAATCCCGGATGTGCTGGTTGTTGACGCCACTGGGCGGGACCACCCGCGCAGGGCGGGCTTGGCTTTGGAGCTCGGCGCCGTCCTGGATATACCAAGTGTCGGCGTCACGCATCGCAGCCTTCTTGCGCACGGCGAGTGGCCGGACGACGATCGAGGGGCGGTGAGCCCCCTCAGACTTGCTGACGAGGTGGTCGGCTTCTGGGTGCGAACCGTGCCCCACGGGCGCCCAATCGCCGTACATGCGGCCTGGCGAACGGATCCCGAGACGGCGGTCGCGGTTGTCCTCTCCTGCACCTTCGGTGTGCGCACGCCGGAGCCTCTCCGGCGTGCACGCACGGCTGCTCGCGCAGCTCGGGCCGTTGATAGCGGGAGTCGCTCTCCATAGCACGAGTCCGAGATTCTGTGCGGGCTAGTGGCTGATGTCGGCGGAGGTGGCTGGAACCGGCGAGTGATCAATGTGGCGAGTGGCGCGGGCAGAGCGAGAGATCACGACGCGGAACCGTGTGAAAGGCGCGAATCACAAGGCTCAGTCCCTCGCGCAACCCCGCTATCGGCCCCACGTTGTAACGCGCTACCTCGAGGCGTTGGAGATCATCGTGCCTTTGCTGCGCGGTGCGTCGAGCTCGACCTTCGACGGCGAATTTCATCATGTCAAGGACGCTGACGTGCGTCCGCGTGGACCTCGACCGGGCCGCATCCCTTTGATGATGGGCGGGCATTCGACACGCACGATGACGGCGGCGGCCAGGCATGCCGACGTCTGGAGTGCATACGCAACGTCGAGCAGCCTGCCCGAGGCCTTTGCGACGATGACCGAGGCACTGGACCGGATTTGCGAGAGCATCGGCCGCGACCCGACGACCATCGGTCGGTCAGTCGGTGTGTTTGTCGAGCCGGGTCACGCGAAGTCAACCGAAGCAACGGGGTTCGGTGTAGCAATTAGCGGCTCGATCGATCAGATCACCGAAACGATCGCCCGCTTCTCAGAAGTGGGCGTCACGCGGGTGGAGGTGATTCCCTGGCCGCCCTCGATCGAAACGGTCGCGCAGCTGGGACCGGTGTTCGCCGCGCTCGCCACCGACAGCGATTGCAAACGGTTCAGCGCCTGAGAGAAGGACTCAGCATTCTCACGACGGATCGTCTGATGCCGAATCGCACGCCACGGAGTGGCAATCCGGTGCGGCCGCTGATGGCCGCGTGCATGGATCAGTCGATGACCAAGATCGGGGTCGTCGGGTTAGCCCATCCGCCGGCGTTCAGCAAGCTCGTTGCGAGGCGCTGGAGGTAAAGCGGAGAACTTTGGCTCAGGCAATCAGGGCCTCACATCCGCACACCAGCACTGGATACATCTCTATGACTCGGGAGCGCGCTTCAGACGCTCAGGTCATTGAGATGCGAGACACGGCCACACGGTGGCTGTCTTCAGGGGCGCCGCACAGCCTGGAGCCTCCCGTCCAGGGATACGCGACGGGAACCGTGACCGGCCCGGCCGCGTTTCATGAATGGACCCACTATCGGAGGCAGCCGTGAGCACGGATCGACGCATTCTCCTGGCAACGGTCGCGATGGCGACGCTGGCCATCGTCGCCTGCGGTGCGGCCGGACAGCCATCGGCATCATCGCGGGTGCTCTCGCTTATGGAGAACACCGGCGCCGCAGCCGAGCCTGCGATCTACCCGCAACCGACCTTCACGTACGTGCTCGACGGGCCACTCGCCAATCTCGGCCCGGAAGCGGCAGTTCGCAGGCTCGTGGGCCACGACGTCACCACCGTCGATCTCGGTCGCATCAGCGGTGCTCTCAAGATGCGGGGCACGCCGCTACGCACCGACACTGGTTGGGAGCTGCGCAACGGTGACGCACTGCTGACTGTCTGGACGAACAGCGGCCTGACCGCGATCGACTATTCGAGCTCCGGCGGCGCGGTCGCAGTCCCCGGGTCGGTCGGCGGCGGTTCCGCCGGGAGTGCAGGGGCGGCAACCCCTGGCTCGGGCAACCCGTCGACCGCAGTCAGTTCCCCACCGACGACCTCTTCGATGACCCCGCCGCCGACTCCGGTCCCGACGGCTCTCCCCGCCCCGGTCGACGTTCCGAGCGCCGACGCCGCCGCGACCATCGCGCAGTCCCTGCTCAACCGCTTCGGCGTGCTGAGCGGCCAGCGGTGGACTCGGAGCGTGGGCGATGCCGGCGGTGTGGCCGTCTCATGCACGCCCGGCGCGACGTGCACCCCGACGCCGACAACCGTGACTGCTCGGATCGTGACCTTTGATCTTGTCGTGGAAGGCGTGAGTGTTCCTGACGTCAGTTGGTCGGTGACCGTCGGCGGGCACCGGAGCATCGAATCCGTCTCTGGAACGTGGGCACGACCAGAAAGCGCCGGCACCTACCCGTTGCGCTCGACGCAGAAGGTGTTCGGCGACCTGCGCGCCGGGAAGGCTCGCTATGTCGGGCCGCAACCCCTGCCCGCCATCGAGGCGCCCGGTGCGAGCGTCACGCCGGGTTCGCTCCCGGCAGTCGTGGTGCACATCACCGGCGTGTCCCTCGGCATGGCGCGATGGGACGGCATGGAGAAG
>JBAUTG010000109.1:0-17500 GCA_049582105.1 Candidatus Dormiibacterota bacterium | reverse complement strand
TGCTCCCTCCCCACATCGTCGCCAGCCAGCTGAAGATCTTCACCCCGGTGGGCACGCCGATGACAAAGGTCGTGAAGGCGAAGAACGTCTGCACCACCAGCGGCAGGCCGGTGACGAACATGTGGTGCACGAAGACGATGAAGCCGAGGAACGCGATGGCAACGATCGAGGCCGCCATCGCCTTGTAGCCGAAGACCGGTTTCCGGCTGAACACCGGGATGATCTCGCTGATGATCCCGAACGCCGGCAGGATCATGATGTAGACAGCTGGGTGTGAGTAGAACCAGAACACGAACTGGTACAGCAGCGCGCTGCCGCCGTTGACCGGGTCGAAGAAGTTCGTGCCGATCTGACGATCGAGCAGGTTCATCGCGAGCCCCGAGGCAAGGAACGGCGATGCGAGCACGACCAATGCGGCGGTGACCTCCTGCGCCCAGACGAACAGTGGCAATCGTCCCCAGGTCATGCCTTTGGCACGCATGTTGTGGATGGTCGCCAGGAAGTTGATGCCACCGAGCATCGATGCGATGCCGAGCAGATGCAGCCCGATGATCCAGAGGTCCTGACCCATGCTGCAGCTGTAGTGGGAGCCGGTGAGCGGCACGTAGCCCGTCCAACCGGCATCACCCGGGCCGCCGGGGCAGAGGATGCCGGCATGCGTGGTGGCGGGGACGAGGAAGCCCGCGTACATCACGATGCCGCCGAGCGGGATCAACCAGAACGACAGTGCGTTGATGCGCGGGAAGGCCATGTCGCGCGCGCCGATCATCAACGGGACCATGTAGTTCCCGAGTCCCGCCCAGACGGGGATGATCCACAGGAAGATCATGGTCGTCCCGTGCATCGTGAAGATCTGGTTGTACTGCTCGGGCGTGAGGAAGGTGTTCTGCGGCTCGGCGAGCTGGATGCGGATGAGCAGCGCCATGACGCCGCCGACCAGGAAGAAGAAGAAGGTCGTGAACAGGTACATGATCGCGATCTTCTTGTGGTCGACCGTGGTCAGCCAGCCGAGGATCCCCTTCGACTTGTCGAAGCGCGCGAACTTCGCGCGGGGCAGGGTCGCTTCGATGACCGCCATCAGGATCCTCCAAGAGTGCACGACTTGCTGGTGGGGTCGATCGTCCCTGCGGGATTGCCGAACACGCACGACTGGAACTGGTTCATCGGCAATGACACGACGACAAACGTCATCTGTGCGTGGCCGACTCCACACAGCTCGGTGCATTGACCGTAGTACGTGCCCTCACGCGCCTCGATCGGCGCGGTGTTGACATCGCCGGGGATCGCGTTCATCTGCTGCCCGAGCGACGGCGCGTAGAAGCTGTGGTTGACACCGCATCCCTCGTCGGCGAGCACCTGAGCGAGCGAGCTGCCCGAAGGCACGGACGGCTTCACGTTGCACGGTGGGTCCGTCGACACGATGTTGAGACCGACGTTGGTGTTCATGGGCAGGTACAGCGTGCCGAAGCTGCGAACCCGCGCACCGCTGGACGTCGTGCCGTAGTCGAAGGTCCAGCTGAACTGCTGGCCGATCACCGTCACCGTGTACTGCGAGTCGGCAGCGACATTGTTGATGAAGGGCATGTTCGCCGCGGTGAGCCCGAACAGCGAGAGAAAGGTCGCCAGCGGGACGAGCGTCCAGGCGATCTCGAGCTTCGTGTTGCCGTGAAACTGCGGTGGATCGTCATCGTCACTGCGACGCCGGAACCTGACGAACGCGTAGAGCAGCAGGACGGTGACGAAGACGCCGAGCACGACCGACGACCAGAACACCGCCGTGTACACGCCGAGTGCCCGATCGCTGACGGTGCCGCCATTGCCGAACGCTCCGGCGTTGTTGACGCAACAGGTCGACGCTGCGAGCACGTTCATGAGACCGGCAGGATGATCGCACAGCGGCAATCAGCCGGGCAAACCTGCCCCGTCAGCGCCGCGGATTGCGTGTGCCGGGTCACTTCTGCCACGGCTTGGTCTTGGTGCGGATCTGGCGTTTCACCAGCTCGGTGATGTCGGTGTTGATCAGCGCCGCCTTGTCCCACGGCCCGCGGTTCCCGGGTGGGATCGACGGATCGGGGAGCACCTCGCCCGTGGTGGTGGAACGCTGGCGGCGGCGCAGCCGGGAGAGCACGGCGAGCGGATTGGGTGGGCTCACAGCCGGAACTTCCGCCGTTTCGCAGCGAGCTCCAGGTTGCCGGCACACAGCGCGTTCGCGCTCTGCCAGGCGTCGATCGCGGAGCTGCCCCAGAGGTACAGCCCGGCGAGGAACAGGCTCAGGAAGGCGAAGACGGAGACCAGCGCCACGAGCAGGAAGAGGGCGCCGAGATGGTGGGTCAGGAGCGTGTGGCCGACCGACTGCCCGGCGATGATGAGCAGGATTGCCGGACCGATCGTGCACAGCGTCCACAGGAAGTAATACACCGCCTTGCGGGGCTGCCCGTTGTAGAGCTGGCCGAGCCCGGGGATCAGCGAAAGACCGACCGATATCTGCGGGTTGGGGCGCCGCAGCGGCTTCACGCCGCGGGCTTCAGCGGCCACGACCGGCGCCACGACACGGACCCAGGGCGCGGCCGCCCACCTGAGCCTCCAGCCTCATCGGCTGACGAAGGCCCGGTAGACGTAGTAGGCGGCCAGGAGCAGGGTCCCGAACGCCCAGATCGCCACGAAAAGGACGTCGCCCCAGCCGGCTTCACCGGGGTAGAGCGAATTCTGCAGACCGACGAGAGCGTGCATGTTCAGTGCGCCTTGAAGTTCTCGAGGAGGAACTCACCGTAGATGAGAATGAACGTGAAGACGAGCAGGCCGAAGAAGACGACGACTGTTCCGATCAGGTCTCGCGCGAACGTGCCGCGGCGTTTCACAGGTGCGTGCTCATGGGAGTGTCGAGTAGCTCTCCCACTGACGGATGAACTGGATGAGGAGGTTGATCTGCGTCTCGGTCAGCACGCGATGATCGTTGACCACCGCTCCCGCGCCGGGAGGATCCTGTGCTGCGTTGTAGTCGTTGGCGATCGCCCCCCAGTTGGGCATGATGCTGCTGTAGTGCTCGAAGCCGGTGAAGCCGTACTCGATGCAGCGGTAGTAGTAGTCCTCGTTGAAGTAGCCGAGGCGGTCCTGGTTGTTCAGAGGCGGACCCGCGCCACCCTCACCGAGCCCACCGTGGCACCGCGCGCAGTTCTGGTAGTAGAGCTGGGCACCCTCGGTGAAGGCGTACACCGGGTTGATGATCAGGTTCTGGTGCGCGGCCGTCTGGTCGAGGCCGAGCCGGTTGCCGTTGTGGCAGACGATGCAGCCGACCTGGTCGATGCCGAGCTTCCCGGTCGGCGTTCCGCTGACGCCGTAGTTCGTCGCGGGATTGAGGAACGACGGCAGCGGCCCCGACTGCTGGACGGTCACGGGCTTTGCCGGCGCCTGACCGGGGGCGGTGTACGGCGTGAAGGTGAACGAGGTGAACCCGTCGGCGCCGTAGGCGGCGTAGCTCTCTGACGGCGGGTAGTCGCTGCCGTCGGTCGTGATGTACGCAGGATGCCTGCCGCTGAGGTGGTACTCCTTCGCAAGCTGCGTGGCATCCGGCTCGTACTTGAAGAAGTCCTGGCTGAGGCGCTGCGCCGCGGCCACCGGGCCGATCGTGCCGATGTCCGGGACGTGGCACGAGATGCAGCGCTCAACCCGGTACGTGTCCCCCTGGATGGTCGCCTGCGGGAAGGTCGGGAAGAGCTGCTGGATCTGGACGTTGAAGTCCGAGGACGGGTAGTCCTTCTGGTACTGCTCCTGGATGGCGATGTAGCCGCGGTTCGAGGTGTCCTTGAAGGCGGCCCACGCGACGAGCGCCAGGAGGGCGACGCCCAACCCGACGAAGATCAGCCGTGTCCTCATACGGGGGAGCTCAGTCCGGGATGACCGAGGATGAGCGTCCAGTCCCAGTTGAACGCCTGGCCGCGGAAGAACTCACCGATGACGACGAACGCGACGGCAAGGCAGACGTAGATCGTGAAGAGCACGATGGCAACCCTGCGGTCCTGCGGCCGGCGGCTCGGGTTGCGGTCGAGGTACGGGGTCAGGATCATGAAGATGATCACGAAGCTCGGGAACATGACGCCGGCCATGATCGGCGGGAACCGCTCGAGGAGCTCCTGCAGGCCGACGAAGTACCAGGGCGCCTTCGCCGGGTTGGGCGTGATCGAGACGTTGGCCTTCTGGAGCAGCGGCGCGTTGATCTGGATCGAGACCAGCATGAGGAAGACGAACGCACCGAGGCCCGCGAGGAACTCGCGCCAGACGAGGAAGGGGAACGTGACGACGGTCTCCTCATCCTCACGCCGCCGGATGACCAGGGGCGTGCTCGCGAGCTCAGGCCCCGAGACGGGCGCCTGCGGGCGCGGGGCAACCGCACCGCGCGGATCGGTCCCGCGTGGCTCGCGTCCTCCCTCGACGACAGTCGCCATCAGAGGCCTCCTGTGAACCCGTCTTTACGGACGCGCCAGAAGTGTACGACCATGAGTAAGAACCCGATCAGTGGTAAGGCGATCACGTGTAAGACGTAGAACCGGATCAGAGCACCTTGTGCTACCTGATCGCCACCGAGCAGGAGATATCTGGTGTACGGGCCGACGATCGGCGCGTACTTCGCCATGTTGGTACCGACCGTGATCGCCCAGATGGCGAGCTGGTCCCAGGGCAGCAGGTAACCGGAGAACGACAGCAGCAGCGTGATCAGCAGCAGGAAGGTGCCGATCACCCAGTTGAACTCCCGCGGCGGCTTGTACGCGCCCTGGTAGAACACGCGCGCCATGTGCAGCCAGACGGTGATGACCATGCCGTGCGCCGCCCAGCGGTGCATGTTGCGAATGATGTCGCCGAACACAGCGACGAACTGCAGATCCTTGACGTTCTGATACGCCGAATCCACCGAGGGGATGTAATAGAACATCAGGAAGAGCCCGGTGATCGTCAGCAGGATGAAGAGGAAGAACGAGAGGCCGCCGAGGCACAGCGTGTAGGACACGCGTATCGCCGACTTCTTGACGCGCACCGGGTGGATGTGCAGGAAGAAGTTGGTGAGCGCCGTGCGCGCCGCGACCTTGTCGTTGGTGGGGAGCCCGTGACGGAAGACCGATCCCCAGAGCTGCGCCACGAAGGCGCGAACGGGGTTGGCCTGGCCCGGCGTTGCGCTCATCTACCGAGACCCCTCATGTGCGTTGACCCGCCTCCTCATCTAGACCCCGAGGGTCTTGCCGTTGCTCTTCTTGGTGTCGACCAGCAGGCGCCATTCTGGCGCAACGTTGTTCCCGGGACCACGTGTCGCAACCAGGGCCGCCCGGTCGACCGCGAAGAACCCGTCCGGCGTTACCTCGATGTTGACCCAGTCCATCGGCCGGGGCGCCGGGCCGTAGAAGTTCGTGGAATCGATGAAGTATCGACTGCCATGGCATGGACATGCCCAGCCGTTGGGGAGTCGCTGGTCGGCCGCCCGCACCCCGCGCGCCTCGGCCACCGAGGCGTTCACGCCCGACCCCGTGGTGACGTCGGTGACGTAGTTCGGCGTGCAGCCGAGGTGCGTGCACACGAGATACACCGCGTAGATGCCGGCGTCGTCGAGCACGACGGTGACGCGCTTGGCGGTCTCGGAGAGCACGTTGACCGGCGTGACCGCTTTCCCACCCACGACGCCACCGGTCAGATCCGCGAACGTGAACGAGGTCTTGAACAGCGCGGGCGCGTTATCCGACGCCACCGGGAACATGAACCGCAGCACCTCGATGCCCCCGAAGAGCGTTGCTCCCGCCGCTGCGAGGCCACCCATGATCATCAGGAACTGGCGTCGCGTGGTCTCGGCGCGAGCGCGCATCCTCCCTCGCGTCGATTCGTACGGATTCAGCGCCATGCAGTCCTCACGAAGGGCATGTTGGTGCCGACAGTGTACGAACTGCGATGCCGCACGCCGCCTGAGCCCGGGGACATCGAAAGGCTCATCCGGCTAGAGCAGTGGGTTGCTTGCCGGGGGCGTCAGGATGTTCGCGAACACGATCGCCGAAATCATGATCACGATGAACGCCACGATGATGGCGAAGCATCCGAAGTCGGTGCGGAGAGCGACGATCAGCTTTTCCATATCTCTTGTTCGGAGCGTTCAGACGGGCGAAAGGATACGTCACGGCGTCACGAAGCCGCGCCCCCGCGCGAGGATGCCCGAAGCGGGTGCCGGAGAGTAGCCTTTCGCCCCAGTGAGCGGATGGCGTGAGGTCGAGATCTACGGCACCTTCATCCGGTTGACAGGCGAGCTCGAAGTCATCGGCGCGGAACGCCTGAGCGACAGCATCAACCGGTTCGGTGCGTTTCTTCAGGTCCGCAACTCGCGCGCCGAGCCGCTCTCCACCAACTACCCGGTCCTCAGCCGCCTCGAGCCGCGGGTGACCATCGCCAAGTCCGGCGTGATCCTCGTCTGCCCACTCGAGGAGCTGCCCGACGGCAACTCCGCGATGTGGCGGGAGACGGTCCCCTACGCGGCGTCGATCAACACGTCCGCGATCTCGCTGGTCGGCGACGTGCATCTCTCGCCCGGCAACGACCTCCAGGATCACCTCGAGCGCCACCCCGGGGACTTCCTGCCGGTGACCAACCTCTCGGCCCTCTGGATCACGGCGATCACCAACGAGACCCATGCGGTCCAGCGCGCCTTCGCGCTCCTGAACCCGGCCTCGATCCTTTCCTTCTCCCTGCGATAAGGGACCGCGGCCGCCCGGGCTTAGACCACGGCCGCTGAGCCGCCCGGGCTTAGACCACGGCCGCTGAGCCGCCCGGGCCGCCGAGATCAAGGAGGCGACGAGCGGGCGAAGGAGCGCATCGTCATGCGTGACTGAGTTCGCGCAGGAGCCGACGCCGAGGTCGGCGAGTCCGGGTGGATGCAGCGGCCGTGGTCAGACGGCCGCCAGGGCTTCCTCGCGTATGGCGCGGTTCTGCCGGGAAGCCTGGGCGAAGCCGGCCGCCATGCAGACGACCGCGATGAAGGCGAAGCCCATGCTGATGAACTCGTTGATCGCCCGCTGCCCGATGCCGAGCGTCGCGAGCCCCGAGCCCCCCAGGAACGTCTTCTCGGCGGGGGCTCCCCAGACCGTGCCGATGAAGGCCAGCATCATCCAGAGGACGGCGACGAAGTGCCAGATCGCGGCGGTGCGCGTCTGGCCGTGGCGGGGCTTGGCGGTGAAGTAGAAGCCCACCATCGCGATCACGGTCAGGACGACATACGCGTTGAAGATGACGAAGACGATGAAGAACGAGATGATCTGGGCGGTCGTGAGTCCCGTGAACCCGCTGATCGAGAACGGGAACGGATTGTTGACCGCAACCAGGCTCGCGAGCATCTCGACCGCGAAGCGTACAACAGCGGATCGGTGACGTAACCCCGGAAGGTCGCCTAAGCTTCTGTCGAGATGGCGATCCTTCGCGCCCCCGCGCCCGCACCGTTTGCGACCACCTCAGGCGCCGTCAGGACAGCCGCGATCCTCGGCATCGCGTCCTACGTGCCCGACGAGATCATCACCAACGCCCATCTCGAGGCGATGGTGGAGACGTCCGACGCGTGGATCCTGGAGCGAACCGGGATCCGGGAGCGTCGCAAGGTCGCCTCGGGGATGACCACCTCGATCATGGCGGCCGAGGCCGGACGCCGCGCCATGGCGGCCGCCGGCGTCGACAGCGTCGACGCCCTCATCGTCGCGACCGTCTCGCCGGACACCCCGCTCCCCTCGACCGCCTGCCTCGTGCAGCGGCGCATGGGCCTCGACGGGATCCCCGCCTTCGACATCGCGGCGGCATGCGCCGGGTTCGTCTACGGGGTCACGATCGCGCGCGGCCTCATCGTCTCGTCGGGGATGAACCGGGTGCTCGTCATCGCCGGCGACGCGCTCACGTCGCTCATCGACTACAAGGACCGGTCGACGTGCGTCCTCTTCGGCGACGGCGCCGGCGCGGCGGTGGTCGGCGTGTCCGACTCCGGCGGCATCGAGAGCGTGCAGTGGGGCGCCGACGGCGGCCAGGCCGACCTCATCTATTACGGCCCCAAGGCCGGAGAGGAGGACGGCGAGAACGGCCTCCGCATGTACGGCAAGGGCACGTTCCGGCTCGGCGTCGAGCGGATGGCGGAATCCGCGCGCGCCGTGTGCGCCGAAGCCGGATGGGCGCTCGAGGATGTGAACCTCCTGGTGCCCCACCAGGCGAATCTGCGCATCATCGAGGCGGTCGCGAAGCGGCTCGGCCTTCCCCTCGACCGCGTGGTGATCAACATCGACCGCTACGGCAACACCAGCGGCGCATCGATCCCGATCGCGCTGACCGAGGCGGTGGAGACCGGCCGGGTTCGCCAGGGCGACCGCATCGTCTGCATCGCGTTCGGGTCCGGTGTCGTCTGGGGCGGTATCGCGCTCACATGGACCGCGCCGACTCGGTAACGTCGCGGCGCCACGCACCGCGACGGCGGCTTCAGGCGCCGGGACCGGAGCTCCGTCCGACAGCACCGACCACAGGCACGATCGCCTGCCCGCACTGCCACCGGCGATTCGTCGCGGAGCGCTACGCGGCCGACCTCAACGTCTGCTCGGAGTGCGGCCACCACGGGGTCGTCGGCGCCGCCCAGCGGATCGACCAGCTGGCGGATGCCGGCACCGCCGAGGTGCTGACGATCAATGTCGGCGACCGGGACCCGCTCGGGTTCGACGACGGTGTCCCCTACCCCCAGCGCGTTGCCCGCGCACGTGAGCGTACCGGGCTGCACGAGGCCTTCCAGATCGCGAAGGGATCGATCGAGGGCAACCCGGTCGTCCTCGCGTGCATGGACTTCGCCTTCCTCGGCGGTTCGCTCGGCAGCGGCGCGGGCGAGATCTTCGCGCGCGGGTGCGAGATCGCCGTAGCCGAGGGGCGGGCGGTCGTCGCGGTGTGCACCTCCGGCGGAGCGAGGATGCAGGAGGGAATTGCCTCGCTCGCGCAGATGGCGCGGTGCTCGTCGGCGGTGGCCGACGTGATCGCGCACAAGCTGCCCTACCTGAGCATCCTCGGTGATCCCTGCTATGGCGGCGTGACCGCGTCGTTCGCGGTGCAGGCCGACGTGATCATCGCCGAGCCGGGAGCTCGCATCGGATTCGCAGGCGGCAGGGTCATCGAGCAGGCGACCCACGACAAGCTGCCGGACGGATTTCAGACCGCGGAGTTCCTGCTCGCGCACGGGATGATCGACGCGGTCGTGGAACGCGGTCGCCTTCGCGCGACCGTCGGCACGCTCATCCGCATCTACATGGGGCGCGCATGAGCACCTCCATCGAGACCACCGAACGCGAGCGCATCGCGTTTGCCGCCGTCGAGCTTGCGCGTCACCCGGAGCGTCCGCGCGCGCTCCAGGTGATCGCTGCGATCACCCCGGACTGGACAGAGCTCCGCGGCGACCGGCTCTTCGGTGACGACCGCGCGGTGGTCGGCGGACCCGCGCACCTCGGCGGACGGTCGGTGATGCTCATCGGCCAGGAGAAGGGAACTGATCCGTTGACTCGCGCGCTGCACAACTTCGGCATGCCGCACCCGGAGGGATACCGCAAGGCGATCCGCCTGATGCGCCAGGCGGAGAAGTTCTCCATGCCGGTCGTCTGTCTCGTCGACACGCCGGCTGCCCATGCGGGGATCGGGGCCGAGGAACGCGGTCAGGCGTGGGCGATCGCCGAGGCGCTGCTCTGCATGCTCGGGTTGCGGACGCCGACCGTCAGCGTGGTGCTCAGTGAAGGTGGCTCCGGCGGGGCGCTTGCGCTTGCGCTTGCCGACCGCGTGCTCGCGCTCGAGAACGCCGTGTACACCGTCGCTCCACCGGAGACCTGCGCGGCGATCCTCTACCGCGACGCCGGGCAGCGAGCCAGGGCTGCTGCGGCGCTACGCCCCGGCGTCGACACCGCGCATCGCATCGGGCTCGTCGACGAGATCATCCCGGAGCCGCCGCCCGGCGCGCACGCCCACGCGCCGCTCGTGATCGCGGCGATCCGGGGTGCGGTCATCCGTCACCTCGACGCGTTGCGTGACATGCCGATCGACGAGCTCGTCGCCGAGCGGCGCCGGCGCTACAGGGCTGCCGGCGACTGATCGGCCCAGGCGGCGAGCAACTCCGCTTCACGCCCGGGATCCAGTCCAACCTTTGTGCGGGTGGCCGTGACGATCTGCGTCCAGTCGGGGTGGTCGCGCAACCACGACCACGTGTCGAAGACCGTGTCACGCGCCGGCCTGCAGACGAGACCCGAACGGTGCGCAAGCGATGCGTCGGTCATGTAGAAGCTCTCCATGTCGCCCACAGGCGGTACCCAGATGGGCAGCTCCGTCCACGGCTCGACCTTCCGGTCCAGCAGGAACTGCGCGCCGACCCATGTGAGCCTCGGACGAGACCCTGTCGCCTCGATGCAGAGCGCGAGCAACTCCTCCATGGTCGTGAACGCGGGAAGGCTGAGGACGTTCACCGCGCCGTTCAACTCGGTGTCGAGGGAGAACGTCGCGAGGTCTCGAGCATCGATGTACTGCAACCCGTTGTCCCGCGGTCCGGGTGCGAGCACATCGCCTCCCGCGGCGATCCGTCGCAACCACCAGGGCAGGCGTCCGATGTTCTCGCGCGGTCCGAGGATCAACCCCGGGCGAGCGAACACGCATCGGTCAGGTCCGAAGACGCTCTCGATCGCAAGCTCGGCGCCGCGTTTGTCTGCGGCGTAATCGGTGGTGTCGGCATCCGGAGCGGCGGTGACGACGGGTGACGCCTCGTTGATGACGCCCTCGTGCGCCTCCTCGTAGATGGAGATGGTCGAGATGTAGACGTAGCGCGCCGCGCTCGCTTCGAGCTTTCGCGCAGACTCGAGGACCACCCGCGGTGCGCGCGACCACGCATCGACAACCAGGTCCCACTGCTCGCCCGCGACGGAGTCCAGGTCGGATGGGACGGTGCGGTCACCGTGCACCACGCGCACGCCTCCCGGTGCGCTCCCGGTCTGGCCGCGATGGAAGATCGTGACGTCATCGCCGTGCGCCAGCGCCGCGCCGACGACTGCCGGACCGACGAAGTCCGTGCCGCCGAGGACGAGGACCTTACGCGGCATCGATCATCTGGTGCGACACGATCCTCTCGGGCCTGCGCAGGAACAGCGCGGGGATCACCCCGAGGATCGTGAGGATCGAGATGAAGGCAAAGGTGCGGTCGAACGAGTTGCTGAGCGCATCCGACGCGTAGGTCCGGCTGAACGCCGCGACAACCGGAGCGACATGGCCCGATGCCGCCGGCTGGCCGCCGTTCTGGATCAGTTTCGAGAACTCACCCTGCAGGCCGTGGCAGAACTCCGCGGTCGTCAGCTCGTGACCGGGGGCGGACGCGGCGCTGAGCACGGCCGCCGACGGCGCGCAGGACGCCTGCGCGATCGCGGTGTTGAACTGTGCGGCAAGCACGGTCACGAGAATCGCGATGCCCACCGACGAGCCGATCCGCTGCAGGCTGTTGGAGATGCTCGATGCGCTCGAGCTGAGGTGATGTGGCACACGCGCCATCGCCGCGGCCATGGACGGCATCATCGAGAACCCCATCGCAAAACCGCGCAGCAGCAGTGCGCTGACGACGAGCCAGTTCGAGGAGTTGGGATGGATCTGCGCGAGCAGCAGTCCGCCGAACGCGAGCATCACCATGCCGGTGGCGACGACGGGACGCGGTCCGAAGCGGTCGGTGAGATAACCGCCGAGCGGCATCGCGACCGCGGCCGTCACCGCCTGCGGCAGCAGCAGCAGACCGGTCTCGAGCGCGCTGTAGCCGTGCACCTCCTGCAGATACAGGGGCAACAGCAGCATGCCGCCGAAGAGGGCTGTGACGATGATGAAGCTGAGCCCCATCGACCATGAGAACGTCGAGTCCCTGAAGAGGCGAAGTTGCAGGAGCGGCTCGGGATTGCCGCGATTGCCGATTGCGAGGTCGACGACCGCAAGTGCCGCGCCGGCGAGCATGACGATGGTGTCGAGCGCCGTCCATCCGTCGACGAGGCCGTTGCGTACGGCGACGGCGAGCAGCAGCGCCGCGAGCGGCGCCATCATGAGCGTCGCGGCGCGCCGGCGTCCGAGCTGCGACAGCACGAAGGCCGCGATGAGCGCCGCTGCGCCGGCGAGCATGCTCACCACGAACAGCGAGCTCCAGCCCAGTGTCGTGCTCTGGTCGACCGCATACATGATCGCCACCGCCGCAGGCGGTGCGGTGAGCAGACCGAAGGTGTCGAGACGCAGCTTGTGCGAGCGGTCCGTCTCGGTGAGGAAGCGCCATGCCGACGCGAACGCGACGAGGCCGATCGGGACGTTGACGTAGAAGATGAGTCGCCACGAGAAGTCCTGCACGAACCAGCCGCCGAGCACCGGCCCGACCGCGGGCGCGAGCAGCATCGGGACTCCGAAGATCCCCATGACACGGCCCATGTTCTGCGGACCGACCGCGCGCATGATGATGGTCATGCCGATGGGCATCAGCATGCCGCCGCCGAGTCCCTGCAACACGCGGAAGGCAACCAGTTCTGGCAGGTTCTGCGCAACACCGCAGGCCATCGACGCGAGGGTGAACAGCGCGATGGTCACGAGGTACAGGCGCTTGGTCCCGAAGCGATCGGTCGCCCACCCCGCCATCGGAATGACCGCGCCCTGCGCGAGCATGTAGGCGGTGACGACCCATGCGATATCGGCGTACGACCCAGCCTTGAGGTCCGACTGCAATGTCGGAATCGCGATGTTGACGATCGTCGCGTCGAGGATCGTCATGATCGTTCCGAGCAGGACGACGCCAAGCGCGATCCACTTGTAGTCGAAGCGACCCGACTTCGGTGGCGCGAGCTTCACGTTGTCAGGCGCAGGCGGAGCGACAGTTGCGCCGGCGCGATCGAGCACGTCAGTCATGCGCAGCCTCTCGAACATGTCCCGGGTCGGGCCAGTCGACGACCTTGCTCATCAGACGGACGAGCGTCTCGAGGTCGTCATCGCTCAGCGGCGCCAGCGCCTCGAGCGCGACCGTCTTTCGTGCCTCGTCGAAACGGTCGAGCATCTGCTCCCCGAGTGCGGTGGGTGCGATATGGATGATCCGGCGATCCTCCGGGTCGCTGCGCCGCTCGGCGAATCCGAGGCGGATCAAGCGATCGACGAGCGCGCTCGCCGAGCTGAGGGCGCACTGCTGCATTCGCGCGATCTCGTTCATGGTCGCGCCCGACGACGTGCCCATGGCAGCGCGCAGCTGTTCGAGCGCGCCGACCTGGTGCCACGTGACCGCGCCGTACTCACCCTTGAGCTCGTCGGGCACCTGGGCCATCAGCCGCCGTTTGAGACCGCCGATGTATCCGAAGAGCGCATCGGCGAGCTCGTCGCGACGTGCCCTGCCCGGCGTGCCGGCCGTGGCCCCACGATCAACTGTCGTCGCTTGACTCACGCGTTCCCTCAAAGGCCACCCGTGCACGAGTGTTCGATTGACGAATAGTTCTAGTGTAGAACCATTCGTCAGTCTGGTCAAGTCGTGCTGGCGTCCCGGGCGCGGCGCCGGAGCCGCGGGCGGCCGGTCAGCTCGTGCGACTGCTGGGCGGCGGTCAGCTCGGCTTTCGCGGCGGCCAGCAGGCCATCGACGTCCTGCGCGTCCGCAGGGTAGACCACGATGCCGACCGACACCGAGGCACCGGTTCTGCCGGCCGAGTGGTCGGACGAGATCTCGGATGCGAAGCGCTGCTGGATGCGCGTGGCGACCGCCCGTGCCTGGTCGCGATCCGCCCCGGGGAGCACACACACGAAGTCGTCGGCCCCGGTGCGCGCCGCACTGTCCTCTCTGCGCAGGATGGAGCGGAGCACGCCGGCAAAGGACTCGAGCACGCTGTTGCCGGCGTCGTGACCGAAGCGGTCGTTGATGTCCTTGAACCCGTCGACGTCGGCCATGATCACGGCAAGCGTGCCTTCGCTGCGCGAGGCGCGTGCAACCTCCTTGTCGAGCACCGTGAGCAACTGCCGGCGAGTCGCCATGCCGGTGACGGAGTCGAGGAGCGCACGCCCCATCTCCTCCTCATAGCGTCGAGCGCGTTCCATCGCTCGAGCGGCTTCGTCCGCCAGAGCGTCCATGAGCGGGATGTCAGCCTCGGACCAGGCGTTCTCGCGCCGCTCGGACGTGAGCAGGATCACCCCGATCGTCGCGCCGTCGACGCGGAGCGGCGCGCCGATCGCCGACCTGATGAAGCCGAGCTTCGAGCGCCGGAGCCGGATGCGGTTCGCCTCTCGGAGGCTCGCCTGCGCCATCGATGCGGCGAGCGTCGTCGTCCAGACTTCGGTCCGTCCCGACGTGAAGATCGCTCCGCCGAGACCTTCGCCGGGCGCGAGCTCGTATGCCGGGCCTCCGGACGCGACACCCGTTGATGAGAGGAAGACCCCCACCGACTTCAGCAGCTCGTCGGCCGGATCGCGGAGGAGCACCAGGCCGCTCGACGTCTCCGGGAAGGTCTCGAGGCATGCCTCGAGCACTGCGGAGGCTACGGAGGTCACGTCGCGACCGACGCCCAGCTTGCGGCCGAGAGTCGCATACACATGACCGCGCCGGGTCTCCGCATCGATCTGCCCGCGGGTCCGCTCGGCGCCGCCGACCGCCAGCAGCTTGATGCCCGCGAGGATGGCCACCGCTGCGATCAGCGAGCTCACGTCCGATCCCGCGGGGGCGCTGGTGAGCCAGAGGACGCAGAAGACCGCGAGCACGGCGACGACTCCGATGAGCGGCAGTGCCGGGCGCTCGTCCGCCTCGACGCCGACCAGGATCGCGGCGAAACCCAACGCGGCGATCATGGTGAAGTCCGGGAGCTGCGGGGCGGCGACGTGCAACCCGACTGCGGCGAGCGCCGCCAGCGCGACGGTGGCGGCTACGGCGACCAGCGGCCGGTCTCCGTCCCAGCGTTCCGGCAGCCGGATCAGCGCGATCCCAATGCACGCGGCCACCGCTGCCATGACGATGTCCGTTGCCCGAGTCGCCGGAGCGACGGGGAGCACCAGCACCCTGGCAGCGACGGCCGCGCCGGCGAGCGCGGCACCCACTCGGCCGATGCGCCGAGGCAAAGTCAGGTCCAATCGAGCTTCCACCTGATCCCCTACCCTCCCATCAGGACGCGATCCCGGGTCAACGACCCTGTCGAACCGTCCTCAAAACCAACTCAATTGTGGCAGAAGTTCGCCCGAATATACGTGTGCTACGCTGCACGAACTGACGTTCGCCCCTCGGTCGCGGTTCACCTTCTGAGCAACGCATGACCATACGTCTCCTCCACCTCTCCGATCTGCACCTGGACCGCGCGTTCGCGTCCATGGGCTGCCAGGGCGACCTGGCGCGCCGCCGCCGACAGGGGCTCCGCGACGCACTCACCGCCGCCGGCCGCACCGCGATGGACCGGGGGTGCGTCGCGGTCACCATCGGGGGCGACCTCTACGAGCATGAGCGCGCCGGGGTCGACACCGGCAGGTTCCTCGCCGACACCTTCGCGTCGTGGCGGCCGATGCGCGTCCTCATCGCGCCGGGCAACCACGACGCCTTCATGCCGGGCTCCCTCTACCGCCGCACCGAGTGGCCGTCGAACGTGACGATCTTCGAGACGTCGCACCTCGAGCCGGTGGAGCTCTTCGACGGGGTGACGGTCTGGGGACTCGCCCACCGCGAGCCGTCGTGGCAGGGCGATCCGCTCGGCGATGAGGTCGCGACCGACGGATCAGGCGTGCACCTCGCACTCTTTCACGGCGCCGAGCTCGGGTCGCGCCCGGACGGCAAATCGATGCACGGGCCCTTCCACGCAGAACGGATCCGCGCTGCCGGGTTTGCCGGGGCACTCTGCGGCCACTACCATCGCCGCCGCCTCGACGCCGCCTTGGGGCTCCTGTACCCGGGGACCCCGGAACCGCTGGGCTTCGATGAGGAAGGCGCCCGGGGACCGGTCGTCGTCGAGATCGGAGGACGTGGCGACGTCCGGTTCAAGGCCCTCGAGACGAACCGGTGGTCGGTGGCGACCGTGCGCTGCGACGCCAATGCGTGCCGCTCCGTCGATGCCGTGATCGAAGAGGTGGCGATGTCCTGCGCGGCGTCCGGTCTGGCGGATCCGGAGCGGACGATGATCCGTGTCGACCTGAGTGGCGCCGTCGACTGCGCGCTGTCGCTCGACGCCTTCACCGTCGAGCTCGCGGTTCGGGATCGGTTGCACCTCGCCGCCGTGAAAGTGCGGGACCTGACCACGCCCCTGTTCGACGTCGATGCGGCGATGACCGAGGAGAGCACGCGCGGCGCGTTCGTCCGCGCCGCCAAAGCGGCCGCGGATGCCGACCCCGACGACGCGGAGATGTTGGAGGACGCGCTTCGCTACGGGCTGATGGCCCTCTCCGGCGCGGAGGTCGGCCTCCGGTGATCCTCGAGCGCCTGGAGATCACCGGCTTCGGGCCGCTGCACGACATCACCCAGGAGCTCCATCCCCGCGTGACCGTCATCGCCGGGCGCAACGAGTCCGGCAAATCGACGCTGCTTCGCGCCGTTCGCGCCGCGCTCTACGGACTCGACGCCGGCGGCCAGGGGCGGGCCGTCGATCGCAGCGACTGGGCGCGGTTCGAGCCCTGGGCTCGCGCCCCGTACGGCCTTGCCCTCACGTACACGCTCGACGACGGCCGGCGCATACGCGTCGCGCGCCGCTTCGATACCCGCGAGCAGTCGGTTCAGGTGCTCGAGCTCGGCGGATCCGAGCTGACCGACGAGTTGCGCAGCGGACGCGCCGTGACACCCGGGCGGTTCCATCTCGGCATCGACGAGGCGGTGTTCTGCGCGACGGCGTGGCTCGGCGATGACGGGCTCCGCATCGATGCCCCCGAGGGTGCGCGGCAGCGGGCAGGGCAGCTGCAGGAGGCGATCGAACGCCTCGCCGACACGCGGCGGGGCGTGACCGCCACACAGGCGCTCGGTCGCATCCGCGACGCGATGGACCGTGTTGGATCGGAGCGCCGCGCCACCAGTCCACTCGGGGTGGCGACCGCCCGGCTGAAGGCGCTCGACGGGCTGCTCGCCGATGCCAGAGCCAGGCTCGCCGCGGTGGCGCTCGACCAGGAACGCCTCACCGAACTGGAGGAGTCCCTGGCCGCGGACACCGAGCACTGGATCGAAGCCGAGCGCGCCCGCCTGTCCGGCCGGCTTGCAGACACGATCGACCGGCGGGCGCGGCTTGCGGACCTCGTGCGCGAGGCGAAGCTCCAGGCCGCAGCGCTCGAGGCGAACTCCTCGTACGCGCGCTTCCCGCTCGACGCAGAGGCGGAGGTCACCACGCTCGGCGGCGAGCTGACACAGGCGCGGGCCACCGCAACCGCCGCCGCCGAACGTTGGGAGGCTGCTGCCGACCGGCTCAGACCGGTGCGCGCTCGGCGTGCGGAGATCTCCAGGGGCATTGCCGCGATCGGCAGCGGAGGCGGGCCGGACCCCGAGGTCGCCACC
>JBAUTG010000108.1:0-30676 GCA_049582105.1 Candidatus Dormiibacterota bacterium | reverse complement strand
CAGGAGACGCTCGCAACCGCGACGGCGACGGACACCACGGTGCGCGACGCGGCGGTCGCGCTGCTCGACATCGCGTGGACTGGAGACGCGGTCCGCCTGCTCGGTGTCGGCGTCACCGGTCTCGAAGATGCGCCGCAGCTCGACTTGTTCGCGCAGCCGGCGAACGATCGCATCGATCGCACCCTGGACAGCCTGCGCAAGCGGTTCGGGCACGGCGCGATCCGGCGCGGCACGGGCGAGGGGCTCCACGACCTGGACTGGCGTGGCGACGACCTCCGGCGCTGAGGCATAGTGCCGGCGACGGCGTCAGCGACCACCTCGGAAAGGCCTACCGCGCCAACGTCTGACGGCTATTCCTCGTCGATGTCGTCGAGGTACTCGACGATCTCGCTGTCGTACCTGGCCCTCGCCTCGTTGAGCATCCCCGCGACGATTGCCACCCGCTCGTCGGGCCAGCCGAGCTGCGCTGCGAGCTCGATCGCGGTCGCGTCGCGGCCGAGCTCGTGGCGCAACCCCACCTCGGCCAGCTCATAGGTCTGCGCGTCGCGGATGAAGGCCTCGGCGCTGGCGCGATCGAGCGCCGCCAGCTCGATCATGTCGTCCATGTGCGACGCCATGAGCTTGGACACGAACGCGTCGAGCCCCGGCGCGAGGCCGCCGCGGGTTGCGTATTCGGTCACCGCCACGACACTGGCGATCGCCGCCTCCTGGGCGAGGTCGCCGACTTCGACCCCCCTGCCGCGCCGAGCTGCGGCGAGATCGAGGATGGTCGCCAGCTGATGCTCGACGAGCTGATCGAGTGCGGGTCCCCTGCCGTGCTCGCGCACCTCGGCAAGCAGTTCAGCAGTCTGCCGCTCGCTGAGCGGCGGCAGGGCTCGTGCCTGCGCGGCCAGGATCTCCGGGGTGTCGACGTCCCGAGCGGTCACCCGCTCACCCCGTCCGGCTCGCGACGTTGTCCTTGCGCCCGAACCGCGCGGCAAGCTGCTCGCACGCACGCGCAGTCTCGCGCCGAGCCGGCAGCTGTGATGCCATCTCAACGGCGCCCGCAAAGGGGCGGCCGGTGACCGAATAGCGTGCTGCCATCGTGACCGAGCACCCACCGCCCACCTTCCTGACATTCACCTCGAGCGTGAGATCCATCCCCTCCTCGAGGATGAGGATCATGCGCTTCGGCGGGGTGAGCTCCTTGCAGACGAGCACGCCACGCAGGTACCGGCCGACGAGTCCCGCCTCGACCTCGTAGCGGGCGCCGATCGCACCGGGAGGCCCGCCGATGTGACGCAGCCGCCGGATGGCGGGGAGCCAGTCGGCGTGCTCGACGTCGGCGATCACGGCGAACGCCTCCTCGGGCGATACCGGCAGGATGACGTCGGCTCGTGTCTCGATCATGGGCGCACCGCTAGTACATCACTGTTGCGAAAACATCGGCCGGTCTGAAGCCGAGGCGCTCGTACACACGCTGGGCGATCACGTTGTACTGATTGACGTAGAGGCTGCAGAGCGGCACGTCGGCGAAGATCTTCTCGCACACCGCGGCGAGGCCTGCGCGCGCGATGCCCTTCCCGCGGTGGTGCGGCGCGGTGTACACGCCCTGGATCTGCACCACGTCCGGGGTCCACGCGGACAGCTCGGCCTTGAAGACAACCTCGTGATCGTGCATCCAGATCCAGCTCCAGCGGCGTTCGATCAGGCTCATCATCCGGTTGCGCCAGGCCGGCGCGTCGACGGCGAGCGGATCGACGCCCATCTCCTCCCGGTGCATCCGTGCGGCAGCGAGGATCAGCGCCTCCAGGTCGTCGCGAGTGGAGAGTCGGACCTCGGGTGACGCCGCGCCGTGCAGATCGCCTCGCTCGAGGATGAGCAGCGGTTGCGGGTCGCGGAGTTCGCGCGCGGGACGCGGCGGCCGAAATGCGTTGTGCAGCGCCATGACGGACGCCCGGTGACCCACCACCATGCGCGGCTGCGCACCTGTGACGAGGGCCTGTGCGAGCGGCTGCGCCGCCCCCGCGTCGGGGATGTACGGCACCACCAGCGACCATCCGAGCACGACGGCGGTGAGCTCGTCCTTCTCGAAGGCGCCCCACCAGTCACCCACCTCGAAACCCAGGCGAAGCTCGCTGCGCAGATAGACGTTGGTGACCGGTTCCCGGTCGATCAACGCGGAGAGCCGGCCGGCATGTGCCGGACCGAGCCGGGTGACCCGAAGCGCGGAGCTTGTCGCCATGCGTTGGATTGTGCCCGGATCGACGCCTGCTCAGGTTGGATGGCTCGGCTATCCTCGACGGCGTGACTGTGCCCGCCGCCTTCGCGCGCGCCCTGACCGCGTGCGCCGGCTCTTCGCTGTTGCTGCTCAGCGCCTGTGGATCGCCGATCGCCACGGTCACGCCGAGCTCGAGCACGTCGCCGTCCGGGACGGCGTCGCGGACGTTCACCGCCACGGGTTTCAGCACGGTCATCCCGGCCGGCTGGGAGGATCAGACGTCCAACCAGGCTGCGGTCGCGTCGGTGAGCGGGAGCGGCACCGTCCTCATGCTCCTCATCGCACCCGACGGCGGCCACATCGACGTCCGCGCCGCGCCGCAACCGGTGCCTGACGATCAGCTCGCGCGGTATCTCGAGAGCGTGAGCCAGAGCGGCGCCACCAATCTGAGCACGGCGGTTCCCGTCGATATCGACGGTGTCTCGGGTGTGATGATCACGTACAACCTGGCACCGTCGCCCGGCGTCGTGGCCAAGGATGAGGACATGGTCGTGAACCAGGGCGGCAACACGTACGACATCGTGCTCAACACCGCTTCCGCAACGTTCACGCAGGACGCCGCGGCCCTGCAGGCCGTGCTCAACAGCTGGAAGTGGAGCTGACAGCTCCTTCCCGTACCATCTGACGATGCTGGTTCTCATGAACGTGCAGGCGACGCCCGAGCAGGTCGCGAACGTCATCAAGCACGTTCGTGAGCGGGGCTTCGAGCCGATCGAGCTCCCCGGCATCGATCGCCTCGCGATCGGTGTCCTCGGCAGCAATCCCGGCTCGATCCGTGACGCGATCTGTGATCTGCCAGGTGTCGTCGACGCCATCCCGGTCAGCAAGCCGTACAAGCAGGTGACACGAGAGTGGCATCCTGAGCCCACCGTGGTCGATGTCTCCGGCGTCCGGTTTGGTGACGGATCCTTCGTCGTGATCGCCGGTCCCTGCGCCGTCGAGACTCGCGACCAGGTGCTCGCGACCGCACGCGACGTTGCTGCGGCCGGGGCCTCGATGTTCCGCGGCGGCGCCTTCAAGCCGCGGTCCTCCCCGTATTCCTTCCGGGGACTCGGGCTCGACGGGCTCCGCCACCTCGCGGACGCTCGCGCTGAGACCGGGCTGCCGATCGTGACCGAGGTGCTCACGCCGGCCGACGTCGACGTGGTCTCGGAGTACGCCGACATGCTCCAGGTCGGCACCCGCAACGCGCAGAACTTCGCCCTCCTCGAGGCGGTGGGGAGTGCGAGCCGGCCCGTGCTCCTGAAGCGAGGTCTCAGCAACACCATCGAGGAGTGGCTGCTGGCCGCGGAGTACGTCGTCGCCCATGGCAATCCGAACGTCGTCCTCTGCGAACGCGGCATCCGGACCTTCGAGGCGGCGACCCGCAACACGCTCGACCTGAGCGCGGTGCCGGTCGTCAAGACGCTCTCACACCTGCCCGTGATCGTCGATCCCTCGCACGCCACCGGGCACCGGCCGCTCGTGCCGCCGATGGCGCTCGCCGCCTTTGCCGCGGGCGCCGACGGCCTGATGATCGAAGTCCATCCCGACCCGGAGAACGCGCTCAGCGACGGTGCGCAATCGCTGACACCCGCCGCGTTCGGGGACCTCATGGTCTCGATTCGCAGGCTCGCCGTCGCACTTGAACGTCAGGTCGCTACAGCGCCGTCACCAGTGAGGGCCGCGACCCCAGGTTAGGATGATCGGCGTCGTGGAGTGCCGCCGATGACCACCGCGTTCCGAGCCAGTCGAGACACCGAGGGTGCGCTCGCGTCTGCTGCGACCCCATGCGCCCAGCGCGGATGCACCAACGATGGTGCGCAGCTGTGCGCCTATCGTGACCGCCGCGGACGTCCCTGCACCGCCTCGTTCTGCAGCGCGCACAGCGTCTCCTTCGCCGGTGTCAGCTACTGCCGCCGGCATGCGGGAACGGTGCAGGCGATCGGCGAGCTTGCCAAGGATCCCAACGGTTTTCCGGATCTCAACGATCGTGCTCCGTCACTCGTCAACTGGATCTCGCGAGATCTCGATCAGAGCGTCCGCCGCCTGCTCGGCCGTGCCGCGCGCAGCGGCGAGAGCGTGATCGTTGACGAGTCGGTCCGTCTCGCCCACGACCCGGCTCGCAAGGCTCGCTGGGAAAGGGCCTGGCGGATCGTCGAGCACACCGGGCTCGTGCTCAAGGTCACCGTGCACGTCTCCGAGGAGAACGACTCCCTGGTGCATGTTCGCGTCGGCACCGAGATGGTCGCCGACGGCGTGCCGCCCTGGATCGCCCGCCGGCGCGAGGGCCAGGAGGTCGAGGCCGCGATCGACATCTCGCAGCGCCAGCTCTTCTACCGGTTCCTCGAGGAGAACATCTCCGCCGCGGTGATCCGGTTCCGCGCCCGCGGCGACCGTGCTCCCTGGGGCCGCTAGCAGCTCAGACCGCGACCGGCGCCGTCTCCGCCCCGAGAATCCCGAGGAGCCGCTCGAGGAGCGCCCCACCGTCCACCTCTGGCGCGATGTCCTCGAGCCCGGCGCTCAGGTCTGCAGCGAGGGCATCGAGGACGTTGAGCGCGCCCGGCGTGTCGAGATCGTCGTCGAGACGCTCCAGGAAGCGCCGCTCGTGCGCCTCCGCCGCCTTGGCTGAGACCGTCCCGCTCGACCGGATCGCAGACTGATAGCGCTCGTACCGGGCGGCCGCCACGACCACCTCGGCGTCGTCATACGTCCACGACGACCGGTAGTGGTGCTGGCCGAGCAGGACTCGCATCGCACCGCCCGGGACGCGACCGAGGAGGTCGCGCACGAAGACGAGGTTCCCCAGTGACTTGCTCATCTTCTCGCCCTCGTGGTTCACCATCGCGACGTGCGCCCAGTGCCGGACGTACGGTGCGACCCCGGCGGTTTCCGCCTGGGCGATCTCCGACTCGTGATGCGGGTAGATGAGGTCGTCGCCGCCGCCATGGATGTCGATCGGGTGTCCGAGCGCGCCCGTCGAGAGCACCGTGCACTCGATGTGCCAGCCGGGCCGACCGGCCCCCCACGGGCTCGGCCAGCTCGGCTCACCCGGCGTTGACAGCTGCCAGAGCACGAAATCGAGCGGATGGCGCTTGCGCGGATCGTCAGGATCGGCGCCACGCTCGCGCGAGAGCCTGGTCATCGTCGCTCGGTCGAGGCGGCTGAGACGTCCGTAATCCGGGTACACGTCCGAGTCGAAGAACACCCAGCCGTCCACCGCATATGCATAGCCGCCGTCGACGAGCTTCCTGACCCACTCGACCATCTCCGGGACATGTGCGGTCGCCCGCGGAGCCTCATCCACCGGTGCGAGCCCGATCGCCGCCATGTCACGGTCGAACAGCGCCACCTGCTCCTCGGCAAGCTCTCGAAAGTCGCGGCCACGAAGTTTCGCGACACGGAGGATGTCGTCGTCGACGTCGGTGACGTTGCGGACGCTGCGCACGGTGACCCCCAGGTCACGGAGACGGCGGGAGAGCACGTCGAAGACGTGGTAGACAAAGGCGTGACCGAGGTGCGCCGAGTCGTAGGGCGTGATGCCGCAGACGTAGATCCCGACCCGGCCACCCAGAGGCTCGAAGGGCACCACCTCCTGGCGGGCGGTGTCGAAGAGTTGCATGCCTCGCCGATTCTACGGTGCGACCTCGGTGCCTCCCCTGGCGAGCATCGCGGCCGCTGCATCGAGAACCTCGACCGAGCTCTTGAACGTCAATCGCGTGCGCGCCGCATCGATCCCGAACCAACCGGCTTCGGCGATCTCCGCCGGGTCCGGGCGCAGGGCGGTCCCGGGAGGAGCCTCGACGAGGACGTGATGGACGCGCTTGAAGACCAGCGCGCCACGATTCGGACGCCGGTAGACGTACTCGCTCACCGGAAGCGCGCCGGCGACGATCAGATCCTGCCGGGCGATGCCCGTCTCCTCGGAGATCTCGCGGAGCGCAGCATCCTCCGGGGTCTCGCCGGCCTCGAGCAGGCCCTTCGGGAATCCCCAGTGCCTGCCATCGCTCACGAGGCAGACCTCGAAGCCGGTGGCCGACCGGCGCACCACCACGCCTCCTGATGAGATCTCATTGGGACGCAACGGCCTCCGCGGCATCGCCGCACCGTACTCCGGTTGCCCGGAGCGCGGTTGGTATCATCGGGGACTCCACGGCCCCGTGGTGTAGCCTGGCCTAACACGCCACCCTGTCAAGGTGGAGATCGTCGGTTCGAATCCGATCGGGGTCGCCACGCACATCGAGTGCAACGGCGCGCGCACCGCTCAGCTGATCCTGATGCCCGCGAGATTCGGTGGTTGCGGATATTTCGGGTCCATGTCGGTGAGCGTCTCGATGAGGATTTGGCTCACCACCCAGTTGCGGAACCACTTGTGGTCGGCGGGGATGATGTACCAGGGCGCGATATCGGTGGATGTGCGTTCGATCGCCTCGGAGTACGCGGCCTGATACTCCTTCCAGAGCGCGCGGTCCTCGAGGTCGCCCCGCCGAAACTTCCAGCGTTTCTGCGGGTCCTTGAGGCGATCCTCGAAGCGGCGCCGCTGCTCCTCCTTGGAGATGAGCAGGCAGCATTTGATGATCGTCATCCCGCCCTGCACGAGCAACGACTCGAAGGCGACGATGTCGTCGTAGCGCGGCTTCCAGACAGACCTGGAAACCAGCTTTCGCACGCGTGCGACAAGCACGTCCTCGTAATGCGAGCGGTTGAAGATACCGATCTGCCCCGCATGCGGCATCGCACGGTGCACGCGCCAGAGAAAATCGTGCGCAAGCTCCTCCGGGGTCGGCGCCTTGAAGGATGTGACCCATGTGCCCTGCGGGTTGACTCCGCGAAAGACGTGCGCGATCGTCCCGTCCTTCCCCGAGGCATCGGTGCCCTGCAGGATCAGCAACAGCGATCGCTTGTTCTCGGCCCAGAGGCGCGCCTGCCATTCCTGGAGCGCGGCTTCGTCATCGCTTTGCGCCGCTTCCGCGGCTTTTTGTCCGCCTTTCAGGCCTCGCGTTTCCCCCGGGTCGATCGTCGAGACATCGACCTTCGATCCCGGTTTGACCGCCCACAGGTCACGCACGTGCTGCACTCTAATCCACCCGGACGACGTGACCGCGCACCCATGTGACCAGGTCGTCGAGCACATGGTCCCGTTCCGGTTCGTTGAAGATCTCGTGCCAGAGACCGTCGTACATCTTCAGGGTCTTGTCAGGCGAACCCGCGCGCTCGTAGACGTGCGGTCCGCAACCCGGATCGACAAGGCCGTCGGACGTTCCCTGCATCACCAGCAACGGGACGCGCAGCGCCGGCAGTGCCGCGTCAACGCGTTGCATGGTCGCGATCATCTCCGCGCCGAGGCGCGCCCGGATCGGCGCGCGAAACACGAACGGATCATGGTTGTACGCGTCGACGACGACGCGATCCCGGCTGATCTTGTTGAGTGGCAGCCGCAGCACCGGGGCGTTCGGCGCAACGCGGGACAGTACGCGCCCCACGGCGAGCTTGATCCGCGACACATCGCCCGGGCACGCGGCCGGCGCGGAGACGACGAGGGCATCGATCGGCGCATCCACGCGCACCGCAAGAGCAAGCGCGACCAGGCCACCCATGCTGTGTCCGAGCAGGATCATCGGCACCGACGGCCACTCCTCGCGCGCATGCGTGATCACCGTGAGGAGATCATCGACGTAGTCGTCGAAGCGCACAACACTCGTGCGCTTCCCCTCGCTGTGACCGTGACCCCGGTGGTCGGGTGCACGGACGGCACAGCCTTCGGCGGTGAGACGTTCCGCAACAGCACTGTAGCGGCCGCTGTGCTCGGCAAACCCGTGCGCGATGACCACGATGCCTCGCGGGGCGCCGGCCGGCCACCACGTTCGATGCTGGATGCGCACGCCGCGGACACCCGTGAATGCGTCTTCCAGAACCCCAGCGGCGGGGTTTCCCTCACCCTGAATCACAAGCCGGAGCCTAGCCAATCCGGTGGGGCGACAACAACTCCCAAAGCGGCATGGTGCCGCTGATATAGTGCCCGAGAGGAGGACTGCTTTTTCCGCATGGACAGCTCCGTCAACGTCCTTGAGATCGAGGGTCTGAGGACCCACATCCGGCTCACTCGAACGACGGTTCGGGCGGTCGACGGCGTGTCGCTCCATATCGCCCCCGGCGAGACGCTCGGGCTTGTCGGCGAGTCCGGGTGCGGCAAGAGCATCACCGGCATGTCGATCATGAAGCTCCTGCCATCCGGCGGGAACATCGTCGAAGGCAGCATCAAGCTGAACGGTCGCGACGTCGTCCCCTTGCCGGAGAAGGAGATGCGCAACATTCGCGGCAACGAGGTCGCGGTCATCTTCCAGGACCCGATGACCTCGTTGAACCCCACGATGACCATCGGCGACCAGATCGGCGAGGTGCTGCACATCCACCGTAAGGTCAGCGACGACGAGACGCAGGAGCGGTGCGCGGAAGTGCTGGGCCTGGTCGGTATGCCCCGCCCCAAGGAGCGCCTCAGCGATTACCCCCATCAGCTGTCAGGCGGTCTCCGCCAGCGCGTGATGATCGCGATGGCGTTGGTGTGCGACCCGAAACTCCTCATTGCCGACGAGCCGACCACCGCGCTCGACGTGACCATCCAGGCGCAGATCCTCGATCTTCTTGACGATCTTCGCCGCCGCCTCCACATGGCTGTGCTGTTGATCACGCATGACATGGGAGTCATCGCCGGCCGCGCTGATCGCGTCGCCGTCATGTACGCGGGAAAGATCGTCGAACAGGCCGAGACGCGAACGCTCTTCAAGGGCATGCGCCATCGCTACACCGAGGCGCTCGTGGAGGCGATCCCGCGGCTCGACCAGGACGCCGCGACCGGCCTGTACAGCATCCCTGGCCTTCCTCCCGACCTGACGGCGCCACCGCCCGCGTGCCGGTTCGCTGCGCGCTGCCGGTTCGACACCGCGCTCTGCCACGCTGAGGAACCGACGTTGATCGAGCACGAGGCCGGGCACTACTACGCGTGTCATCACCCGGCTGGGGTCGGCGAACGCGCCGGGGTCGCGACGGCTCCGACCGCATGAGCACCACGCCCGTCGCCGCCCCAGCAACGATGTCGAGCGACGGGGTGCAACCGTTCCTCGAGGTGAAGAACCTCGTCAAGGAATTCCCCGTCACGCGCGGCGCCGTGCTGCAGCGCACGGTCGGCGCCGTCCACGCTGTCTCGGACGTCTCGTTCAAGGTGCGGCCCGGCGAGACCTTCGGTCTCGTCGGCGAGTCGGGGTGCGGGAAGACGACGACGGGCAGGATGGTCGTTGCGCTCGAGCCGCCGACATCCGGCTCGATCATCATCGCCGGCGAGGACATCGCTCACATGTCGCACAGCAAGCTGCGGACAAAGCGTCGCGACATGCAGATGATGTTCCAGGATCCCTACGCGTCGCTCGATCCACGCATGCGTGTCGTGACCATCCTTCGCGAACCCCTTGCCATACAAGGGATCGGGAACAAGAAGTCGCAGGTCGATCGCTGCGCGGAGCTGCTCAACGACGTCGGTCTCGCGCGCGGCGCGCTTGATCGCTATCCACACGAGTTCAGCGGTGGTCAGCGCCAGCGCATCGGACTCGCGCGCGCGCTGGCGCTCAACCCGAAGTTGATCGTCGCGGACGAACCGGTATCGGCGCTCGACGTGTCGATTCGATCGCAGATCCTCAACATGATGAACGCCCTGCAGGAGAAGTACGGCCTGACCTACGTCATCATCTCCCACGACCTGTCGGTGGTGAAATACATGTCCGACCGAATCGGCGTCATGTACCTGGGGAAGCTGGTCGAGATCGGGAGCGGCGAGCAACTCTATTCAGAGCCTGCGCATCCGTACACGAAAGGACTGGTCAGCGCGATCCCAATCCCGGATCCTGACATCGAGCGCACCAAGGACCGTGACGCGCCCAAGGGCGAGATCCCGTCGGCGATCCATCCCCCTTCGGGATGTCGCTTTCGGACTCGCTGCCCGTTCGCGCAACAGCTCTGCGCCGAAGAGGAACCGCCGCTGCGGAACTTCGGGACGAATCACGAGGCGGCCTGCCACTTCCCGCTCAGGGCCCCGGTCGGCGCCGCAGCGTAGCGCGCGCTCCGTCAGCGCTTCTGGAGCCTGACCTCCAGGGCGTCGCGCAGCGCGTCACCGATGAAGTTGAAGGCGACCACGGTGAGCACGATGGCGATACCGGCAGGGTAGATCAGCCACCACCAGCCGTTGGCGATGTACGTCGTGCCGTCGGACAGCATCGCGCCCCAGTTGGTCGCCGGCGGGGCGATGCCGAGACCGAGATAGTTGACTGCGGCGACCAGCAGGATGGCGTCGGCCACCTGGAACGTTGCGTTCACCATGATCGTGCCGATCGAGTTGGGGATGATATGCCGGAGCACGATCCGGAAACCACCGCCTCCCATCATCGTCACCGCCTGCACGTATTCCCGCGTTCTGAGAGTCAATGCCTCAGCGCGGACGAGACGGGCCGGGATGAGCCATGCCGTGATCGAGACCACGATGATCAGGGTGAACACGTTGCGCGGGAACGCGACAGCGAGGAACAGCAGCAGGAACAGTGCGGGGATCGCGAGCATCACGTCCACGAAACGCATGAGCACGTTGTCCACCCAGCCGCCGAAGAAGCCGGCGACCGCGCCCCAGAGGACGCCGAAGACCGTGGCGATCAATGCGGCGGCGATACCGATCTCGAGCGAGGTCTGACCGCCGATCATCAGCCGGCCGATGATGTCGAATCCATCCTGGTCGGTGCCGAGCCAGTGCTTCGGCGACGGCGCAAGGAATTCATTGATGAGATTCGTGTCGGTCTGGTTCGTGTGATAGAAGAGCGGGCCGACGAAGCAGAACAGGACCATGAGCACGACGATGCCGACGCCGACGACTGCGAGCCGGTTCTGCACGAAGACGTTGAACGCCAACCGCCAGACGCCCTGCGCCTCATACGCCGGGACGACATCCTGCACCTCACCGGGTAACTCGTCAGTCGCTCCACCGGGTGCCGGGAAGGCGATGGCGCGCGGTTGATCCAACGTGCTCATGCCCGGTGATACCTCACGCGCGGGTCGGCGATCGCGTACATGATGTCGGCCATGAGCGAGCCGAGGACGGTTGCAAAGCCCGTCACGACGATCACGCCGAGGATGATCGGATAGTCCGTGGTCAGGGTGGCGTTCCAGAAGATGTAGCCGATGCCTGGGTAGTTGAAGAGCGCCTCCGTGATCAGCGCACCGCTGAAGACGTAACCGACCGAGAGGCCGATGAGCGTCAGGATCGGGATCATCGCGTTGCGGAGCACGTGCACGAAGAGCACTCGCGAATTCGAGGCACCCTTGGCCCGGGCGGTGCGCGTGTAGTCCTGGACCATGTTCTCGAGGGTCGAGGAGCGCATGTACCTGCTGAATGAGGCGATGGTCACGAGCGAGAGGGTGGCGACCGGGAGGACCAGGGAGCTCAGCTGATTGAAGTCATCGGTGACGAAGGCGCCCTGGGGCCCCTCTGCAGGGAACCAGTGGAGCACGAACGTGAAGAGCACGATCAGGATGATTCCGAGCCAGAAGACCGGCATCGAGTAGAGGACGAACGACGCGCCCGTGAAGATGTAGTCGTCGATCTTGTTGCGACGGACCGCCTGGTAGATCCCGAGTGGGATCGCGATCACGATCGCGACGGCGTAGGCGAGCCCGAGCAGCAGCAGGGTCTTGGGGAGGTACTGAAGCAGGAGCGACCCGACGGTCTGGTTGAGCTTGTACGAGAACCCGAAGTTCCCGTGCATCAGCTGCCAGAGGTATGTGAGGTACTGGAGCGGCAGGGGTTGATCGAGGCCGTTCTCGTGGTTGAAGGCCGCGATCTGGGCTGCGTTGGCCCGGGGACCGAGGATGTTCCTGGCCACACCGCCACCGGGGATGACGTGGAGCAGGATGAAGACGATCAGGGTTACCCCGATCGTGATCAGGATCGCCTGTAACACCCGCCGGATGATGTAGCCGAGCACTGGCTCCTACCTCGCCCTGACGCCTATATGCCAGAAGAGTAGCGGAAGGGATGGGGGGATGCCGGCCGCGGGCCGGCATCCCCCGGATAGCCGTATTGGTGGTTGGCTAGAGGGCGTGGCTCAGGACCAGCGCCAGTTCTCCGGGTAGATCTGCAGGAGCGGATCCAGCGGCTGGGTCCCCTTCAGGTTCTTGTTGATCATGTTCAGCTGCGCGTAGTTGACCGGCATCCAGATCACCGGCAGCTGCTTGGCGAGGTAGTCCTCGTAGTTGTACATGGCCTGCACGTCGCTGCTGGTCTCGGTTGTGAGGATGAGCGACTGGGCCTGCGGATCGCAGTAGCCGCCGGAGTTCGAGCCGGCATATTGGACGTTGGCGCCGGATCCGACGCACGACCACAGCTCGTCACCAGTCGGGAAGTAGTCAGGCGCGTAGATCCACCCACCACCCCAGAACTCCATGTCCCAGTTGCACGGTGATCCCGCCTTGCACGGCGTTGCGTTGCCGATGACGGTGTCGAACGGTGCGGTGGAGAGGTTGATGGCGATGCCCGCCTGAGCGAAGTCGGTCTTGAACTGGGCCATCTCCTGGTCAAGTGCAGGTGTGCCGCTGACGTACTGGAGGTTGAACTGTGCCTTCGCTCCCTGTGGGATCCCTGTGCCGCACTGGCCGGTGCCGGTGCCGGGGCTGCTGCACGTGCTGACCCCGCCCGCGTTCACCGTCCATCCGTTGGCCTGAAGGAGCGACACCGCGTTGCTCGGGCTGAACGGGTAGGGGTTGGTCTTCTGGAACGGGGATACGAACGTCGAGGGCGGCTTGGTCGGCACCGGGCCATAGGTGGGATATCCGTAGCCGAAGAACGCCTTGGAGATGAACGTGTCCTGATCGACCAGGTCCTGCATCGCCTGTCTGAAATACAGCTGCTTGAATATCGGCCCGCTGGTCGGGTTGGTGAAGTTCTCCGGGAAGTAGGTGATCTGCCACCCCGCCCAGGTCGAGAAGTCGTAGATGTTGCTCAACGTCGCCTTCTGGAGGACGTCGGCGTCGGGGATGTAGCCCCAGTCGATGGTCGTGTTGTTGACGGAGGTCGCGGCTTTCAGCTGGTCGAACTCCGCGGTGTCCTTGGTGAAGGGCACTTCGTTGAACTGCGTCAGGGTCGGCTTGACCGGTCCGCTGTATGCGGTGTTGGGGACCATCGAGACGTTGCCCGCCGTGTCCATGGACTTGAGCTTCCACGGGCCCGAGACCACCTGCCAGAGCGGGTTGGTGTCGTAGGTCGAGATGCTCTTGGACTGCGCATCGAGGAACTTGTAGACCGCCTGCGCGCCGGCCGGGGTCGTGTCGTAGTCACCCACCGCGCCGGTCGCCGATTCCTTATCCCACACCTTCTGGGGGAGCGGGGTGATCTGGCTCAGCTCGTTGTAGGTGAAGAAGTACGAGCCGTACGCCTGGCTGAGATTGAAGGTGATCTGGAGCGGGTTGCTCGGGTTGATCGTCGTGCTCAGCACGTTGTCGGGGTACTCGCCCGGCGAGAAGCCTGCCCAGTTGTCCTTGTTGGCGGTGACGAGGTTCTGCCAGAACTGCACGTCCCTGGCTGTGATCTGGTCACCGTTGGACCACTTCCACCCCTTGAGCGTGATGACCACCGACTTGCCGTCCGAGGAGTAGACGGGCGGGTCGGCGAGGCTGAGGCTGTTGTTGAGCTGCACCTGCCCGTTGGTGCCGAACCAGTACAGCGGCCGGTACATGAGGAACTGGAACTGGCTCAGGTTCGAGACGCTGAAATACGCAAGCGAAGCGAGCGGGAAGATGTAATTCGGCTGGGCGCCTGGGCCTTCTGCGAAGGTCGCGGTCGTCTTGGTGACTGTGGGGCCGGTTGTCCCGGTACTGCTGCTGCCACAGGCTGCGGCCACGATCGCCCCCAGACCTATTGCGGCAGGCAATGCCTTGCCCCGCCAACTCCGAAACGTCATGTACGCGCCTCCTTGTGACGACAAATGTCCACATGGCGATCCTCTGCCCCAGGACGCAAGCCTAGGGTAGCGATTGGGTAGGGGTTCAACGTCGCTTCCCTGGGAAAATCACCCTGCTGAGGGATATCTGATCGGGGTTAGGCGGCCCGGGAATCGGGCCAGCGATCCTCCGATCGCGCAAGCGCGAGGTCGTAGACGGGCGATATCCGCAGTCGCCGCGGCAGTGCCGTCGAGCCGAACCGGAGCGTCCGGCACAGTGCGGCGAACGCCGCCGCATGCGCGGGGGTCCAGCTCAGTCCGTATCCGCGTCGTAACGCTGGCGGCAGGAGGCCCGTCGCGACAAACGCGAGCGTGTCCATTCCGGGGCGGAGCCAGGGAGACTCGACCGGCGGGTGCAGCACGGTCTCCGCGACCTCGAGCGACCCCGAGCCGGGAAGTGCCGCACCGCGCTCGACCTCATGTTCGACATACCGTCGGAGCGCCGCAGCGTCCCTCCACGAGCGCTTCCGGGGCAGTCCCATGAGCGACGCGACAGCGTCCCACTCGCGTACGAAGGCATCCCGGTCCCGCTCGTCGAGACCACCGATGAGCGCATCGTGGGCGACGAGCATCGTGTCGACGAACGACGCGTGCACCCAGCGAAGGAGATCGGGATCGCCGGCCGAGTACACGGTCCCGCCGGGCACCGTTGCCGTCCCATTGGCGTCGGGCAGGACCCCGGAGACCCGGCGGTGCAGGCCCGTCACGCGTCCCGAGACGCGCTCCGCCTCTGCGGTCGTGCCGAAGCAGACGACGGTGACCCACATCACCGTGCGCTCGAGCCGTCCGTAGGGATCCGTCCGGTAGGTGCTGTGCTCGATCGCGCCCTGCGCGACGAGCGGGTTCGCTGCCTGGAGCAGCAGCGCGCGCCCGGCCGCGAGCAGGAGGCGCGGTTCTCGCATCACCCGCCACGTGACCGACCCGGGGCCGAACAGACCCGGGTCCGGTGTGCGATCGCGCAGCGGGCTCGGGCGGCTCGCGTACGGCAGGGGCCGGGTCAGCAGGCGTGTCACCGCACCGCGCACCGGGATGCCGCTCATCGCGGCCTGCCGAGATCAGAGAGGGTTGATGGAGGCGGCGCCATGCACCGAGTGTGGCACGGGTCTCCGGGGGTCCGAACTCCGACTCCCGCTACCATCCGTGTCGTGTCAGAGATCGACGGAATCGAACGCGTCCTCGTCGTCGTCGCCCACCCCGACGACTGTGACTTCGGCAACGCCGGCACCACCGCGAAGTGGACCGCCGCCGGAGTGAAGGTTTCCTACTGCATCGTCACCGACGGTGACGCCGGAGGGTCCGACCGGTCCATCACCAGGGCCGAGATGGCAGCCATCCGCCGCATCGAGCAGACGGAGGCGGCGGCCGAGGTCGGGGTGACGGACCTCACGTTCCTCGGGTATCCCGACGGGCGGCTCACGCCGAGCATCGAGCTGCGCCGCGACATCGCGCGGGTGATCCGCCGGCAGCAGCCGCAGCGCGTGATCACACAGTCGCCGGTGCGCAACTTCACCCGGATCTTCGCCAGCCACCCGGATCATCTCGCCGCCGGCGAGGCAACGCTGTGCGCGGTCTATCCCGACTCCCGAAACCCCTTCGCGCACAGCGAGCTGCTCGAGGTCGAGGGGCTGGAGCCCCATTCGGTGGCCGAGGTCTGGATGAGCGCCGTGATGACCGGGACCCATGAGGTCACGGTCGTGGACGTGACCGACACTGCCGATCGCAAGCTGGCCGCGCTGCGCTGCCATCGCAGCCAGTACTCGGACTGGGATGCGCTCGAGCAACGGGTTCGGGGCTGGCTCGAGGCGACGGCGAAGATGAACGGGCTCGAGCCCGGCCGTCTCGCGGAGCAGTTCGTCGTCGTTCCGACCGCGTGACGCCGATCCGCAGCGGCGGACCCGCGCCCCCGGCCATCTGGCCTTCCCCGATCACCGCGCAGCAGGCGGCTGCGGGCGGCATGCGTCTCTCCGACATCCAGCTCGACGGCGACGACGCCTACTGGATTGAAGGCAGGCCGACTGAAGGCGGTCGCTGCGTCATCGTGCGCGAACGCGACGGGGCGATGAGCGACATGATCGCCGCGCCGTGGTCGGCTCGCACCTGGGTTCACGAATATGGCGGCGCGGCGATGCGCGCTCATCGCGGGACGGTGTACTTCTCCAACGCCGCTGACCAGCGTGTGTACCGCGTCGACACCTCCGATCCGGAGCCGGTGACCCCCGGCATCGGCGACGTGCGTTACGCGGACTTCGAGGTCGACGCGCCGCGTGACCGCATGGTGTGCGTGGTCGAGGACCATCGTGGACAGTCTGTTGTCAACGACATCCGCACCTTCCCGATTTCGGGCGGTGAGCCGGTGACGATCGTCGCGGGCAACGACTTCTACTCGACACCGCGCATCAGCCCCGACGGGCGGAAGCTCGCGTGGCTGACCTGGAACTTTCCGAACATGCCCTGGGACGGCTGCGAGCTCTGGGTGGCAGAGCTCGACGAGGCGGGGCTGCCGCGCGGCGCGGACCTCGTTGCCGGCGGCGCGAGGGAATCGATCACACAGCCGGCGTGGTCGCCCGAGTCCGTCCTGCATTTCAGCACCGACCGGACGGGGTGGTGGAACCTCTGCCGTTTCGACGGCGGAACCGTCACCCCGATCGCGCCGATGGAAGCGGAATGCGGTGCACCGCAGTGGACCTTCGGCTTGGAGACCTACGCATTCTGCGACGGCGGACGGATCCTCCTCTGGGCGTGCCGCGACGGCGCGTGGGAGTTCCATCGCCTCGAGCCTTCGGGGGCGATCACGCGGCTCGAGACCCCGTATACGCAATTCGGATATCACGTCAACGTGCACGGCGACGACGTTCTCTTCCTGGCCGGCGGCACGGACGATCCGATGAGTGTCGTGCGGTACGACCTCGCCACCGGTGCGTGTCGCGTCCTCGGCAACGGCGGTGGCGGCGTCACCATCGACGAGTCGATGCTCTCGAGGCCGGTGCCCGTCACCTACACAGGCCACGGTGGAGACATGGCGCACGCCTGGTACTACCAGCCGAGAAACGACGCGGTCGACCCGGGTTCGGATTACAAGCCACCGCTCCTCGTCCGCGCCCACGGCGGTCCGACATCCAACACCAACATCGCGCTCTCTCCCGCGGTGCAGTACTGGACGAGCCGCGGGTTTGCGTACCTCGATGTCGACTACGGCGGCAGCACGGGGTACGGTCGCGCCTATCGCGAGCGGCTCAACGGGCAGTCGGGCGTTGTCGATGTCGGCGACTGCGTCGCGGGAGCGCGGTACCTCGTGGAACGCGGCGACGTTGATCCGGATCGGCTCTTCATCCACGGCGGCAGCGCAGGTGGCTACATCGTGCTGTGCGCGATGGTCTTCCACGACACGTTCAGCGCGGGCATGAGCCTGTTCGGCATCGCGGACCTCGAGGTGCTGTTCGACCAGGATCCCCACAAGTTCGAGTCGCACTACACCGCGCCGTACGACATGAGCCTGCTGCGCGAACGGTCGCCGGTCCACTTCATCGACCGCGTTCGTGGCGCCGTGCTGCTGTTGCAGGGCCTCGATGACCCGGTGGTGCCCGCACGTCAGGCGGAGCTGATGTTCGACGCGCTGCAGTCGGGTGGTGTGCCCTGCGCCTATATCGGTTTCCCGGGCGAGCAGCACGGGTTCCGCCAGGCGCAGAACATCGCACGCTCGGCGGAGGCTGAGCTGTACTTCGCCTCTACGGTGACCGGGACCCCGCTCGACGAGACGATCGAGCCCGTGGAGATCCTGAACTTCCCCGCTAGGTGATGCTCGGGTTGGAGTCGATCACCACGTCGACGCCGATCGCCGCGCCGATGCGGTCGAAGTCCGCTCGCGTCCAGGCACCCTGACGCAACTCGAACGGGTGCGCGAAGTCTTCGTCCACGAATGACACGAGGAACTGACCGCGGACCGGCCCGTTGGGCCCGCCCCACTGATACCACTGTCGCGAACGCGGCTGGACCGTGATCTGACGGACATCGATCCGGCGGAAGACGCGCCGGTGCAGCATCCCCTGCACCGCGACCGTGTCACCGATGATGCGAACGCGGCTGCGGAGGCTGAGCGCGAACCAGCCGCCGAAGACGAGCGCAAGCACGAGGATGGCCGGTGCGATGTCGTTGCTCTCGAATCTCGCGAACACGTCGATGATCCCGGCGAGCAGGATCGCGGCGACGGTGAGGCCGAGCGCACTGCGACCGGTCGGCCGTATCACGCGCGCACCCGCGTCCTTGAACATGACCTTCGCGGGCATGACGGGTGCCGCCGTCGCGGCCGCGAGCGGCTTGTTGTAGGCAGCGTGCGCTGCGGCAAACAGGGCATCGCTCGACGCGCCTGCCCTCCGAGCCTCGGCTGCCGCTGCCGCGGCGGCGGTCGCACGCGCATGGTTGCCGCCGAACACGGTCAGCGCCCACTGCAGCCACTGCTCGTCGGTCGTCGGCACGGTCGTGGTTATCGGGAGCGCAGCTCCGGTCGTGGACACGCTCCGATCCTGCGCGCCATCTCCCGGCAATGCGCTACCCGAAGGACACTACTTCGCAACGATCCGATGGCCACTCCACCCCTACTCCGACGCATCACCCTCGGGCGAGCCGGCTCCGGCGTGCCGCCAGGCTCCGATCGAGAGCGGAGCCACCAGAAGCAAGGTGCCGGCGATGAGCAGGATCGGGAGGAGCAGCGCCGACGGATCCGGCGCGACGGGAATGGCGGCATTCGCGCCCGCCAGACGGGATACCGGCGTCCCGAACGAGGCCAGCCTGATCACGTTGTTGCGGTCGACGCCGAGGTCGTACGTGACGTCGGCGCCGGGAGCGTTCAGCGTCAGGTAGGTGACGTAGCCCTTCGCGGGCACCCACGACATGTTGCGATCGGTCGAGAGGTCGTGGTGCAGGCTCGCGTTCATGGGCTCGGCGCCGGCGATCGTGAAGCCGGCTGTGCCGTCAACGCTGTCGCCGTTGGTCGCATCGGAGACGGCGAGGTGCCCGCTCTGCGTGCGCAGCGGCCGGCCGGTGAGCAGGAAGAGGTCCGCATTCACCGGCGCCCCGTCGCTCGCGAGGATCTCGAGGGGGACCCAGAGCTGCGGCGTGCGCATCGTGATGAGGAGCGGCACACCGTCACCCGCCTGCTGGTGACGCTGCAACGCGATCGACGTGTTGTATTTCGCCGCCATGAACACGGGGCTCGTGCTCGCGTAGCGGAGCAGGTGGTTCTGGATCTCCGGTGACACGAGAAAACCGTTGTGGATGCACCAGTCGATCACCGCCTGGCCGCTCCCCTTGAGCACGGTGACGTCGAGAGCCTCGACCTGCACCTGCTCGATGACGACGGCCGGAGCCGCGGCTGCCGCGTCGACAACCCCGCCCGATTCGGCGAAGTCCACGGGTGGCGCGAACTCACGCTCGAGCCGCTGCAGGGTCCAGGCGCCCGCCTCGGTGATCGAGGTCGGGACGGCCGGGAGCGGCACGATCCATCCGACGTCGACCACGGCGCCGGTGTAGGCGAAGCTCGTGATGTAGTGCTCGACACCGCCCGACCACGCGACGAAGGTTGTCGCCTTGGCGAGGCGGACGTCCCCGTCGGGCGCGACGAGCCCGCCGCACGCCATCGCCTGCCCCGCCTGGAGCACGGCAGCCGCGGCAACCCCTATGCCGGCAAACAGGACCTTGCGCATCAGCGAGACCTCCACTGGATTCACATCGTGCGGGGATGGAGACGCGCGGGCCGGCCGCTCGGTTCCCGTTACCGGAAAGGCATTGCCGGAAGCTTAGTTAGCTTATATAATCAATTTCGTGATCGCGCAGTCCAACAAGCCCGTCGAGGTCGCCAACCGGCTGCGCCCGGTGCTCCTGCATCTGAGCCGGCGCCTCCGCCGGGAGGTGCATGCCTCGGGCGTGTCGGCCGGACAGCTCTCGCTCCTGAGCGCGATCGAGGACAAGCCCGGTATCGGCGTGGCCGAGCTCGCCGAGCGTGAAGGAACCTCGATGCCTTCGGTGTGCAACCACATCGACCGCCTCGAGGCGTCCGGCCTGGTCACGAGGCGCCAGGGCGAACACGACCGGCGTCGCGTCGATCTCGAGGTCACAGCGGAAGGAATACGCGTCCTGCGGGCCATCCGCTCGAAGCGAACCGCATGGCTCTCGGCGCGGCTCACCTCGCTCACGGACGTCGACCTCGCAGCGATCGCGGCTGCTATCGCGCCGCTGGAGGCGCTGCTGGTGCAGCCGGAATGAGCCTCGGAATCGGCAGCGCGACGGCGCGCACCTTCGCGAGCTTGAGCCGCCACTACAACTACCGCCTGTACTTCTTCGGACAGGTCGTGTCCATCAGCGGCACGTGGATGCAGAGCGTGGCCCAGGCATGGTTCGTGGTCCAGAACACCCACTCACCGCTCGCGGTCGGATTTCTCGCGGTGTGCCAGTTCGGGCCGTACGGAGTGCTCGGTCTCTTCGGTGGCGCGATCGCCGACCGGCTCGACCAGCGCAAAGTATTGATTGGCACGCAGACCGCGTTCATGATCGCGGCGACGTTGCTCGCGGTCCTAACGCTCACCGGCCACGCAACCGTGTGGGAGGTGTACGTGATCGCAGCCATCTCCGGGACCGTCACGGTGCTCGACAACCCGGTGCGTCAGGCGTTCACAATTCAGATGGTCGGGCGCGACGAGCTTCCCAATGCCGTCGCGCTCAACTCGAGCATCTTCAATGCCTCGCGCATCGTCGGTCCGGCCATCGCGGGTGGGCTGATCGCCATCGCCGGTGTGGGAATCTGCTTCCTGATCAACGCGCTCAGCTATCTCGCTGTGCTTGCGGCGCTCGGACTCATGCGCGTGCACGACCTCTTCCCGACGAGCCGCGATCAGCACCCTCAGAACCTGTTCCGTGGATCGCTTGACGGTCTGAAATTCGCATGGCGGACACCGGTGATCCGCTCCGTCCTCATGATGATGCTGTTCATCGCGACGATCAGCATGAATTTCAGCGTGCTGCTTCCCATCGTCGCGTCGCGAACGCTGCACAGCGGCGCCGAGGTCTTCGGCATCCTCTCGGCACTGTTCGGCTTCGGCGCGTTCCTTGGCGCGCTCTTCTCGGCCTCGTTGGGTCGTGCCAGCCGGCACACCATGCTCGTCGGCGCCGCGCTCTTCTCCGCCTCCGAGCTTGCACTCGCGCCGCTCCACGTCATCTGGGCCGCGGGCATCGCACTCGTGGTGGTCGGGATCGCCTTCACGCTCTACACCGCGCAGGCCAACTCAACGTTGCAGCTCGCCGTCACCGACCAGATGCGCGGTCGAGTGCTCGGGATTTACGGGTACGTCTTCTTCGGGACCGCTCCCATCGGTGGCTTCCTTGCCGGGTGGCTCGCCGAAGTCGGCGGCACCGAGCTCGCCTTCCTGGTCGCCGGACTCACCGGCATTGCAGCCACGATCTACGGGTGGGCCAACACCGGCCGCGCGGTCCGCAAGAGCGCGCCCCCGATCACGCAAGTGGCGTAGCGACGGCGCGTTCGCTCATCCTTCCCTGACGTGGAGCAGCGCAGGCTGGGCACCCAGGGGCTCGAGGTCTCCGCACTCGGTCTCGGCTGCATGGGCATGTCCGATTTCTACGGCACCGCTGCGGACCGCGACGAGCGCGAGGCGCTCGCGACGATCGATCGCGCGGCCGAGCTCGGCATCACGCTGCTCGACACGGCGGACATGTACGGCCCCTTCACGAACGAGGAGCTGATCGGGAGAGCGCTGATCGGACGCCGCGACCAGTTCGTGGTCGCGACGAAGTTCGGTCTCGTGCGTCAGGCGGACGGATCGCAGACGATCAGCGGCACGCCCGAGTACGTGCATCGCGCGTGCGAGGCGTCGCTCCGACGGCTCGACATCGACACGATCGACCTGTACTACCAGCACCGCGTCGACCGTACGGTGCCGATCGAGGAGACGGTCGGTGCGATGGCAGAGCTCGTGCAGGCGGGCAAGGTTCGATACATCGGGTTGAGCGAGGCGGGACCGGAGACGATCCGGCGCGCGCACGCCGTGCACCCGATTTCCGCAGTGCAGTCGGAGTATTCGCTGTTCAGCCGCGACGTCGAGGAGAGCGTGCTCCCCATGGTGCGCGAGCTGGGCATCGGGTTTGTCGCGTACAGCCCGCTCGGGCGGGGCATCCTCACCGGGACCTTCACCGCGGACACGCTGCCCGAGTCCGACATACGGCGCACCAGGTTCCCGCGCTTCGCGGAGGGCAACCTGGAAGCCAACGCCGCGATCGCCGCGCGGCTCGGGGAGATCGGAGCGGATAAGCGACTCACGGCCGCACAGATCGCCATCGCCTGGCTGCTGCATCGAGGCTCCGACATCGTGCCGATTCCGGGAACGAAGCGGCAAAGCCGCGTGGAGGAGAACGCCCGCGCCGCAGCGGTGTCCCTCAACGCGACCGAGCTGCGCCGCATCGACGAGGCGGTGCGTCCGGGAGAGGTGCGCGGCGACCGTCACTGGGACATGTCGGCGATCGACCGCTGAGGCGGGGCATCCCGGAAGGCGAACCACCCCTGGTAGGCTCGCCACAGTGAGCGCAACCCCTTCGCGCTTCGCCTGGACGCCGTCAGCGGAGCAGGCCGGCACCTCCCGACTGCAGGGCTTCATCGACGCGCTCGGCGTCTCCGGACTCGATGGTGTCGCGCGGCTCGCGGCAGAGGAGCCGCAGCGTTTCTGGGCCGCGGTCGCCGACGACATCGGCGTGGAGTGGGCACACCGGTTCGATGGTGCGATGGACACGTCCGCGGGACTCCCGTGGACTCGATTCTGGGTCGGCGGGCGGCTCAACCTGGCCCACAACGCCGTGACCCGCTGGGCGCGGCGCGCCCCGGACCGCGTCGCGGTCGTCTCCGAAGGTGATGACGGCACGGTCCGCGAGTGGACCTACGGGCGCCTCGAGCGCGAGACCGCATATGCGGCATCGGCGCTGCGCTCGCTCGGCGTCGGGGCGGGTGACAGCGTCGGGCTCTGCCTTCCGATGATCCCGGAAACCGTCTCGCTCTTCCTGGCATGCGCATGGCTCGGCGCCATCGTCGTTCCGCTCTTCAGTGGCTACGGCGCGGGTGCGATCGTGTCCCGCCTGCGGGACTGCGAGGCCAAGGTTCTAGTCATTGCTGACGGATTCAAGCGGCGCGGCGGGATCGTGGCGATGAAAGCCGTTGCCGACGAGGCCGCCGAGCAGCTGCCTGCGCTGCGCCACATCCTGGTGGTGCCGCGGATCGACGACGGGACAACGTCGATGCATCCCGGACGCGACGTGCGTTTCGAACCGATGCCCGACTCGTTCGCGGACGGGCCGGAGGTGATGGACACCGAGGCGGACTCGCCGTTCATGATCATCTACACGAGCGGGACCACCGGCCGGCCCAAGGGAACGGTGCACGTGCAGGGCGGATTCCCGGTGAAGGCGACGCAGGACATGGCGCACTGCTTCGACGTCGGTGAGCAGGACCGACTGCTCTGGTTCACCGATATCGGGTGGATGATGGGTCCCTGGGCGATCTGCGGGGCGCTCAGCATCGGCGCGACACTCGTGCTGTTCGACGGCGTCCCCGACCACCCCGGCCCGGACCGCCTCTGGTCGGTCGTCGAGCGGCATCGCGTGACCGTGCTCGGCATCGCACCCACCGTCATCCGCGCGCTCATGCGCTACGGCGATGAACCGGTCCTCGCCCACGATCTCTCCTCGCTGCGCGTGCTCGGCTCCACCGGCGAGCCGTGGAACACCGACCCGTGGCTCTGGTACCAGCGGAAGATCGGCGGTGGGCGTCTCCCCGTCATCAACTACTCGGGCGGCACGGAGATCTCCGGCGGCATCCTCTCCGGCAACCTGCTCACGCCGCTGCAGCCGTGCGCATTCGCCGGGCCGTGCCCGGGCATGGCGGCCGACATCGTCGATGAGAACGGTCACAGCGTGCGTGACCGCGTCGGTGAGCTCGTCATCCGTGCCCCCTGGCCCGGCATGACGCAGGGGTTCTGGCGTGATCGCGAGCGGTATCTCGAGACGTACTGGTCGCGCTGGCCGGGCGTCTGGGTGCACGGTGACTGGTGCGAGGTGGATGCCGACGGGCTCTGGTACATCCGCGGGCGCAGCGACGACACGATCAAGGTTGCAGGGAAACGTCTCGGCCCTGCGGAGGTCGAGTCGGCGCTGGTCGCGCACAGCGCCGTTGCCGAGGCAGCCGCGATCGGCGTGCCCGACCCGCTCAAGGGGGAGGCGCTCGTGGTGTTCGTCGTCTTGAAGCCGGGCGTCAGCGACTCGCCGGAGCTGCGCAAAGACCTCGCCCGCGCCGTGGCCGACGAGATGGGCAAGGCACTCGCCCCGCATGCGGTCGAGATCGTGTCAGAACTGCCCAAAACACGCAACGCGAAGGTGCTGCGTCGCGTGGTGCGCTCCGTGTACCTGGGCAACGATCCCGGCGATCTCTCGTCGCTCGAGAACCACGGCGCCATCGACGCGCTGGAGCGGGTCCGCACGACGCACTGACCGCGAGGTGTCCGGAACGCCGCTCGACGATGGGCGGCTCCGAGTCGGGATGCAGCGCCGTCGCAACGGCGGCGCCCGCCCGACGTCCTCGAGAAGGGGTCGATCATGCCCGACTTCATCCCGCTGCGCGGCAGCGCCTACCACCCTGCGGGGGGCACTCGTGCCGGACACCGTCGCGTCCGCAAGCTCACCGCAGCCGAGCTCCAGACCGACGCCGGGGTCACGCTCCTCCTGCGCGAGCGGGTGACCGGCCCGACGACGGCGCAAAGCCTCGCGTGGCTGCAGTCACTGCCGAGCCGTGACGCGCGCCACCTGGACCTGAGCCAGCTCACGGCGCGCCACGGTTTCGCCCCTGCGGACCGCGACCGCGTCGCCCGATTGGCGACCGCTGCCGGGCTGCAGGTGACGTTCGAGGACCCGGCGACGCGGCGCGTGATGGTGCGCGGCAGCACCGAGCAGCTCGCCCGCGCCTTCGAGGTGGACCTCGAGCAGTTCCGCTGGCAGCAGCCTGACGGCCGGACCGTCGAATATCGCGGGCACACCGGGCCTGTCCACATCCCCGTTCATCTCGAGGGCGTGATCGACGGCGTCTTCGGACTCGACGACCGCCCCATCGCGCGATCGCATGTCCGCTCGCTCGACGACGGCCGCAGTGCGATGCTCGCGTACGACCCGCCTCAGATCGCAGCTCTGTACGACTACCCGCGTCTGCCCAACGGCGGCGAGGGCCTCGAGCTTGTGGCAGGCATGATCGAGCTGGGCGGCGTCGTCCACCCCTTCGACCTCGCGGCGTCGTTTGCCAGGCTCGGTCTGCCCGCGCCGGACATCACCAACGTCTGGCTCGACGGCGCGACGCCGATGCCGGATCCGAGTGGCGCCGACGTCGAGGTCGCCCTGGACTACCAGGTCATCGGCGGGATGATCGCCGCGATGGCGCCGAAGGCGCACGTCACCATCGTCAGCTACAACGCCCCGAACAGCGAGCGTGGCTTCATCGACGCCGCGGCGACCGCGGCGAGCGACGCCGCCCGCCACCCGGCGGCGGTTTCCATCAGCTGGGGCTCCCCTGAGGACCACTGGTCCGCGCAGGGCATCAGAGGCCTCGACGCCGCCTTCGCCACGGGAGCGCTGCATGGACTGACGTTCAGCGCGGCGGCGGGCGATGCCGGCTCGACGAACGACGAGATCGACGGATACCAGCACCCTGAGTTCCCCGCGTCGAGCCCGCACATCTGGGCCTGCGGTGGGACGACGCTGCTCGCGGCCCGCGGCAGGATCAGGACGGAGACGGTCTGGAACGAGCTCTCTCGCGGCGCCGGCGCGGCCGGCAGCGGGGTGAGCAGCGCGTTCCCCGTCCCCGCATACCAGGCGGCGCTCGGCATCCGGCCGCGATCGGCCGATGGCGGTGTGCCCGGTCGCGGGCTCCCTGACGGATCCGGAAATGCCGACCCGCTCACGGGGTGGAACGTCGTCGCGCAGCGCCGTCTTCGCTCCACGGGCGGCACCTCCGCAGTGGCGCCGATGTACACCGCGCTCTGGACGCTCGTGTCGGCGCAGCTCGGGCACCGGATCGGTCTCCCGCATGGGGCGCTGTATGCGCGGAGGGGACGCGGCTTCAACGACGTCACCGCGGGCGATACGGGCGGCCCCTACCGCGCCGGCAAGGGCTGGGACCTGGCGAGCGGCTGGGGGAGCCCGGACGGGAGACAGATCGCCCGGGATCTCGGCGTCCGGCTGCCGGTGAACGAGGTGCGCCATCCCAGGCTCGGGGAGCGCGAGATCGCGTGAGGTCAGCGTCGCCTGCCCGGGGCCTTCGCGGGATCCGCGCCGCTCACCTGCCGAGCAGGTGTGCCGACCCGGTGGCGATCGCGACCGTGCGCCCGTCCGCCGCAATCACTTCGGCTGTCGTCACGGCCAGGCTCCGGCCCCGATGGACGACCTTCGCCCGGGCTTCGATGGTGCTGCCGTCGCCGGCTACCGGCCGGAGGAAGTTCACCTTGATGTCGACCGACGCCATCCGCTCGCCGGAGGCCAGCGTCGTCTGCACCGCAAGCGCCAGGGCAAGGTCCGCGAGCACGACGATAAAGCCGCCCTGCGGCCAGCCGAAGGGCGTCACCAGCCAGCCGCTCAAGGGCAGGACGCACGCCGCGGCGCCGGGGGCCGCGGCGGTGGGGACCAGGCCCATGAGGTGGTGCAGCGGTGGGAGAGGGAGGTCGCCCCGGATCTGGGCTCGGACGACCTCGATCCCCGGACGGTGGCGCAGCTCCTCGGCGTCCACGCGGTCATGCACGACGGGCCGGAGATAGGGATCGGGCCCGTCATCGGGCGAGGGTGCCGGGAGCGTGAGCTTGGGTGGCACGGCCGTGCCACCACGCGTCGGAGCGCCCGCCGCGGGGTCTCCGAAGATGCGCATCCGGGAGGTGGCATGCGCAACCATCCGCCCGGCGTCATCGGTCACCTGGCACTCGGACAGCCCCATGGTCCGCCCGGCGTAGAGGGAGCGCCCCCGGGCTGTCACCGTCGAACCGACGCGCGCCGGACGCACGTACGTCATCGACATCTCGGCTGTCGTGTACTGGGTGTACGCCGGCATCAGCGACTGCAACGCGCACCCCAGCGCCGCGTCGGCCGGCAGCGCGAGAACGCCGCCCGGGACGCCGGCGCTCGACCATTGCAACCACGCCGAGACCGGCATGGTGAATGTTGCCGTTCCCTCATCCGCGCCTTCGAAGGTGACGCCGGTGAGCCGTCCCATCGGCGGCTGACCGCGCAGCTGCCGAAGCGACTCAAGCCCGCTCAGACCGCGGGTGGAGGCGTCGAGGACCTCGCCCCGGACCGGCACATCCCGCCAGAGCGCGGGCTCCTGTATCACCACCTCGCGAGCTTAGGTGGTGCCCCGCGCAGGCCGCGCTCAGTGCGGTGGCGCGGGCACCCACCCGCTGCCGGTGCACACCGACGTCGCGACCGTGGTGCCGACGACCGGCGCTGCGTAGGCGATGCCGCGCACGGTCACCGTGTCCGGGAATCCGGGGATCGGAATCGGCAGATGCACCGCGCGTGAGACCACCGCATACACCCGACATCCGTCGCTCGCGCACGACGTCCCGTCCGGGTCCTGCGGATCGTCCGCCGTCTTCAGGACGCCGGGATCCGCTGAGTCACGTGGCATCTGCGCGGACTGGTCGCCTGCCTGGATGCATGCGCGCTGAAAGGCGAACAGCGCCCCATCCATGTCCTGCGGGCTGACGTCGACGATCTGTACCGCACACGTGCCCGGAGCGGGCGCCGGGCACGGTCCGGACTGCCCGTAGAGATACCGGGGATCCACGGAGTCAGCGCCCGACTGCGCACCGAGCTGCGCGGCTGCGGTGACGCGCCCGGACCACACATAGAGGTAGGCACTGTCGGCGACGAGACACGTGACGCTGAAGAGGAACAGCGCGAATGCGAGCGCGAACATGATCAACGTCTGCCCACGCTGGCGCTGCAGGCGATTCCGACGGTGCGCCGTCACTGGCGGAACGGCGGCGGGAGCGCCTCCGATTGCGCGTGCACGGTCGGCATCCAGAACACACCCCACGCAAGCGGGGTCTGCGCGAAGTCGATCTTGGTCGTCGCGGCGCAGATGACGACGTCGAGACCGCCCGGTGGTGCGAGGGCGCGGTCGAGATACCCGGGAATCACGGCTCCCCCGGGAGCGGTCGAGCCGATGTCACACGTGACCTCCGATCCGGCGGGAGCACCCGGATACGCTCGCGCCGCAACACGTGGATGTGCGCCATCGCCGCTGTCGCCGCCCGACGTGCAGAGCGCGGCAGTCTGCCACTGCAGCATGCCCGTGTACGTCTTCATCGTTCCGTAGAACGACTCCGCCGCGTAGCGACAACCCGTCGGCAACCCGGACGTGTCGAGGGTCGCGCCGGCGGCGCCGCAGCATCGCGTGCCTGACGGGTCGACCGCGCTGTTCGGCGCCTGAAATCGCGACTGTGCTGCAAGCGCCGTCGCAGCGTTGAGCTGCTCCTGGATCGTCACCTGGACCATGACCGCAACGAAGTTGCACACCAGGAACAGGAGAATCGGCAGGACCAACGCGGTTTCGAGCACGGCCTGCGCGTCGTCGCCACGGCGGTCCCGGCGAGTCACGGAGCGAAGCGAAACGTGTGCGTGGTGGCCGAGATGTCTGTCGGCAGCTCGAATCCGGCCGCGCCGGGACCGAAGCCGGGGGGCACGAGCGACGCGATGAAGCCGATGACGCGGACGGTGATCATCGGGGAGTCGTCGCACCCGCGCGGATAGGGCGCCCGGACACCGGGTGGCGGCGTGACGCATGCCGGCGGGTCCTGTTCGCTGACGCAGATGATGACCACCCGCGGCCCCTCCTTCGCCTGCACCTCGGCCGGCGTGGCGGGGCAGTCCCGCGCAGTGGCGGCTTCGCACGCGGTGCCGGCCACCGGGCCGCACCAGCTCATGACGCTGGTTCCGAAAAGCGCCGCCCGGAGCTCGCTCGAGATGGCCGCGGTCACCGCCTCCGCGGTCGGAGCGGTTTCGGCAGTCGGATCGGAGCCGGCAGAAGCCGCGACCGTCGCCGCCTGTTCAACTGCCGAGACCTCGGCTGACGTCTGCACGGCCCAGAGGCCCGCGTCGAGGGCTCCGATCAAGCAGATCAGGAAGAGCGGGATGACCACTGCGAACTCGACAGTCGCCTGTGCGCGACGGCCTCGGGGCATGCGTCGAGGACGCACCACTCCCTCGAACTCCCCTCCCATGACCCGACCATCGTAGCCGGGTGAGTGGTCCTCCGTTTCGCCCCGAGGGCCTCAGGAGGGAAGGACGACGAAGGTCATCAGGACCGGGACCAGGGCGGTGACCTTCACCGGGTGCGCGGGCAGGCCGCTCACCGGATCGACGAGCGTCGTCCAGGCGCCGTTGGTGAACACCTCGAGGACGTAGGGGCCACCGATCGGCACCGACGTGAAGATGAAGTCGCCGGACGCGTCGGCGTTCGATGTGTAGAACGGCCCGCTCGTCTTGTACGTGCCGCCGGGCTCGGCTTTGTAGTTGGTGCTGAGTCGAACCCGTGCGGACACCGGCACACCGTTCTTGTCGACGAGCGTCCCGCTCACCGAGACCGGCGCGCTGAGCATCGACTGTGCCTGCGCCGCCTGCGGCGATCCTGCGAAGTGGATCACCAGCCGCTGGAGCGTCGAGACGGCCTCCTTGAAGGCCTGCTGGGCGACATCCTCCTGGCCGGCAACGAGCAGCGCTTCCGGGTAGATCGCGTTCGCAGCGGTCGTCGCGGCCGCCGAACCCGCCTGGACCACGGTGTCGAGCATGGCGACCGCGTCCTGTCCATGTCCCGCTGTGAGCAACGCCTGCGCGTCGGCGGCCTCCACGATCGGGAGCTGTCGATGGGCGGCGGCGCCGTCCCCGGTGTCCGGGGCGAGAGCCATGACCTGCTCGAGGCGGAGGATCGCGCTCGGATAGGAGCCTCTGGCCGCGTCCGCGGTTGCCGAGCCGTAGAGCAGGGCTGCGATCGCCTCGGTTGCCTGCCTGCGGAGCGAGGAGGCGGTCACGGACCGGTACACGGACACGGCCTGGTCGATCCTCCCCTCGTGCCCGAGGGCCTTCGCCCACGCGAGCAGGGTCCGTTGCTCCGCGCGCCCCGCGTCAGACGCCGCCGAGGCGTCGATCAGAAAGAGCGGCCCGGTCCTGCTCTCGATCTCGCGATCGACGGCAATGGCGCTCGCGTAGTCCCCGCCGGCCTCGAGATGTGCGGCCATCGATGCGGCTGACGCCGTGGATGCGGCTGCGCCGGCGGCGACGCCCACCCCCGCCGTGACCAGCGCCACGAGCGTGAGGACGACCAGCGGCC